>NZ_CP134049.1:3600000-3930924 GCF_031582965.1 Bacillus sp. NEB1478
GGCAACCGTCGCAATACGTTTAATCATAGACTAATAGCTCCTTTATTTTATTTTAATAGCCTTAAACCAAAACTCCAACGCGTCCATAGGCTCTTCTCTAGTGTGTGCATAATACAATTTTACATCACCTGGCTCGATGTTTTCTGGCAAAGTGAACGAAAACGTAAATTCTTTATCTGTTTTCAAATCGAAAATCTGAGGTTTCACTTTTGGATGCGGCTTCTTATCTACCCAATCTTTTACTTGTCCGTTTAAAAAATCCCAGTCCGCTTTTTTGTAGTTTTTCATCCTATCACGTTTCACACTTAAAACTTGCTCGTTATTCGGAACATAGAATACAAGAAAATCAGAAGGAAATCGGTAGCCATCTAAGCGGTCTTTCCATGTTCCAGTGACATAGTAAGTATGATTTTCTTTTTGCACAGAGAACTGCACAGAATCTGGATTTGTATGATACGAAGATTCATAAATAAAATAACCAATAAATCCAATCGTAATCATGGCAGGACTAAATAAAACTAATGATAATATCCGTTTTCTTTTCCACAAACGAATCCCTGCAACCACACAGCCAATAATGATAAATAGGATAATAGCACCCATGAATTTTTCTCCTTAGATGTTTATGTATTATTTCTTTTCTTTTTCAGTATGACAAACAAACTGACAACAAAAGCTCCTGAACTGACGATTATGGCGAGCAGTGTACCAATCCATGCCATGAACAGATCATCACCTGGAAAAGCAGGTTCTAGCGTTGAATATTTCCAGACGACCCATCCAATAAAAACAAGAAAAAAGGAGCTGCCGATACAAGCAAATTTAATCTTATCTGTATAAGACCCCTGCCAAGTTTCTGAAAAAAGATACCAAATGAACATGCTAAGCGGGATACAAATGATTAAGCAAATCGGCATTCCAAAGGGAACATAAAAGAAGAGTATAATAGCCAATGCAAATAATAGAGCGTTTGTTAGAAACATAGCCGCTCCAGCTATCCAATGATTTGTACTTAGCTTACTATCTTTCAGTTTGAACCTAATACTTGTCACAAACCCGGCTGGTACCCACACCTTTTTGGCGGATAAAAGAACAACAGTTAAAATCATCCCCAGTAAAATCAATATCGTCATTCTAAATTACCCCGCAATCCCATTATCGTATTCAATAATATTACCACTTATTGGTATTTAATAGAATGAAAAATAAGCAACCCAAGATTGGGCTGCTCATTTTTTATCTTTTCTTCAATTCTTCTACAATCAATTTATTAACTAGCGGCGGGTTTGCTTTCCCCTTTGTTTCTTTCATCACTTGGCCGACTAGGAATCCGACTGCTTTTTCTTTTCCGTCTTTATAATCAGCAACAGATTGCTCGTTTGCATCGAGTATTTTTACAACGATTTCGCGAATTGCTCCTTCGTCAGAAATCTGGACAAGTCCTTTTTCCTTAACGATTTTTTCTGCGTCTCCACCGTTCTCGATCAATTCTTTAAATACGGTTTTAGCGATTTTGTTAGAAATCGTTCCGTTTTCAATAAGCTTGATCATGACAGCAAGTCCTTCAGCAGTTAATGCTGTTTGCTTCAGCTCTTTGCCTTCGTTATTCAAGTATGCACTCACTTCACCCATGATCCAGTTTGAAGCTTGTTTTGCATCGGCTCCGGCATCGATCGCCGCTTCAAAGAAATCGGCCATCTCTTTTGTCATCGTAAGTACTTTTGCATCGTATTCCGGAAGTCCAAATTCACCAACATATCTCTTTTGGCGGGCATCCGGCAGTTCTGGAATTTCCGATTTCACTCGATCCATCCACTCTTCATCAATAAAAATGGACACAAGATCAGGCTCAGGGAAGTAACGATAGTCGTCAGAACCTTCTTTTACACGCATAAGAATTGTCGTTTTGGAAGCTTCATCATAGCGGCGCGTTTCTTGAAGAATTTCTCCTCCAGCAGAAACGACTTCACGCTGGCGCTTCTCTTCATGCTCTAATCCTTTTTGAACAAAAGCAAACGAGTTCAAGTTCTTCAGTTCTGCCTTCGTTCCAAACTCCTCTTGACCGACTGGGCGAATGGAAATGTTAGCATCACAGCGGAGTGATCCCTCTTCCATTTTACAGTCCGAAACTTCGGTGTATTGAATAATCGCTTTTAATTTTTCTAAGTACGCATACGCTTCTTCAGGTGTACGGATATCTGGCTCTGAAACGATTTCCACTAGCGGCGTTCCTTGACGGTTAAGGTCAACGAGTGAACCATCCGCTGTATGTGTCAGTTTCCCCGCGTCCTCTTCCATATGAATACGTGTGATTCCGATCTTCTTCTTATTTCCGCCAACTTCGATCTCGATCCATCCGTGTTCCCCGATCGGCTTATCAAACTGCGATACTTGATATGCTTTCGGGTTATCTGGATAAAAGTAGTTTTTGCGATCAAATTTCGTTTCCCGATTGATCTCACAATTTAGCGCCAGTGCTGCACGCATCGCAAAGTCAACCGCCTGGTGGTTCACAACTGGCAGAACGCCTGGGTGTCCTAAACAAATCGGACAAACATTCGTGTTAGGCGGTGCACCAAAGTTTGTAGAACAGCCGCAGAAAATCTTTGTGTTTGTTTTTAGCTCAACATGTACTTCTAATCCAATAATCGTTTCAAATTCGCTCATTTTCTGCACCCCCTACAGCTTCGGCTTTGCCTTATGATGTTCTGTTGCTTGTTCAAACGCATGTGCGACTCGATAGAGCATTTTTTCATCAAAATGCTTCCCGATGATTTGAAGCCCAATCGGCAAACCGTCTGAGAATCCGCATGGTACAGAAATCGCCGGCACACCCGCTAAGTTTACAGGAATCGTTAAAATATCGTTCATGTACATCGTTACAGGGTCTTTTACCATCGATCCGCATTTAAATGATGCAGATGGTGTTGTCGGCCCGATGATAACATCATATTTTTCAAAGATGTTTGTAAAGTCTTCTTTTATCAGCGTACGTACTTTTTGCGCTTTTTTGTAATAAGCATCATAGTATCCAGAGCTTAATGCAAAAGTCCCAAGCATGATACGACGCTTCACTTCTTCCCCAAATCCTTCACTGCGCGATTGCTTGTACATATCGATCAAGTTGTTGCTGTTATCTGAACGCAGTCCGTACCGAACGCCGTCAAAACGGGAAAGGTTCGCTGAAGCTTCAGATGAAGACAGCAAGTAATAGGTTGCTAATGCATAGCGTGAATGCGGCAGAGAAACTTCTTCCCATGTTGCTCCCAATCCTTCAAGCACCTTCAACGCCTTCATCACGTTTTCTTTAACGCCAGCCTCAACGCCTTCGCCAAGGTATTCTTTTGGAACCGCGATCTTCAGCCCTTTTACTTCACCAGTTAAAGATGCCAGATAATCAGGCACATCTACCTTTGCAGAAGTGGAGTCCATCGGATCGTTTCCTGCAATGACCTGAAGCAGGTATGCGTTGTCTTCAACTGATTTTGTAATCGGTCCGATCTGGTCGAGTGATGACGCAAAAGCCACTAATCCGTAACGTGAAACAAGACCGTAAGTGGGTTTCAATCCAACTACGCCACAGAATGCAGCTGGCTGTCGAATCGAACCGCCTGTATCAGATCCTAATGAAAAAAGGACTTCTCCCGCTGAAACGGATGCTGCGGATGCACCTGATGATCCGCCTGGAACGCATGACAAATCCCACGGGTTAAACGTCGGGTGGAACCCCGAGTTTTCGTTCGATGAACCCATGGCAAACTCGTCCATGTTCAATTTTCCGATTGTTACTGTGTCAGCAGCTGTCAGTCGTTCTACAACAGTTGCATCATAAATCGGTTCAAAGTTTTCTAGAATGCGAGAAGCGCAAGTTGTGCGGATCCCTTTTGTGACAATGTTGTCTTTAATTCCAATCGGCATTCCGAACAGAAGTCCTCTGTCAGCGCCAGATACAAGCTTTTCATCAAGCTGTTTCGCTTTAATGCGGCTATATTCTTCATTCAATGTTAAAAAAGCTTTTACTTTATCATCAACTTGATGAATGCGGTCAAATGATGCATCTACAAGATCTGAAACGCTTAAGCTTTTTTTATGTAATAGTTCATGCAGTTCTGATATTTTTTTATCTAAAATCGACATGCGCGGTGGTTCCTCCTACTCTAAAATGTTTGGAACTTTAAATTGTCCATCTCTTTGTGCTGGCGCATTTTTCATCGCCTCATCAACAGATACTGAATTTCTTACTTCATCTTCACGAAGGACATTCTTCAGATCCAAAACGTGCGTAGTCGGCTCCACGTTTTCAGTGTCAAGCTCGTTCAATTCTTCGGCAAACCCTATAATTTTGTCTAATTGCTGTGTCAGCAATTCGGTCTCTTCTTCTGTAACCGCTAATCTGGCTAAATGAGCCACATGTTTCACTTGTTCTTTCGATATTCGAGACAAGCTAAGCCACCTCCAAAACTTCTTGTTGCAAAGTATTATTCTGATGATAACAAAAACCGCGCAGTATAAGCAACTAAGCCGAGTAAGAGGAATAAATTTCTAGTGAGATTTAGCAGAGAATCAGGGGATTGAGTCTAATTATGGAAAATTGAGTCTCTTTGTGAGCTGATTGAGTCTCTTTTTGAGTGAATTGAGTCTCTTCCATACAGAATTGAGTCTCTTTTGAAATTATTGAGTCTTTCTACAAATTTCGACACTATTCGCCCAAAAAAAAACGGCCCAAACAATCTGGACCGATTTAAACTCACTATAAAATTAAATTCCCCACTCATGAAGTTCTAATCGGCGAACGCCTTCTTTTACATATGGATCTTCTTCTGCTAACTTTTGAGCTTCTTCCATTGATTCCGCTTTGTATACGACCATGCCTCCAGCACCATCAGTAAAAGGTCCTTTTAAATGAACTTTTTCCTGCTCAACAAGTGCTGCTAGGTAATCCAGGTGCGCTTGACGATATTCTTGATTCAATTCCGGTTTTTCCATATATAAGATTGCTGCGAAGTATGCCATGTGCTCCAGCCTCCCATTTTTTATGTACGCTACCGCCTTTATATTACTATACGGAATAGGGTTTAAAAAGAAAAACACCCGCCGCTGCGGATGTTTAGTCTTTTCCATAGCTGGAGTCTTTTGTGGGGTGCTTAAGCATGCCTTCTTTTGGTGGTATCTTTTTTTCGATGAGGTCACGGTTTTGGTTCGTGTTCCAGCCGATATCATTTGTCGGATGAACCCAATTTTCTCCTGACATGATTTCTGGATCTGTGTCCGTACTCCAGTTGTTTAGCGGTGAATTCGGTGAATCATAAAAACTGTCACCGATCACGACCCCGTGTTCGTTCTCAAATGGTGCCTCCATTTTCATACCGGCACTTTTAAAGTCAGGCGAGCTGATTTGATGAGGCATTGTTTCGTCTAAATTGACTTCTTGAAGCTTCTTCTTCTGTTCCTTATCTTGTTTCGACATAAAAACACCTGCTTTCCAGACTTATTTATACGATTAACGTTTCCTGAAAGCCGAATAATCATCCGTTATCGAACAAAATATCTGTTACAACAGCTGAGGACAGGCAGTTTTATTGCTGAATTAGCTTTTAGCAGTACATATTAGTTGTATTCCCACACTTTACTCCGATATACTCAGACTTTTTCATCACAATCTCACACTTTTTAATGTGAATGACACAAAAATGCTAAACATAATCGCAATTCGATAAAATTCGACACACGCGCCAACCTCAATCAGGCAATCGCACCTAAACACCTTCTTAATGAAAAAAAGCCTCTCCCTTAAAAAAGGAAAGGCTTTTCGATCAACTAATTAAAGTGTTTCTGAAGTTGTTTTTGCTTGCATGTGAAGGATTAGGTAGTCTGGTCCGCCTGCTTTTGAGTCAGTCCCAGACATGTTGAATCCGCCGAACGGCTGGTATCCAACAATAGCACCTGTACATCCACGGTTGATGTAGAAGTTACCTACGTGGAACTCTTCGCGTGCGCGCTCAATGTTTTCACGGTTGTTTGAAAGAAGTGCTCCAGTTAGACCGTAGTCTGTGTTGTTTGCGATTTCCATCATGTGATCGAAGTCACGTGCTTTACTTACGGCTACAACTGGTCCGAAAATTTCTTCTTGCATCAAACGAGCTTTTTCATCTACATCAGCAAAGATTGTTGGCTGAATGAAGTAACCTTTAGAGTCGTCGCCTTCCCCACCAGTCATCAAACGACCTTCTTCTTTTCCGATTTCGATGTATTTCATGATTTTATTGAAAGAAGCTTGGTCGATTACTGGCCCCATGTAAGTGCCAACTTCTTCTGGGCTTCCCATAGTTAATGTTTTCGTTAAAGCTACTGCTTTTTCTAGAACTTCATCGTAAACGTCTTGGTGGATAACTGCACGAGATCCAGCAGAACATTTTTGTCCGGAGAATCCGAACGCAGAGTACACGATTGAGCTTGCTGCTAAGTCAAGATCAGCATCACGGTCAACAACGACTGTGTCTTTTCCGCCCATTTCAGCAATTACACGCTTCAGCCAGATTTGTCCAGGCTGTACTTTAGCTGCACGCTCATAAATGCGGCAGCCTACTTCACGAGAACCTGTGAAGGATACAAAACGAGTTTTCGGGTGGTCTACTAGGTAGTCACCGATCTCTGCTCCGCTACCTGGAACAAAGTTAAGTACGCCTGCAGGAAGACCTGCTTCTTCCATAACTTCTACGAATTTCGCAGCAATAACTGGTGTAGAGTTAGCTGGCTTAAGAAGTACAGAGTTTCCGCCAACGATCGCTGCAACAGTTGTACCTGCCATGATCGCGAACGGGAAGTTAAATGGAGAGATAACGATACCTACTCCTAATGGGATATAGTTAAATTTGTTGATTTCACCATCACGGCTTACAACTGGCTGACCAGCTTTAAGCTTTATCGCTTGGCGAGCATAGTATTCAAGGAAATCAATTGCTTCAGCTGTGTCAGCATCTGCTTCTCTCCATGGCTTACCTGCTTCTTTTGTAAGCATTGCAGAGAACTCATACTTACGGCGGCGAATGATTGCTGCAGCACGGAACAAGATGTTCGCGCGGTGCTCAGGATCCCACTTCTTCCAAGATTCAAATGCAGTTAAAGCAGCTTGCATCGCTTGTTCAGCATGATCTTGAGTAGCTTTGGAAACAGATCCAATCACTTCTTCTTTGTTTGCTGGATTTATAGAAACGATTTTTTCATCGGTTGTTACTTTTTCACTTCCGATAACAAGCGGATATTCTTTACCTAGGTCAGAATTTACTAGCTTCAAACCTTTTTCATAAGCTTCCTTGTTTGCAGGAACTGAAAAATCCATAAATGGTTCATGACGGTATTCACGTGTCATAATATATCCCCCTCCTATTAAAGCGGTTTCAAAATTGGTTAACCCACGTATATTCTACATTATCCATTACTTTTGTTCAAACAATCAGAAATAGTCAGAATACTTAATATTTCGATGAAAAAGCGTCATTGTGCATCTTCTTACTTCTTGCTGAATGATTAATTAAGTTTTTCCACATTCAGAGGAAAATTCTGTTTTAAAAAACGAATAAATATGTATCGAACCCATTCACCAATAAAAGACCCGCTGAAAACTTTAGCGGGTCTCATGCAAATCATTATTTACGATAAATATGAACGAACGGCTCGTCCTGAGTCGTTTCGTCTTTTACGATCAAAGCCTCTGGCTGATCGACGGCTGAGTTAATATAAACCTCAATCGGAACGTTCGGCAGCTCGTCTAAAGCAGAAGTGGCCACAAATTGGGTAAAAGAGATAAGTTCTGCTTTGCCGCGGAATTGAACCGGAATTTCCACAGACATTCGCTCTAAATTCCCATCTTTGTAGAATCCTCTTCCGATGACACCGATAAAGTTCGGAAAGTATTGCTGAACTTTCGCTTTAAACGAATTAAATTTCTCATAATCATCACGTTTATTTTTGGAAGCTGCACTTGACGGGAACAGAACGTAGTCTTCATTCACGTCTTCCCATGAACTAACACTGTTGCTTCCTTTTTTCACAACACCTGCTCCAAAAAAGTTTCCAGGCGTTACGGAATCACGTTCTTCCTCTTGATAAAGAGCAATAACGATTGGAACATCTTGCAGTTTAGGATTTGAGCGCAGACGGCTTGCAACCTCACCTGCCATTTTTTTCGCTTCAGCCTTAACCTTATTACGGTCCAGCTTCACTTGGCCTGGATAAATCAAACCTGCCTTGTCTTTTGCATCATAGTAGTATGTTGAGTTAAAAGATAAACCAACAACCACACCGCCGAGTTTAACTTTTCCATCTCCACTCTGAACAAGATAGTTGTGCTCTAAAACATAAGAAAGGTACTTCGGGTTTTTCTTATTTGCCTCTAGCAAATTATCGGTATACTTCGGATCATTTTCATTGATTTTCACACCGAGTGCTGGGTTTAATCCTTTTTGATTAAAATCACTTTTGCTTTTATTCGATTTTTCATCGGCTCTTTTCAGCCAATTGGTTACCGTAGATTCATTCAAAAATTGGCCTTCTTGAAAAAAGTATTTATCTGTACTGAACGTTTCTTGAGCAACACGCATCAAGCCCATTTCAAATTCGTTAATATCCAGCCGGTTATCGACCCCAAAACGAATTACACCACGCGCACCACCTGGTTCAAAAGGAAAAATGCTTCGGTAATATTTTTCCCCTGTGTTGATTTCTCCAGTGATTATTGCCTTTTCGTCTTTCTTCCCCTTCTCCTGTACAACCTTCTCTTCTTTTTCCAGCTCATCTTTACCAAAACAGCCAGTTAAAAGCAGTAAAAGACTTAAGGATAAAAGGCTAACCCGTTTGATCATTACGGACACTCCTCTAGTTATGCTAAGCTCCTGCTCATCTTATTTATTAAGCTCATCAATCAGTTGCTGCTCATCCCATACTTCAACGCCTAGTGATTTTGCTTTATCAAGTTTGGATCCAGCATCTTCTCCGGCAATCAGCATATCAGTATTTTTACTCACGCTTCCTGTCACTTTCGCTCCTAAGCGCTCTAATTTTTCTTTCGCATCATTTCTTGTTAAAATCGAAAGTTTTCCTGTTAATACGACGGTTTTTCCAGCAAATGGCGTGTCTAAGTCTTCTGCTTTTACAAGTTTCGGTCCTTTGTACGTCATATTCACACCAAGGTCACGAAGCTCGTCCATCAGTTCTTTCACTTCTGGCTTAGAAAAATAGAGAACAATTGACTCGGCCATCTTTTCACCGATTTCTTCAACTGAGAGCAGTTCTTCTTTTTCGGCAGTCATTATTGCTTCAATCGTTTCAAAGCGCTGCGCGATCGTCTTTGCCGCTTTCGCTCCTACATGACGGATTCCAAGTCCAAAAAGAAGTCGCTCTAATGAATTTTCTTTTGATTTTTCGATGGCAGCAAGCAGATTATCTGCCGATTTTTCTCCCATACGTTCTAATTCTAATAGTTTATCACGATCTAATTTGTACAAATCTGCAACATTATCAATCAGCTTTTCCTTAAAAAGCTGCGCTACTACTTTTTCACCAAGTCCATCAATATTCATTGCATTACGTGAAACAAAGTGAATGAATCCTTCTCGGATCTGAGCAGGACATTGCGGGTTCAAACAGCGTAATGCCACTTCCCCTTCCAGGCGTTCAAGCTTACTTTCGCATTCTGGACACTCTGTTGGCATATGAAAATCTGTTTCGTCTCCTGTTCGGCGCTCTGTAATGACATTCACAACTTCCGGGATAATGTCGCCGGCTTTTTTCACGACCACATAATCACCGATCTTGATGTCTTTTTCGCGAATTAAATCCTCATTATGTAGTGAAGCGCGCTTCACCGTCGTTCCTGCTACTAAAACAGGCTGAAGCAAGGCAGTTGGCGTTACAACACCTGTACGTCCGACACTCAGCTCGATGCCTTCAAGCTTTGTCACTACTTCCTCAGCAGGAAACTTATATGCAGTCGCCCAGCGCGGACTTTTCGCTGTAAAACCTAATTCTTCTTGCTGATAAAGAGAATTGACTTTAATAACGATACCGTCGATTTCATATGGGAGGTCTGGCCGTTTTTCCTGCCAGCCGTTCACAAAATCAATCACTTCGTCGATGTTTTCACACTTTTTCCACTCAGGATTTGTTTTGAATCCAAGGTGGCTTAAAAATTTCAAACTCTCATCATGCGAATCTACCGAATGGCCTTCCAGCTTTCCTACTCCGTATAAAAAGATATCGAGGTTACGGCTTGCCGCAATTTTTGGATCCAGCTGACGCAGCGATCCTGCCGCTGCATTTCTAGGATTCGCAAACAGTTCCTGACCTTCTTCTTCACGCTTTTCATTCAGCTTCTGAAAAGATTTCTTCGGCATAAACGCTTCCCCGCGCACTTCGAGCATCACATTTTCTTTCAGCTTAAAAGGAATGGAACGAATTGTCTTTAAATTGTTCGTAATGTCTTCTCCGATTGTGCCATCTCCGCGTGTTGCTCCCCGAATGAATTTTCCGTTTTCATAAGTAAGTGAAACCGCGAGACCATCAATTTTCAGTTCAGCAACATACGTTACGTTATCCCCAACACCTTCACGTACACGGCGGTCAAAATCACGAAGATCTTGGTCGTTAAATGCATTTCCAAGGCTAAGCATCGGAACAGTGTGTTCTACCTTTACAAAGAAATCCAAAACGGCACCACCTACACGTACTGTAGGTGAATGCTCGTCATGCAGTTCTGGGTGGTTATTTTCTAGCTCGATCAGTTCTTGTAAAAGCTGGTCGTATTCCGCATCAGGGACGGTCGGTTTGTCCAGCACATGATATTCGTAACTATATTTTTCTAAAAGCTCCCGGAGTTCCAGGACTCGTTCTTTCGCACGTTCTTCGTTCAACCCTTTTCACTCCTTCAATTACGCTTTTTCGATAGGGGCGAATTTCGCCAGCAATCTTTTTACACCGACAGGCTGAGGGAACGCGATATCAAGCTCGAGTGAATCTCCTTCACCACGCATACTCACGACTGTTCCTGTTTCCCATTTGCGATGCTTCACTTTGTCCCCAACTCTCCAAGCCAGTTTTTCTCCGCCGGAAGATTGGTAGACAGGTGTTACGGTTTTCTTTTTCGGACTCATGAAGGAAGGCGTTGATCCTCCGCCAGAACGAGCAGATGAACCCCATGGTACAGAAGGCTTGTCTTTCACTTCTGATTCTAGTAGTTCACTCGGAATTTCCGCGATAAAACGAGATTCCGGGTTCGTCGTCGTACGGCCGTATAATGTACGCATTCTTGCATTTGTCAGGAAGAGTTCTTCTTCAGCACGTGTGATTCCAACGTATGCGAGGCGGCGCTCTTCTTCCATCTCGTTTTCTTCAAACAATGCACGGCTATGAGGGAATACCCCTTCTTCCAGCCCCATTAGGAAGACCATCGGGAACTCAAGACCTTTTGCTGAGTGAAGCGTCATGAGTACAACCGCTTCTTTCGGCTTCTCTTCATTCGGGTCTTCATCAAGCTTATCAATATCCGCTACAAGCGCTAAATCTGTTAAAAAAGCAATCAGTGACTTATCTTCTTGTTTCTTTTCAAAATCATTCGTAACGGAGATGAATTCATCAATATTTTCTAAACGGCTTTGTGCTTCGATTGTTTTTTCTGCCTTTAACACTTCTCTGTAGCCTGTTTTATCGAGTACTTCTTCAACAAGCTCTGTTACAGATAAATATTCTTGCTGCCGCGTCCAGTTCGTGATCTGCTCGGCAAATTCTTTCAGCGTGTTGGCAGCCCGTGCCGTTAAACCGATCTGCTCCACTTCTTGCAATGCTTGATACATGGATAAATCATTCAACGCAGCATATTGAGCCACTTTATCGACGGATGATGCACCGATTCCGCGTTTCGGTACATTAATGATTCGCTGTAAGCTGATGTCATCGTCCGGGTTTGAGATGAGACGAAGATACGCAAGAATGTCTTTAATCTCTTTTCTGTCATAGAACTTCGTGCCGCCGACGATGTTATAAGGAATGTTCGATTTCATTAAAACTTCCTCAATAACACGCGATTGTGCATTCGTACGATAAAGAATCGCAACATCATTGTATGAACGTTTCCCGGCAGAGACGGCTTCACGGATTTTACCTGTTACATAAAAGCTTTCTCCCTGCTCGTCGTCCCCTTGGTAATACGTAATTTGTGCTCCATCCATATTATCTGTCCAAAGATTCTTCGGCTTGCGGTTCATGTTGTTTTCAATGACTTTATTCGCCGCTTGCAGAATCTTTTTCGTTGAACGATAGTTTTGTTCCAGCAAGATTACTTTTGCATCATCATAATCTTTTTCAAAGGATAAAATGTTAGCAATATCCGCACCGCGCCATCCATAAATAGACTGATCAGAATCCCCTACAACACAAAGGTTGCGGAAACGGTCTGCCAGCATTTTAACGAGCATGTACTGCGCACGGTTCGTATCCTGATACTCATCCACGTGAATATATTGAAACTTGCGCTGATAAAATTCCAGCACTTCAGGTACTTTCGCAAACAATTGAATCGTCGTCATGATAAGGTCATCAAAATCAAGCGCCTGATTCTTTCTTAAGCGCTTTTCATAGTTTTCATAAACTTCTTTTACGACACCTTCAAAATGACCGTTCGCTACTTTCGCAAAATCAGCTGCTGTTTTCAGTTCATTTTTCAATGAAGAGATTTGGCTTAAGATTCCTCTTGGTTCATATTTCTTAGGATCATAGTTTAAATCTTTCAAAACCGCTTTTACGACCGATAATTGATCTGTCGCATCTAAAATCGTGAAGTTTCGGTTAAATCCGATTCTATCGATATCACGGCGCAAAATTCTAACGCACATCGAGTGAAACGTTGAAATCCAGATTTCTTCTGCCACTGGACCTGTAATCTTCGCAACACGTTCCTTCATTTCTCTTGCTGCTTTGTTTGTGAACGTGATCGCCAGAATGTTCCATGGCGCCACTTCTTTTTCCATCATTAAATACGCGATTCTGTGTGTCAGAACGCGCGTCTTACCGCTTCCCGCTCCAGCCATTAAGAGCAATGGCCCGTCTGTATGTTTTACTGCCTCTTTTTGCTCTGGGTTCAACCCTGTTAATAGTTTTTCAATCAATTGATGCATACTCATTTTCCATTCACCGCCCGAACGTATATTCTTATTTTATTTTCTCTTATTTTCTATATTTTTTCAACTTCTGTCCTTTACCGCTTCTACAGTTTTGATCGCAGCGTTCAGATCGTCATAAATGATATTACCGACAACAACGGTATCGGCGTGTTCTGCCATCTCGGCTGCCTGTTCAGGTGTTGTGATTCCTCCGCCATAATAAAAAACAGTATTTTCGAGCGTATGTTTCACTTTTTTCGCAATCTCCGGATCACCATACATCCCGCTGTATTCCAAATAAAAGATGGGAAGCTGAAACATTTTTTCAGCCAAGCGGGCATATGCTACAACATCATCTGCTGTTAGACTTGCATCCGCTTTTGAACGTTCAGCCGCTTTGCAGTCTGGGTTCACGATGCAATAGCCTTCCGTAATGATCTCATCCCAATTCATAATATCGCCAAACTCTTTTAATGCTTGTGTGTGAAGACCCGTTATGAAATTAGCATCCTTCGCGTTTAAAACGGTTGGAATATAGTAAAAATCAAACCCTGGTGTGAGTGATTCTATGTTTGAAACTTCGAGCACACATGGAACAGCAAATCTGCGGATCCGTGATAAAAGATCGAGCGTGTTATCAAGCGTCACTCCTTCAGAGCCGCCTACAATGACAGCGTCCGTTCCACTCTCGCAAACAATCTCGAGGTTACTGTCACTAATCTCTTTATCTGGGTCAAGCTTAAACACATGCTTCCATTTTCTATAATCAAACATCGTGTTCTTCCTTTCATATAAAAGAAAACTTAGCTGATACAAAGCCTTATCGTTCAGCCTTAGCTGCACTTATACTACAGCCTTAAACTTGTCTCCTTCAGCTGATTAACCTTCTTCTGACAAGTTATCTAATCTGTAAGTAAAAAAGTCCGTGTCTGCCAGATATAGCAGACCGTTTTGTGTACTTCTGCATTATAACAAAAATAAAGTTCTCACTCTATGATTCATCATGTGGAAAGATTGTGAAGTTCATACTCGTTTAGGGGAGGTTCAGCCGTGCTAATGTGGCAAATTGACGAAGAAGTCATGTTAAAACAGCCAGATGTGAAAGAATCTGAATCTATTTTAATGTTGTTGGATCAGTCGCGTCATCACCTTGGCCCATGGATCGGCTGGGTGGACTATACACAGACGAATAATGAGATGAAACAGTTCATCAAAACCGTTAACAAAAAAATGAAAGAACAAACCGACATTGTTCTTTTTATTTGGTGCCGAGGACAAGTTGCAGGTTCAGTCGCTTTGTATGATCTAAAATGGCACAACCAGTCCGGCATGCTGGGCTATTGGGTCGGTGCTGGGTTTGAAGGCCGAGGAATCGCGCACCGAGCTGTTCGGAGTATGCTTATGTACGCTTTCTACACACTTGGATTAAATCGGATCGAGCTGAGAGCCGCTGTAAATAACGAAAGAAGTGTAAAACTTGCACAACGGGTCGGTTTTGTACAAGAAGGCATCGTCCGTAAAGCCGAGTGGATACGCGGACAATGCCGCGATCAAGTGCAAATGAGCATGATAAAAGACGAATTTGAGCGCAGTTTAGGATATTCTTGGTGACCTTTTATAAAAGATAATCCTTTTTGCATGATCTACATGCAGAAAGGATTTTTCATTAGTCATTAAAATTTTTTTAAATGACTATTTACAAATTCATCCATTGTCATTAAAATAAATTACAATGATTAAAAATATTTACAATGATGTAATTTATTTTAGTGGGGGGTTTATTAGTGGAACTTGAAAAAGGTTTACAAAGTTATGAATCA
This sequence comes from Bacillus sp. NEB1478, assembly GCF_031582965.1. Lineage (NCBI taxonomy): Bacteria > Bacillati > Bacillota > Bacilli > Caryophanales > Bacillaceae > Bacillus > Bacillus sp. NEB1478. Next base: position 3,614,972 of record NZ_CP134049.1, read on the forward strand.
GTGACTGTACACAACTCTTTATTCAGGAGCAAACCGTTTATTTTTTTATGGCTGGCTTCTGCATTTTCCAGCATGGCGTTCTCGATTTATTTAACGACAGAGTCCTGGTTTGTTGTTGACGGGTTAAATTTGAAAGTGTGGCTTGGGATCATCATGATGATGACGACACTTCCACGTGTTATTTTTATGATGTTTGGCGGTGTACTTGCTGACCGGGGGAAACGATCTCAAGTTTTGTTTATTGTGAACCTGATAAGGGGATCAATCATATTCTCTTTGGCTCTCCTTCTGTACCTGAATATCATGAATATTTGGATGCTTGCTATTTTCGCCTTTTGTTTCGGTGTACTTGATGCCTTTTTCTGGCCAGCAAGCAATTCCTTAATTCCCGCAATCATCAGCAAGGAACAGATCACCCGGGCAAACTCTATCATGCAGACAACAAATCAGATGACCTTTTTGATAGCTCCAGCGATTGCAGGTTTTATGATGAAATTCAGGTCATTTGAAGAAACCTTCGCACTAGCCGGTATATTACTCCTTGCAAGTGCCTTATTAGTTCGAAATATGAACGAAGAAGCTAGTGAAGGAGCTTCTAAAAAAGAAAACGATAAAACTTTTTTTCATGATCTAAAAGAAGGTATCATTTATGTAAAAGGTATCCCTTACTTGCTTGTAACAATGGGCACGACGGTGGTCGTAAACCTTTTCTTAGTCGGTCCTATGAATATCGGGCTTCCTATCCTTGTAAAAGATTTCTTGAAAGGCGATGCTCTTGTACTTAGCTATCTAGAAAGCTCACTCGCAATCGGGATGATATCCGGTGCCATTTTGATCGGCATTCTCAACCTTCGTAAAAAGCGGGCCGTTACGAGTCTGTCCTTAGTTTTTGCCTTAGGATTATTGTGCGCATGCTTAAGCCAGATCAATTCCTTGTGGCAAGGCATCTCCATCCTTATCGTTTCAGGGTTTTGTCTTTCAATCAGCAACATCATCAGCCCGTCCCTTACCCAAGAACTCGTCGATCCAAAAATGATGGGGAGGGTTCAAAGCTTAATGGCAACCTCTTCTGCAGGACTTGCACCATTGTCTTTTGCAATTGTATCTTCTCTGCTCTCTTTCAACATAGCAATCTCACATATCATGCTGATTTCGTGCTCCATCATGTCTCTTTTTGTCTTATTTGTATTATTGAAAGTAAAGATTGTTTGGACGATAAATTAATCTAAAATTAACCAATTGTGTTATCCTAGAGAAAAGATTTTGTATGCGGAGGCATGATTGTGAAGTGGAAAATATTATCGATGGAGTTGATGAAGATTCTATCAGATCCAAGGCGCAACCGGATTCTTCATCTCGCATCGGAAAAACCCGTTACCGTTAAATATTTGGCTGAACAAATGGGAGAGGAACCGATCCGTCTCTACTATCATGTAAAACTATTAGTAAAGGCAGAGCTGCTCGAGGTTGCAGAAACGCGGCAGTTAGGGAATCTTACCGAAAAATACTACAAATCCGTAAATTTCAGTGATGTGATTTATAAAGGAAACATCGAAGAACAAGCCGAGCATGTTGAAATGGCGCTTGCCTTGATGCACCAGCGTCTCGATCCAGGCTTGCAAATGTACCAAAAGGCACTCGAAAAGATTAAAACAGAGAAAAAAGATGGTAAAACCTTTGATAAGCTGCCTTATCAAGTTTCTATTGATACTTCATCATCAAAAATGACATCACGGGAATGGCGAAAAACTATTGAACCGATTATGAAAGCAATGGGTAAAAACGAGGACATGCAAGAAACGTGGCCAGAGATTCCGAAAGATGTGAGAGATGATGAAGAAGGAACCTACCAGTACGTCCTCATCAGCTATCGGATAGAAGATGCTGAAGCACTGGGTCTCATCGAATCGGATGATAAGAAAGAAGAATAAATCGTGAAAACCTGTAAACATACAGGTTTTTTACATGTTAAAGGTGCAGGTTCGGACGCCGAAACTGTTCTTTTTAAACAGTTGGGAGGCACTCGGTACTTTTTTTGCTTCAATCCCACACTTTTGTTGGATAATCCCATAAAAATCCGTGGTAATCCCACAATTTCAAGTAGGATTACCACACTTTTACTTCAGATAACCACGAACCGACATCGAACGACAAATTTCGAGGCGAATTACCTACAACACCAAGTCCTCACAACAAAAAAAACCTGCCAACAGGCAGGTTTTTTCCTTTTTCCATTTATTTCGTTTTTTCTTCCTCTGTATGAACACGTTCAAGCACCATCGCGTAAGTGTCGTTTCCAAAGTTCAAGCAGCGTTTTACTCGGGAGATCGTCGCTGTGCTTGCTCCTGTTTCTGTTTCGATCTTGTGATACGTCTTTCCATCACGCAGCATGCGGGCCACTTCTAGTCTTTGTGCCAGGGATTGAATCTCGTTCATCGTACAAAGGTCATCAAAGAATCGATAGCATTCTTCCATATCCTTCAGCGAAAGAACAGATTCAAATAGCTGATCTAGCGCTTTTCCACGTAGTTTATCAATTTGCATGAAACATGCACTCCTTTTTTCTATTGCATCTTTACCGAATTTGCCATACCACTCGGCACAATGTTAATCCATGTTTTTCCCGGAATGAAAGCTCCTCCATCAGGAACGATTCTTCCATTCTCGTTTTTCCATTTAATTTCTTGAGCGACACCGTTCTGCAGCAGAATGGCATCTCCGCCAGACGTTAAATTAATTTCACGTCTTCCAGCATCATCGATAACACGGTGAGCAGCTTCTACAATAAATACATTGCTTAGCGTGATAGGAATTTCGGTTTCCCTATCTATAGTTGGTTCGTTATCACTCGAACGTGCGTATGTTTTCTTTTTCTCGTTATACGTATAGCCTACAGTTTCTCCGCCAGGATATGTGATCGTCACATCATGGGCATCTTTTCCGACAATACTGACCGAGCTGCTTTTTGTTAAAAACGGCAGCATATCAATTTTATCGGTCTCTTCTGCCCCAATTTTCTCCATCCCCTTTTTAATATTTTCAGAGGTGATATAGGAGTTGTGAGGGGGCTTTCTAAAATCAGCCCGTTTAAACAATGTTCCATCATAATCCATGCCATTAATGTTATCGACCGTACCGCTTTGTAAAATTTGTTTCGCTTCAGGACTATAGCCATGAGCCACAAACATGGCGTTGTACCCTTGGCTGAGCTCAATATAGTAATCTCTCGCACTTCGCACAGGGCCAACCTTCTCCGGCATTTCACTTTGGAAAATAGCGAGTAAACGCGTAAGTTCCCCTTCAGCTAATACTTCGTACACGATGTCAGCTTTATGAAGACCAGATTGCGGACGTGCTTTCCAATGGTTGTTCACCATGACTGCAACAGCCCGGTTATCGACTTCTTCATTCGTTGCAATGCCAGTAAGCGGAAAGATAGATGAGAACGTTTCTTCTGGATCCTTTTGATGAGACGTCTCCGTTTTTTCCGGTTTCCCTTTATCCGTTTCTTTTTCCTTACCGTCCCTACAGGCAGACAATGTAAATAAAAGAATGATAGACATCAAGATCATGTACAGCTTTTTCATGGGCTCACTACCTTTGTATCGTATTATTTTGCCCAATCCTTTTCTATATTAACGCATAATCGAAGGAAAGAGTAACCCTTTCTTTTTAACATCGTAAATGCCTCTTTGCGTAATACGGATATATGGCAAGTGAGTCGAAGAAAAGAACAGCAATGAATAGATCGGATCTTCATACGCATAGCCTCGTTCACGCAAAGCACTTGTAAGAGCTTTTTCTTCTTCTATTAGTTGTTCGATAGCAATATTCGACATTCCTCCCGCTAGCGGGAGTTTTATCTCTCGAATGATTTCTCCTTTTTCAGCAAGGACGATCCCGCCGCCGATTTCCTTCAGGCGCTGAAAAGCGAGATGCATATCCTTTTTGCTTTTTCCGATGATGAGAAGATCTCCCGTGTTCGAATACGAACTTGCGAATCCGTACAGATTTTTTGCAAAGCCCTTTACGATTGTATTGGTTCTCCATTTCCCTTCCTTGTCGATGAGCATAAGAAAACATTCATCCGACTGTTCGTTAATCTCTTCTGTAAAAGGATTGACCGATACATTATATGGTCGAGTGATCACACTGTTGTACATTTCTATTCCAAGAAGGCCAGAAAACTGAAAATCCTCGTCATTTAAATCCCAGCTAATATTGCGTTTCTGTATTCCGTGGCCATCCCAGTCAAACTCAAAATCTGCATCATTGCTGACATCCTCACCATCCCGCTTCATCCATTTACCTTTTGCTAGAACAGAGACTGGAAGAGGATTTCCGGGACGATCTAAAATATTTAAATGGGCAACACGGCCCGGAGCGACCATTCCAAACAGATGATCCATACCGTAATACCTTGCCACATTATAAGAAACCATCATATAAGCATCAACAGGGTCGATTCCTGCATCGAGTGCGATCGAAAGCATTTTATCTGTGACACCTTCTTCATAGAAAGCAGGCGTTGACCCGTCTGTCGTAAAAAAGATCCGCTCAAAATTCGTGATGCCTTCTTCTTTCATTTGACGCAAGAGCTTAGGCAGATCTGGACGTATAGAAGAATAGCGAAGAGAAACTTGAAGCCCTGCATTCAAGCGGTCCATCACTTCTGTTCCGGTCATCGCTTCATGGTCACAATCAACGCCTAATAGTGTCATGGCCGTTAACGTTTTTTCAGATGCTCCCGGCAAGTGGCCCTCGATTTTCTTTCCAGCTTTTTTCGTCTGAAGCATCCAGTGAAGAATCGTGTCATCTCCATGCAGAACACGCGGCCAGCTCGTCAGTTCTCCGCCTTGTAAAACATATGGATTATCAAGCAGCTGTTTAATCGACTTTTCCGAAAAATAATTCTCTTCTTCTGCAAGCTCTGTTTGGGCGTCATAACGGCACCACCAAAAGAAATTTGCAGGCAGTTTATTCAGGTCTTCCATAAAAGAAAGCGCTTTCGAAACTTTCATTTCAAAAAGAAGCATGAAGTTATCACATAAAAATACAGACGTTCCACGCTGTAATGCATATCGAGAGAGTGTCTGGGGATTATAAAGTTGAAATGGATGACAATGTGGTTCAATGTAACCCGGCACAACAAATTGACCTTCTACATCAACGATTTCAGTACCATCATTTATTGCAGGGAGGTTTTCTCCGACATATACAATGCGGTCATTAAGTATCCAGATGTTAGCTCTTACCCATTTTTTTAGTGCGGTATTTAGGTAGTTAGCATTTTTCAAGACAAGTGACGGTGCCATTTCTCCTTGAATGACGGCCACTTGCTGGCGCATTTGTGCTTTTGTCCAAAACGCGATGTGTTGGTTCATGTTGGATTCACCTGTCTTCTCTGAAAATTTCGTTTTTTCAAGAATACCATATTCAGCTGAAAAATACTTACATTTTGAAAGGAGCTCATTATGAAACAAAATATCGGTCTTATTAACAGCATGATTCGTATTATTGCAGGCTTAACACTGCTATCTGTTTACACCGCAAAACTCACACGCAAGCCTTATAAAGAGTCTTACATTCTTATGATCATGATGGCAGCTATGAAAGTCGCAGAGGGCATCGTACGTTATTGTCCAATGACAGACCTTTTTCACAAAACGAAAGAGATGAACAACATGGACCTCGGAACCATCACAAAAGAAGGTTCACCATTTAATCCTTCTTAATATTTGGAGGCACTTTTATGCCGACACATTCTCTATTAAAAGGCAACAAACCGCTGCTGGGTTTATTGATAGTCGTATTTATCACCCATCTCGGATCATATCTTGTTCTGCCGGTACTGCCTATTTTGTTAAAAAAAGAAACCGGTCTAAGTGCTTCACAAATTGGTTTTACGTTAGCTGTCATCTCCGTATTTATGCAAGCTGGTAGTATAGTCGGAGGGATACTGGCTGATCGGACAGGCAGACGCTTTATTATCGCGATCGGAGCCATCATTCGTGCACTGGGCTTGCTTGGTTTTGCTTATTTTTCAACGTATCCTTTTATCTTGATGACAGCTGTATTCAGCGGACTTGGTCTCGGTCTGAATGCTCCCTCTACGAAAGCGTTCATCTCTTCCCTCGTAAAAGAAGAAATGAGATCGACTGCTTTTTCGCTAAGAGGAATTTTCGCTAATATTGGGATGGCTCTCGCGGGATTGACTGTATTTGCCGTATTCACAGACAACTTCAGAATGATCTTTATTACAGCTGCAGTCATTTACGGACTCGCAAGCATAATTAGCTGGTTCTTCCTTCCGGCAGGCTGCAGCGGTGGAAATTGTGAGCCCATAGAATGGGGCGAATATAAAAAGGCAATAAAAAACGGGCCGTTTCTAGTGTTTGTAATCGGGACTATATTTGTGTGGGCACTTTATGTTCAGTTTGCCCTTGTGCTTCCTCTGCGTGCAGATGACGTTCTCAAAAACGGAAAAGATATAAGCATCATCTGGACCATCAACAGCATCACGGTCATACTTATTCAGACGCTGATTACGAAAAATATTATCCGCAACCTCCATCCCCTTACAGCTGTTGGGATCGGAACAATTTGCATCGGGCTTTCGCTAGGCAGCTTGTATTTTGCCAGCACTTTATTTTTCTTTGTATTTACAGGTCTAATTTTCATTGTCGGCGAGATGATGCTGATGCCAACACTTGATACAGCTATTTCTCAGCTTTCAGTCGCACGTTTTCTCGGCATGTTCTTTGGACTGGCAAGTGTTTTTACGGGTATTGGTGAAGCAATCGGAAACTTTTTAGGTGGAAAGCTTTATTCATTAACTTCTGGTGGAACTACTGCAGCACCTTACATTACCTATGTTGCCGCTGGGTTTGTCATATTTATTGGAATGCAGTTTTTAAAAAGGTGGCAGCCGCTCAATGTTATTCAGCCGCTAAAGATTTCCCAAAATACTTCATCACCAAAAACAGAATCTGCAACATCCCATCCAAACCCAATAGAAGAAGGCTGACCAATAAGGTGTAGTTCACCAAATTAGTCAGCCTTATTTTTAGTGTTGCTATGAAAAAGAGGAATGGATGATCTCCTCTTCAGGATGCTCGCTCCAATCATCTTCATTTCAAAGGCTCCCTTTCACAGACCACAATCCTTTAGTAATCATCCGATTAAAAAGTTACATGTGATATCGCTTTGTGGCCAATATCTTTGCGATAAAAAGAACCTCCGCATGATATTTTCTTCATTTCTTCGTATACGTTTTTCTGTGCTTCACTTAGCGTTGCTCCTGAAGATGCTACTAAAAGTACTCTTCCGCCATTTGTTTGCAGCTCATCGCGAAAACCCTTTGTTCCCGCATGAAACACATTTGAGTATTCTGAAATTTTTTCGAGTCCGTTAATAACAGCCGGTTCAGAAGAAGATACGGGATATCCCTTAGAAGCTAGTACGACACCCAGAACCGCTTCTTCCGACCAGTTCAACTCTACTTTTTCTCCGTTTAACAAAGAAAGAAGCAATTCAGCGAGGTCATTTTCCAGTCTCGGCAGGATGACTTGTGTTTCAGGATCCCCAAATCGCGCATTGAACTCGATTACTTTTGGTCCGTCATTCGTTAAGATCAATCCAGCGTACAAAATACCTGTAAAAGGAGTGCCTTCTTTTTTCATAGCAGAAACGGTTGGAAGAACGATCTCTTCAATCGCACGCTGCACAGCTGATTTGCTGATTTGCGGTACTGGAGAATACGCACCCATTCCGCCTGTATTCGGTCCTTCATCACCATCAAAGGCACGCTTATGGTCTTGAGCGATTTCCATCGGCAATACGATTTCGTCATGAACAAAAGACATGAGCGAAAACTCTTCACCTTCTAAAAATTCCTCGACTACAACTTTTTCACTTGCTTCACCAAAGCGTTTATCGACCATGAGTTCATAAAGGCCTTCTTCCGCTTCTTTTAATGTCATAGCGACGATAACGCCTTTACCAGCAGCGAGTCCGTCCGCTTTTATAACGATCGGTGCGCCCTTTTCTCTGACATATTGAAGAGCTTGTTCATACTCCGTAAATGTTTCAGAGTCTGCAGTAGGAATGCCGTACTTGCTCATTAGGTTCTTCGCAAAAGACTTGCTGCCCTCGATTTGCGCAGCTGCTTGAGTTGGACCGAAAATGACGAGTCCAGCTTTCTGAAACTGGTCAACGATTCCTTCAAGCAAAGGTACTTCTGGTCCGACAAACGTTAATACAACATCTTTTGATTGCGCAAAATGAATAAGCTCATCAATGTCGTTTTCATTGATCGGTACACATGTTGCTTCTGCTCCAATTCCAGGATTGCCGGGTGCTGCATAAACTTGGGACACGCTCGGACTGTTCGCAAACTTCCAGACGAGCGCATGTTCACGTCCCCCTTTTCCGATAACAAGAACGTTCATTAGTGTGCCTCCTTTTTGAATTGCTGAAACGGCCGAAAAAATGGTCGTTGATTGTTGCTAAAGGCTCTTTTCTATAAGATTGTTGCATTTGGCTAGTGTTTGTTCATTTTCATCATTGACAAGTGGATTGGAGTGCAAGGTGCGAGACTCCAGCGGGATAAGCGGGACAGGTGAGACACTTTCCGGTGCAAAGCGCCAAGGTGGCTCACCGCACGCCCCGCGGAAAGCGAGCATCCTGTAGCGTAATCCACCACTTCCAAGAGCAACAAAGTATGCGAAACAATCTTGCTAAATTAATGCTTAAAATGTCTTACGCCTGTGAACACCATCGTAATGCCATGTTCATCGGCTTTTTTGATCGAATCTTCGTCTTTAATCGATCCGCCTGGCTGAATAATAGCCGTAACACCTGCGCGTGCAGCCGCTTCCACCGTATCATCCATAGGGAAGAACGCATCGGATCCTAATGCAGAACCATTCGCACGCTCAGCTGCTTGCTCTATTGCAATCTTCGCTGCTCCAACACGGTTCATCTGCCCCGCTCCAACTCCGACCGTCATTTCATCCTTCGCAAGAACGATTGCGTTTGATTTCACGTGCTTAACAACTTTCCAAGCAAGACGAAGATCTTTCCACTCTTGTTCAGTCGGCTGGCGTTTTGTAGGTATCGTTACATTTGCATCATCAAGCCCAAAGACGTCTTCATCCTGCACAAGCATCCCGCCTGCAACCGTCGTGATTTTCTTTGCGATTCCTTTTCCTTCTGTAAAATCGAGCTTCAATAAACGGATGTTTTTCTTTTTTGTTAAAATCGCTAATGCTTCTTCTGTAAATGAAGGTGCAATTATGATCTCTAAGAAAATCTCAGCCATTTTCTCTGCAGTTTCCGCATTAACCTCAGTGTTTGATGCAACAATGCCTCCAAAAATAGAAACAGGATCTGCTTCAAATGCACGTGTGTATGCTTCCGTAATGGATGTTCCTGTTCCTACACCACATGGATTCATATGTTTAACCGCAACAACAGCAGGATCTGTAAATTCCTTCACGATTGAAAGAGCCGCATCTGCATCATTGATGTTGTTGTAGGAAAGTTCTTTTCCGTGAAGCTGTTCAGCATCTGTTAGAGAAAGTGTTCCGCTCAATGGTTTTGAATAAAATGCAGCTTTTTGATGAGGATTTTCGCCATAACGAAGATCTTGTTTTTTCTCAAACGTAACCGTATATGATTCTGGGTGCACTTCCTCTACAGCTGTTGTTAGGTATTCTGCAATTAACGCATCATAAGCTGCTGTATGACGGAAAGTTTTCGCTGCAAGTCTGCGGCGTGTCTCTTCACTTACTGCACCTGCATTTTCGAGTTCAGTCTCAACCTTCTCATAATCTTTCGGATCAACAACAACAGTTACATATCTATGATTTTTCGCTGCCGAACGAAGCATGCTCGGTCCGCCGATATCAATATTTTCAATCGCATCAGCGAATGTTGTATCTTCCTTCGCAACCGTTTCTTTAAATGGATACAGATTAACAACAACGAGATCGATCGGTGCAATTTCGTTTTCCTGCATTGCTTTTTGATGTGTTTCGTTGTCACGAACTGCAAGAAGCCCTCCGTGAATTTTAGGATGAAGTGTCTTAACACGACCATCCATAATTTCAGGAAAACCCGTTACTTCTGAAATTCCGATTACAGGAATGTCTGCATCTTGAAGTGCTTTTTTCGTTCCGCCTGTTGAAATGATTTCAACACCATGTTTCGCTAATTTTTCTGCAAATGGAATTAACCCGTTCTTGTCCGATACGGAAATCAATGCTCGTTTGATGGTCATTGTACGATGCCTCCTATGGTGTCTTTTTGTAAAAGTTTGTGTAATATGGCCGGGTACAATTTATGTTCTGCTTGCTGGATTCTTTGCTGCAGCGTATCGCTCGTATCGCCGGGCAATACGGGTATCTTAACTTGATCGATAACCGGACCTGTATCCATCCCGCTATCCACGAAATGAATCGTTACGCCTGTTTCTGAAACGCCTGCTGAAAGCGCCTGTCCTACTGCATCTTTTCCAGGAAAAGCAGGCAAATATGAAGGATGTATGTTAATGATTCTTCCTTCATATGCGTTTAATAGCACTTCCCCAATCAGCCGCATGTATCCAGCAAGAGCAATCCACTCAACATCGTGTTTTTTCAATTCATTAACAATGTCCTGCTCAAATGCAGCTTTTGTTGCAAAAGTGTTAGGTACAAACGTATAGACTGGTATATTAAGTTTTCGAGCACGGTCGATTACTTTTGCCCCTGGTTTATCACAAACTACCAGTTCAATTTCAGCTTCTAATGTACCATTATTAACAGCTTCTGCAAGTGACTGAAAATTGCTGCCGCTGCCTGATGCAAATACAGCTATCTTTCTCATTCGATGGAACCTCCGCCAAAGATAACGCCTTCCCCTTTTTTAACTCGTCCGATAATATATGGTCTCTCACCTGTTTCCTCTAATGAACGGATGATCGGCAGCATGTTTTCTTCTGAAACAGCAAGCACCATCCCGATTCCCATATTGAACGTTGTAAACATCTCTTTGCGTGTGAGGCTTCCTTTTTTCTCGATCAAGTCGAAAATAGCTGGAACTGGCCAAGAACCATAATCAATTTCTGCAGCTAATCCTTCAGGCAGCATGCGAGGAATATTTTCGATGAACCCACCGCCTGTTATATGTGCGACACCATTTACAGTAAACTTATCAAGCACTTCCAATAACGGCTTCACATAAATGCGTGTGGGAGTTAAAAGCTCTTCTCCAAGCGGTTTTGAAAAGCCTTCATACTGCTCTTTCAAATCCAGTCCTGCATTCTCTAATAAAACTTTACGCACAAGAGAAAAACCGTTTGAGTGCAATCCATTCGACGCGATACCGATCAGCACGTCGTTCTCACTAACATTCCCTCCATTGATCAGCTTTGATTTTTCAGCGATTCCAACTGTAAACCCGGCTAGGTCATACTCCTCGCCATTATACATGCCAGGCATCTCAGCAGTTTCTCCGCCAATGAGCGCACAGCCCGCTTGTTCGCAGCCGTCTGCGATTCCTTTTACGATCTGTTCTACCTTTTCTGGGTGAAGCGTGCCGCAAGCAATATAGTCTAGAAAATAAAGCGGTTCAGCTCCTTGAGCAACAATGTCGTTCACACACATGGCAACCGCATCCACACCGATTGTGTCATGCTTATCCATCATAAAAGCGAGCATCAGCTTCGTTCCAACACCGTCAGTTCCTGATACGAGAACTGGCTCTTTATGTGAAAAACCGGACAGGTCAAACATCGCTCCGAAACTTCCAAGTCCTGCTAACACTTCGGGTCTTTTCGTCCGCATTGCATGTTTCTTGATGCGATCTACCGCTTCATAACCTGCCTCGATGTTCACTCCTGCTTGTTTATATGCTTCTGCCATCGTTTTCTCCCCCTTAAACAAGCTCTTTTTCGTATGGTAAAACTGTATCTGGATAAATCTCAGTCGGATAACGGCCTGTAAAACAAGCTAAGCATTGTCCGCAGTTCGGTTCAGCATTCGATCTGCCGATGCCTTCCATCAGTCCTTCTACTGATATAAAAGATAACGAGTCTGCTCCGATGATTTCCCGGATCTCTTCTACAGAATGCTTTGATGCAATGAGTTCAGCGCGTTCAGAAGTATCGATTCCGTAATAACAAGGATGAGCGATCGGCGGTGCAGTAATCCTTACATGCACTTCTGTAGCACCCGCGGCACGCAGCATTTTGACGATACGGCGACTTGTTGTTCCGCGAACGATTGAGTCATCGACCATTACAACACGCTTACCTTCCACAATCCCGCGAACAGGAGATAGCTTCATTTTCACACCAAGTTCACGAAGTTCCTGTGATGGCTGGATGAACGTTCTGCCTACATAACGGTTTTTGATCAATCCAATTTCGTACGGAATGCCTGATGCTTCTGCATATCCGATGGCCGCAGAAATACTGGAATCCGGCACACCTGTTACAACATCAGCTTCAACTGGTGCTTCTTCAAACATCTTTTTCCCAAGGCTTTTTCTTGCAGCATGAACGTTGATGCCTTCGATGTTGCTGTCAGGTCTTGAAAAATAAATGTATTCCATCGAGCACATAGAACGTTGAGCAGAAGTTGAAAAACTATCAACCTTTAGTCCGTCTTCATTGATGATCAAGAGCTCACCTGGCTGCACATCACGCACGTATGTTGCTCCAACAACATCAAATGCACAAGTTTCTGAAGCTACGACATACGCATCTCCTAAAATACCAAGTGACAATGGACGCAAACCATTCGGATCGAGTGCGACCATCATTTCATTCTCTGTCATGACAAGAAAAGCATAAGCTCCTTTAAGCATTGTGAGCGCGTTTTGCATTTTTTCTTTTAACGATGTGTAGCTGCTGCGCTTAATTAAATGCGCCAGCACTTCTGTGTCCGAAGTCGTTTGAAAAATGCTTCCTTGTGATTCTAATTGATGTTTCAGCGCATTCGCATTCACAAGATTTCCATTATGAGCGAGCGCTAGAGAACTCGTTTGGGAACGGAATAATAATGGCTGCACATTCGCAAGCTCGTTTCCTCCCGCTGTTGAATACCGGACATGGCCAATTGCACCATATCCTATTAAATTCTCTAACTCGCCTTTTCCGAAAACTTCGTTAACAAGGCCGCTTCCTTTATGTGTTCGCAAACGCTCCCCATCTGTTACAACGATTCCCGCACCTTCTTGTCCTCGATGCTGCAAACTATGCAATCCATAATACGTAAGCTGTGCGGCATCTGGATGTCCCCAAATACCAAACACACCGCATTCTTCGTTTAAACCTTTGATGTCAGCAAGCATGGAATAGCTCCCTTCCAGGCTTCATGCAGCTCCTCAAGCGTACAGGATACAAGTTCTTCACCTTGCTCATTGTCGATAGCAAGACCGCTCTCAGAACGCACAAACCCAATGATTTTTGTATCATTAACAAGCTGTTCAAATTCGTCTTGATGTTCAGGTTTTACTGTCACTAAGAAACGTGATTGCGATTCACCGAAAAGACTTCCGACCGGTTCATCTGTTAAAGTCACACTCGCGCCGACTTTTCCGTCCATTACAGACTCAGCAAGTGCAACTGATAGTCCGCCTTCTGCCACATCATGTGCAGATGCAATCAATCCTTTTTGAATCGCAGCTAAAAGGTCACTTTGTCTCGCTTCTTCTACTTCTAGATCAATGTGCGGTGCCTTGCCGAAAATGCGTCCTTCTTTCATCTTCTGCAGCTCACTTCCGCCAAATTCCGCTTTGGACTCACCGATTAAATAAATGATGTCTCCCGCTTCCTTAAAGCTTTGCGTCACGATATGCTTCGTGTCCTCGATCAGTCCGACCATGCCGATAACAGGTGTCGGATAAACCGCTACTCCGTTTGTTTCGTTATAAAGTGATACGTTACCGCCGATAACCGGAGTTGCCAGTTTCGTACATGCCGCACTAATGCCGTCAGCTGATTTCTCCAGCTGCCAGAAAATTTCTGGTTTCTCAGGGTTTCCGTAGTTTAAGCAATCTGTCAAAGCTAGCGGCTTCGCTCCCGAACATACAAGGTTACGAGCAGCCTCAGCAACTGCGATTTTCCCGCCGACTTCTGGATCCAAGTACAAATAACGAGAATTACAATCTGTCGTCATCGCAAGTGCCTTTTTCGTTCCTCTTATTCTAACAACAGCCGCGTCAGATCCTGGCGCAACAACCGTATTCGTGCGCACCATATAGTCATATTGGTTATAAACCCATTCTTTGCTCGCGATCGTTGGTTGAGCCAATAAAGAAAGCAACGTTGATTTGAAGCTTAGAATTTCTGGAACGTAAGCTTCTTGTGATTGGAACTCACTATAATAAGCCGGTTCTTTTGATGGCTTATTATAAACAGGTGCATCTTCAGCAAGAGCATCTACCGGAAGTTCTGCAACGATTTCCTCGTTATGAGTAAGTCTCAGTACCTTCTCTTCGATTACTGTTCCAACTGTTACACAATCTAGATCCCATTTTGCAAAAATCTCTTCAACTTCATGCTCACGGCCTTTTTCAACGACTAAAAGCATTCTTTCTTGAGACTCTGAAAGCATCATCTCATATGCCGTCATGCCTGTTTCACGCTGTGGAATCAGATTCAAGTTCATCTCAATCCCCATCCCAGCTTTACTCGCCATCTCAGCAGATGAACTTGTTAAGCCTGCTGCTCCCATGTCCTGAATTCCGACAAGAGCATCACAGTTTTGAATGAGTTCGAGGCATGCTTCCATGACAAGCTTTTCCATGAATGGATCGCCAACTTGTACCGCCGGGCGTTTTTCTTCGGATGCTTCAGAAAGCTCTTCAGATGCAAAGGTTGCACCGTGGATGCCATCTCTGCCTGTTTTTGCACCAACGTACATTACGGAGTTGCCTGCGCCTTTTGCCTGGCCTTTTTTAATATCTTTATGATCAATCAAACCTACGCACATTGCATTAACTAACGGATTACCTTCGTATGACGGATCAAACTGAACTTCGCCGCCAACTGTAGGAATTCCAATACAGTTCCCGTAGCCTGCGATTCCTGCTACCACTTGTTCGAATAAATACTTCACTCGCGGTGATTCAAGTTCACCGAAACGAAGAGAGTTCAGCATTGCGATTGGACGTGCTCCCATCGAGAAGACGTCACGAATAATTCCGCCGACACCTGTTGCCGCCCCTTGATATGGTTCAATGGCTGATGGATGGTTATGTGATTCAATTTTGAACACAACCGCCTGGCCATCACCTATATCTACGATTCCTGCACCTTCACCAGGACCTTGCAGCACACGCTCTCCCTTAGTCGGGAACTTGCTTAAAACAGGTTTGGAGTTTTTATAAGAACAATGCTCGCTCCACATAACAGAGAACAATCCCGTTTCCGTCCAGTTTGGCGACCTGCCGATAATTTTTTCGATCAGTTCAAACTCGGAATCATTTAAGCCCATTTCACGGTACAATTTTTCTTCTTTAATTTGAGAACTTGTTGGTTCATGTAGTAGCGACATAACGTTCCCTCCAGCTCTTCACGATTGATTGAAATAGTTTCAGACCATCATTGCTTCCTAACAGCTCATCAACAGCGCGTTCCGGGTGCGGCATCATCCCAAGTACATTGCCGCTCTTATTCGTGATCCCCGCGATATCTTCAACTGATCCGTTTGGATTGTTCGCATAAGTGAAAACAACCTGGTTGTTTGCTTTCAGATCTTCCAGTGTCTCTGGATCGCAATAGTAGTTTCCTTCGCCATGTGCGACCGGAACTGTAATTCGCTCTCCTTTTTCATAAAGACCAGAAAACATCGTTGTATCGTTCTCTACAATAAGACCCTCCTGCTTGCAGATGAATTTCAAAGATTCATTGCGGCGCATCGCACCAGGCAATAAACCTGCTTCAAGTAAAATTTGAAATCCGTTGCACACACCAAGAACTGGTTTGCCTGCGTTAGCTGCTTTTACGACTTCGCTCATTACGTTCGAAAAGCGTGCGATTGCTCCTGTTCGAAGATAATCTCCGTATGAAAAGCCGCCAGGCAGTAATATACCGTCAAATCGACTTAAATCTGTTTCATCATGCCATACATATTCAACGTCCATTCCGAGTTCGTCTTTTACCGCATGATACATGTCCGTATCACAGTTCGAGCCCGGAAATACTATCACTGCGAACTTCACTGTGCAACGACCTCCTCCACCTCGTAGCGGTAGTCTTCGATGACCGGATTGGATAATAGTTTTGTACACATTTCTGCGATCTTCGCATCTAAATCATAATCACCTTTTTGCATCGTCAGCTCTAGATACTTTCCGATACGAACATCCTCTACCTCTGACTGCCCCATTTTATGAAGAGATCCCATAACTGCCTTTCCTTGTGGGTCCAATACACTCTCTCTTAGCGTTACATAAACTTTTACTTTGTACATGATAGGCCTCCTAGACGTTTTAGAATTTTTTCGTATGCATCTGTTAAACTTCCAAGCTCACGGCGGAACACATCTTTATCCAGCTTCTCGTTCGTTTCTGCATCCCAAAGTCTGCAAGTGTCAGGTGAAATCTCATCAGCTAATAGCAGCTGTCCATTCTCATCCACTCCAAACTCTAATTTGAAATCGACGAGCTTAACTTGTTTGTCTGCAAAATAACTCGTTAATAATTCATTGATTTTAAATGCCTGTTCTGAAATCTGCTGAAGCTGTTCTTTTGTAGCGAGGTCAAGAATATCGATATGATCTTCGTTGATGAGCGGATCACCAAGGTCATCATTTTTGTAATAATATTCTAAAATGGTTCTCGGCAGGATTTGTCCTTCTGGAATCCCTAATCGCTTCGCAAGTGTTCCAGCTGCAATATTACGAATTACAACTTCTATGGGTAAGATCTTCACTTTTTTCACAAGCTGTTCTGTTTCTGAGATGCGTTTTACAAAGTGAGAACGGATGCCTTTTTCTTTTAAAAGTTCAAACAAGATGGTCGAAATCTCGTTGTTCAGTCTTCCTTTGCCTTGAATCTCGGCTTTCTTTTCCCCATTAAATGCTGTTGCTGAATCTTTATAGCTGATCCAAACGACTTGCTCATCTGTCGTGCGGTAGATTTTCTTCGCTTTTCCTTCATACAGCTGTTCTAACTTCTCCATTTTGACCCCTCCGTTTTATGAACATTCCCGATATTCAATCTTTAAAAAAAGGCAAAGAGAAAGAGAGCTTAATATATCACTCTCTTTTTTAGTTGAAGTCTTTCTTCATTCTTCTTAAAGTCCTAGTCTGTCAAAAATCGTATCGACGTGTGACAGGTGGTAACTATAATCAAAGCACTCAGAGATTTCTTCAGGTGTTAACTTGTCTGTAATTTTCGGCTCAGCTTCTACCAATGTTCTGAACTGGACGCCTTCTTCCCACGCCTGCATCGCTTTTGGCTGAACGGTATCATAAGCTTCTTCCCTTGCCATGCCTTTGTCGATCAGTTTCAGAAGAACACGCTGTGAATAGATTAAGCCATATGTGCGTTCCATGTTGCGCTTCATATTCTCTGGGAAAACAGTTAAATTCTTAATAATATTTCCAAAACGGTTCAGCATGTAATTGAGTGCAATCGTAGCATCCGGTAATATCACACGCTCTGCAGATGAATGCGAGATGTCGCGCTCGTGCCAAAGTGACACATTCTCATAAGCTGTCATCATGTATCCGCGGATGACGCGAGCAAGCCCCGTCATGTTCTCAGATCCGATCGGGTTACGTTTATGCGGCATTGCGGAAGATCCTTTTTGGCCTTTTGCAAAGAACTCTTCCACTTCACGCGTTTCACTCTTTTGAAGTCCGCGAACTTCTGTAGCAAACTTCTCGATGCTCGTCGCGATAAGTGCCAATGTTGACATGTAGTGCGCGTGACGGTCGCGCTGCAATGTTTGTGTAGAAATCGGCGAAGCTTCAAGCCCTAACTTTTCACACACATACTTTTCAACGAAAGGATCGATGTTAGCATACGTCCCAACAGCTCCAGAAATCTTACCGAAGCGAACGGTATCAGATGCTTGCTTAAAGCGTTCTACGTTACGTTTCATCTCTTCGTACCAAAGAGCCAGCTTCAATCCGAATGTCGTAGGTTCTGCATGTACACCGTGTGTACGTCCCATCATGACTGTGTATTTATGTTCTTTCGCTTTCTCTCCTAAAATCTCAACAAAACGGTCCAAGTCTTTTGCCAAAATATCATTTGCTTGTTTCAAAAGATATGAAAGTGCTGTATCCACAACATCTGTTGAAGTAAGCCCGTAATGCACCCACTTGCGTTCTTCGCCAAGCGTTTCAGAAACAGCTCTTGTAAAAGCAACCACATCATGGCGTGTTTCTTCTTCGATCTCTAAAATTCGGTTAATATCAAACGACGCATTTTCGCGAAGCTTCTTCACATCTTCTTTCGGAATGTCACCTAACTCTGCCCATGCTTCACAAGCTAAAATCTCTACTTCCAGCCATGCCTGGTATTTGTTTTCATCCGTCCAAATCGCACCCATCTCCGGGCGTGTATACCGTTCAATCATCGTTGTACCTCCGTTTTGTTCTCTATAAATATGCTGGACACTTTTTCTGCTTTTTCGATTGCTTCTTCCACTGTTTCACCTAATACAGTGATGTGCCCCATTTTACGTTTCGCTTTAGCTTCTTTTTTTCCGTACAGATGCAGTTTCGCTTCTCCTAATTTCCCTATCTCTCTTAACACGGTCTCATGATGTTCACCTAAGATGTTGATCATCACGGCCGGCTTTATCAGTTCAGTATTGCCAAGCGGCCAGTTGCACACAGCACGAACATGCTGGTCGAACTGGGATGTTTCGCATGCTTCAATCGTGTAATGGCCTGAGTTATGCGGTCTTGGCGCTAACTCATTCACGTAGATCTCACCGTTATTAGCGACGAACATCTCTACGGCAAGCGTACCGACAAGCTCAAGCTCCGTTGCGATTGACCCCGCTAACTCCTTTGCTTGTTCGGCTGTCTCTTTAGAAATCCGTGCTGGTACGATCGTCTGATGCAGAATGTTATCTCTATGAATATTCTCTGCTATCGGGAACGATTTAACCTCTCCGCTTACACTTCTTGTTAATATTACCGAAATCTCTTTATCAAACTGCAGCCAAGACTCTAGCACGCAGTCTTTCTCTTTATTTAAAAGCTCAGAAGCAATTTTCAAATCGCCTTCCTGTTTGATGACGAATTGACCTTTGCCATCATATCCTCCTCGGCACGTTTTCAGTACAGAAGGATACCCAAGCTGTGTTATCGCGTCATTTAGTGAATCGATATCTGAAACTGGTTTAAAAGGCGCAACCGGAACCCCAGCTTTTACGAGTGTTTCTTTTTCACGAAGACGATGCTGTGTGACAGAAAGAAGACGGCTTCCCTGCGGCAAGTTCGCGTTCTCTTGGAGCCATTCGGCACTCATAGAGTCAATGTTCTCAAACTCATACGTGACAACATCACTTAATTCAGCCAGCTGTCGGATGCCTTCTTTATCTTCATAACCTGCGGTGATTTGTTGATCGGCTACTTGTCCGCACGGCGAGTCTTCACCAGGTTCCAAAACAATAACCTTGAGCCCCATCTCTCTTGCACTCAATGCCATCATGCGGCCTAACTGCCCTCCGCCTAATATTCCGATTGTCTGTTGTGGTTGGATTGTTTTATACAAGCTGCTCACTACTTTCAATCGCCATTTTTTGAGCGTTTGCCCGGCGTTGTTTTAATCGCTGTCTTACACCTTCATCATGAACGGCTACCATTTGTGCAGCTAAGAGTCCTGCATTCGCTGCACCTGCTTTTCCGATTGCAACTGTCGCTACCGGCACACCTTTAGGCATTTGAACGATAGATAAAAGTGAATCCATACCGTTAAGTGCTTTTGACTGAACCGGAACGCCGATGACAGGAACAATTGTCTTCGCTGCAACCATTCCTGGCAGATGTGCTGCACCGCCAGCTCCAGCGATAATGACCTCTATACCTTTTTGTTCCGCCTCTTCCGCATACTGAAACATAAGGTCTGGTGTACGGTGTGCTGAAACTACTTTTTTCTCATATGCTACATCTAATTCTTCTAAAATATCGCACGCTTCTTTCATTGTTTCCCAATCTGAAACACTTCCCATGATCACGCCAACTTTAGCCATGGCAGCCTCCTTATTGTCAGAAAAAATAAAAAAGTCCAGTTTGTATGCTTCTCCCATCTATGAGAGAAAGCAGCCAACTGGACGTACGTATCCAATAAAAATTAACAGAAAGATGCTTTCCCTCATAGTCTGATGAAATAACGGTCATCAGGTAGAGACTTACGGGCCATATCCCCGAAATTATATGAGGGCTTTATTCTTCTGACTATATTGTAGCAATTGAGGTTTTCATTTGTCAACAAAAATCGAACATTATGTAATAATAAAGTTTTAATGTTCGTGTTTTACTCTTAATCGATTCGTTTCCCTTCAAAAACAATACGCTGTTCTTTCACTTCCGGCTCCATTCTGCCGTTTCGTTTCACTTCATGAAAAACAGGTTCTTCCATTCTTCTGACAGGTGTGTAGCCTTCTGCCGCCATGCGATCTAAACAATCGGAGATCGTCTCGCCAGGCTCGACTGCAAACTTTTTCTTAGATGGTTTCTTCTCCATCTGTTACCTCCTGATACCCTTGACCCAAAATCCACCATGGAAAGCTTTCGGTTCATGCGAAATAATAAATGCCTTTGGATCTAAATCTTTCACAGTATTATATAAGTTCATTTCCGATTTGCGGGATGTTAAGATTTCCATCATAAGACGCTGACCTTCACGGCCTTCCGCGAGCCAATTTGTAACTCCATATCCTTTATTACGCAGTTCATTCGGCAAACCGCCTCCTAGATCTGTCGTAATCACGTTAACGGTAGTATAACCAAGTGCGAGCTTTTCTTCAATTTTCATCCCTACAATAACGCCTACTCCATAACCAATCGCATAAGCAAGCAAGTTTTGAATCTGGTTTAAATTGTCTAAAACAAGCCCAAGTCCCACAACATATATAATTACTTCAAACACACTGATAAAAGCCGCCAAGTACCGCTGCCCTTTAAGTGTTAAAATCATTCGGATCGTAAAGAACGAAACGTAAACGACATTAATTAACAGAATAATACCAACCATAACAAACGCATTATCCAACATGTTGATGGCCTCCCAGGTGAAAAATACTCCGTTAAGAATAACACTTTTTGGACAAGTTGGAAACTGGAGAAAAGATGCAAAAATGCTTCTGTAAGTGCGGGATTTTTGCGTGGTGGTGTGGGTATTTTGGGGATGGCGCGCTTATTTTCCGTATGGCGCGCTTATTTTCCGTATGGCGCGCATAATTTCTGTATGGCGCGCTTATTTCTTGGATCGCAAGGGTATTTTAGTATTTTTAGAGTTATATTGAGGTTTGGTATATGCCAAACTACCTTATTTTTATTTGAATTCTGCTGTTTGGTGTTAACCAAACCACCATTTATTGATCTTTCTTGCTTCTAAACTAAAAAGAAGATCGATAAAATCGATCTTCTACCTATTAATATATAAAATAAAAAAAAGATGGAACGAACATAAAGTTCGTCCCACCTTCTTTGCTCAGCGACGTCCTACTCTAACAGGGGGAGACCCCCAACTACCATCGGCGCTGAAGAGCTTAACTTCCGTGTTCGGTATGGGAACGGGTGTGACCTCTTCGCCATCATCACTGAACCTAAGTTTTTTGATAAGCGTCGAATCTCTTCGTCAGTTTCGTTCTTCCGGTACTCACGTATGTGTAATACGCTCCGTTCCTTCAAAACTTCACTTCCTCGACCTTCTCGCTTCTGAAAAAACTATTATTAAGTTGAGAGTATGTTCTCTCAAAACTAGATACGACGTTTCCAAACGTTATGCTTTTTTAAGGATAAGCCCTCGACCGATTAGTATCTGTCAGCTCCACGTGTCGCCACGCTTCCACACCAGACCTATCAACCTCATCATCTCTAAGGGGTCTTACTCACTTGACGTGATGGGAAATCTCATCTTGAGGGGGGCTTCATGCTTAGATGCTTTCAGCACTTATCCCGTCCACACGTAGCTACCCAGCTATGCCCCTGGCGGAACAACTGGTACACCAGCGGTGTGTCCATCCCGGTCCTCTCGTACTAAGGACAGCTCCTCTCAAATTTCCTGCGCCCGCGACGGATAGGGACCGAACTGTCTCACGACGTTCTGAACCCAGCTCGCGTACCGCTTTAATGGGCGAACAGCCCAACCCTTGGGACCTACTTCAGCCCCAGGATGCGATGAGCCGACATCGAGGTGCCAAACCTCCCCGTCGATGTGGACTCTTGGGGGAGATAAGCCTGTTATCCCCAGGGTAGCTTTTATCCGTTGAGCGATGGCCCTTCCATGCGGAACCACCGGATCACTAAGCCCGACTTTCGTCCCTGCTCGACTTGTAGGTCTCGCAGTCAAGCTCCCTTGTGCCTTTACACTCTGCGAATGATTTCCAACCATTCTGAGGGAACCTTTGGGCGCCTCCGTTACTGTTTAGGAGGCGACCGCCCCAGTCAAACTGCCCACCTGACACTGTCTCTGAACCGGATCACGGTTCTAGGTTAGAATTTCAATACAGCCAGGGTAGTATCCCACCGACGCCTCCACCGAAGCTGGCGCTCCGGCTTCTCAGGCTCCTACCTATCCTGTACAAGCTGTACCAAAATCCAATATCAAGTTGCAGTAAAGCTCCATGGGGTCTTTCCGTCCTGTCGCGGGTAACCTGCATCTTCACAGGTACTATAATTTCACCGGGTCTCTCGTTGAGACAGTATCCAAGTCGTTACACCTTTCGTGCGGGTCGGAACTTACCCGACAAGGAATTTCGCTACCTTAGGACCGTTATAGTTACGGCCGCCGTTTACTGGGGCTTCAATTCAGAGCTTCTCCTAAAAGGATAACCCCTCCTCTTAACCTTCCAGCACCGGGCAGGTGTCAGCCCCTATACTTCACCTTGCGGTTTCGCAGAGACCTGTGTTTTTGCTAAACAGTCGCTTGGATCTATTCACTGCGGCTCTCTCGGGCGATAAACCCTATCAGAGCACCCCTTCTCCCGAAGTTACGGGGTCATTTTGCCGAGTTCCTTAACGAGAGTTCTCCCGATCATCTTAGGATTCTCTCCTCGCCTACCTGTGTCGGTTTGCGGTACGGGCACATCTTTCCTCACTAGAGGCTTTTCTTGGCAGTGTAGGATCAGGGACTTCGGTACTAAATTTCCCTCGCCATCACAGCTCAGCCTTCACGTTGGACGGATTTGCCTATCCAACAGCCTAACTGCTTAGACGCACTATTCCATCAGTGCGCTCACCCTACCTTACTGCGTCCCCCCATCGTTCAAACGGAAAGGAAGTGGTACAGGAATATCAACCTGTTATCCATCGCCTACGCTTTTCAGCCTCGGCTTAGGCCCCGACTAACCCTGAGCGGACGAGCCTTCCTCAGGAAACCTTAGGCTTTCGATGGACAAGATTCTCACTTGTCTTTCGCTACTCATACCGGCATTCTCACTTCAAAGCGCTCCACCAGTCCTTCCGGTCTGACTTCGCTGCACTTCGAACGCTCCCCTACCCCTGTACCATACGGTACAAGCCATAGCTTCGGTGATACGTTTAGCCCCGTTACATTTTCGGCGCAGAGTCACTCGACCAGTGAGCTATTACGCACTCTTTAAATGGTGGCTGCTTCTAAGCCAACATCCTGGTTGTCTGGGCAACTCCACATCCTTTGCCACTTAACGTATACTTTGGGACCTTAGCTGATGGTCTGGGCTGTTTCCCTTTTGACTACGGATCTTATCACTCGCAGTCTGACTCCCGCGGATAATTCTCTGGCATTCGGAGTTTGACTGAATTCGGTAACCCTGTGGGGGCCCCTAGTCCAATCAGTGCTCTACCTCCAGGAATCTTGCCGCGAGGCTAGCCCTAAAGCTATTTCGGGGAGAACCAGCTATCTCCGTGTTCGATTGGCATTTCACCCCTACCCACACCTCATCCCCGCACTTTTCAACGTGCGTGGGTTCGGGCCTCCATTCAGTGTTACCTGAACTTCACCCTGGACATGGGTAGATCACACGGTTTCGGGTCTACGACCACGTACTATGTCGCCCTATTCAGACTCGCTTTCGCTGCGGCTCCGTCTATTCAACTTAACCTTGCACGGGATCGTAACTCGCCGGTTCATTCTACAAAAGGCACGCCGTCACCCGTTAATGGGCTCCGACTACTTGTAGGCACACGGTTTCAGGATCTATTTCACTCCCCTTCCGGGGTGCTTTTCACCTTTCCCTCACGGTACTGGTTCACTATCGGTCACTAGGGAGTATTTAGCCTTGGGAGATGGTCCTCCCGGATTCCGACGGGGTTTCACGTGTCCCGCCGTACTCAGGATCCACTCTGGAGGGAACGAAGTTTCAGCTACAGGGCTGTTACCTTCTTCGGCTGGCCTTTCCAGACCACTTCACCTACCTCGTTCCTTTGTAACTCCGTATAGAGTGTCCTACAACCCCAGAGGGCAAGCCCTCTGGTTTGGGCTGATTCCGTTTCGCTCGCCGCTACTCAGGAAATCGCATTTGCTTTCTCTTCCTCCGGGTACTTAGATGTTTCAGTTCCCCGGGTCTGCCTTCTCATACCCTATGTATTCAGATATGGATACCATCCCATTACGGATGGTGGGTTCCCCCATTCGGAAATCCCCGGATCAATGCTTACTTACAGCTCCCCGAGGCATATCGGTGTTCGTCCCGTCCTTCTTCGGCTCCTAGTGCCAAGGCATCCACCGTGCGCCCTTTCTAGCTTAACCTTATATTGATGTTTGATAAGCATCGAATCTCTTCGTTGACTTCGTCTTTCCGGTGCTCATGTATCGAAATACACTCCACTCCTTCAAGACTTTGTCGCCTCAATCTTCTCGCTTCTGAAACATCAAACAGTTATTGCTTGGCGCAGATAAATAATATATATCTGCCTTGCATATTGTTTGGATGTCGATATCTAGTTTTCAAAGAACATAAAACCATTAAAAAAGGCATCATCGTAAGATGTGCAATGGTGGAGCTTAGCGGGATCGAACCGCTGACCTCCTGCGTGCAAGGCAGGCGCTCTCCCAGCTGAGCTAAAGCCCCAAATGTTTGGGTTTTATAAAAATGGTGGGCCTAAATGGACTCGAACCATCGACCTCACGCTTATCAGGCGTGCGCTCTAACCAGCTGAGCTATAGGCCCATAAAGGAATGTTGAAGTTCCTTCAAAACTGAACAAAAGAAGAATAGGCGTACTTACGAAACAGTCTAAGCTGTCTCATAATCTCCATAGAAAGGAGGTGATCCAGCCGCACCTTCCGATACGGCTACCTTGTTACGACTTCACCCCAATCATCTGTCCCACCTTCGGCGGCTGGCTCCCAAAAGGGTTACCCCACCGACTTCGGGTGTTACAAACTCTCGTGGTGTGACGGGCGGTGTGTACAAGGCCCGGGAACGTATTCACCGCGGCATGCTGATCCGCGATTACTAGCAATTCCGGCTTCATGTAGGCGAGTTGCAGCCTACAATCCGAACTGAGAGTGGCTTTTTGGGATTGGCTTGGCCTCGCGGCTTCGCAACCCTTTGTACCACCCATTGTAGCACGTGTGTAGCCCAGGTCATAAGGGGCATGATGATTTGACGTCATCCCCACCTTCCTCCGGTTTGTCACCGGCAGTCACCTTAGAGTGCCCAACTGAATGCTGGCAACTAAGGTCAAGGGTTGCGCTCGTTGCGGGACTTAACCCAACATCTCACGACACGAGCTGACGACAACCATGCACCACCTGTCACTCTGTCCCCCGAAGGGGAAAGCTCTATCTCTAGAGTGGTCAGAGGATGTCAAGACCTGGTAAGGTTCTTCGCGTTGCTTCGAATTAAACCACATGCTCCACTGCTTGTGCGGGCCCCCGTCAATTCCTTTGAGTTTCAACCTTGCGGTCGTACTCCCCAGGCGGAGTGCTTAATGTGTTAACTTCAGCACTGAGGGTGGAACCCCCCAACACCTAGCACTCATCGTTTACGGCGTGGACTACCAGGGTATCTAATCCTGTTTGCTCCCCACGCTTTCGCGCCTCAGCGTCAGTTACAGGCCAAAAAGCCGCCTTCGCCACTGGTGTTCCTCCACATCTCTACGCATTTCACCGCTACACGTGGAATTCCACTTTTCTCTCCTGCACTCAAGTCTCCCAGTTTCCAATGACCCTCCACGGTTGAGCCGTGGGCTTTCACATCAGACTTAAGAGACCGCCTGCGCGCGCTTTACGCCCAATAATTCCGGATAACGCTTGCCACCTACGTATTACCGCGGCTGCTGGCACGTAGTTAGCCGTGGCTTTCTGGTTAGGTACCGTCAAGGTACGAGCAGTTACTCTCGTACTTGTTCTTCTCTAACAACAGAGCTTTACGACCCGAAGGCCTTCATCGCTCACGCGGCGTTGCTCGGTCAGGCTTTCGCCCATTGCCGAAGATTCCCTACTGCTGCCTCCCGTAGGAGTCTGGGCCGTGTCTCAGTCCCAGTGTGGCCGATCACCCTCTCAGGTCGGCTACGCATCGTCGCCTTGGTGAGCCGTTACCTCACCAACTAGCTAATGCGCCGCGGGCTCATCTGTAAGTGTCAGCCGAAACCGACTTTCAAAAAGAAGAAATGCTTCCTCTCTTGTTATCCGGTATTAGCCCCGGTTTCCCGGAGTTATCCCCGTCTTACAGGCAGATTACCCACGTGTTACTCACCCGTCCGCCGCTAAATCAGAGGAGCAAGCTCCTCATCATTCGCTCGACTTGCATGTATTAGGCACGCCGCCAGCGTTCATCCTGAGCCAGGATCAAACTCTCCATAAAAGTGTTTGTCTTGCTCGTTTTTAAAACTGACGGAATTAATTCTTAATTCCTTACCTATTTCTTTTGTTCAGTTTTCAAAGAACTTTATCGCGTCACTCTCTTAAAGCAGCGACAAAAACTATCTTACCACATATCTATTATGTGATGCAACAACTTTTTCAAAAAAGTTTATGTTAGTATTTGTCGATAAATATGTAAGAAAAGCAACAACGTTTATTACTATATCAGCGTTTTAGAGACCCGTCAACGACTTTTTAAAGTTTTTGTAAAAAAACCTCGTTTCATCAAAGAAACGAGGTGTAAATCAGCTATTGGGAGTACTTTTCTAATAGATTGTTTTTCGTTTCCCATACTTGTTTTGATAAGTCTACGAAGTATTCTTGCGGTTTAAGTCTTCTTAAATGCTGCGGCCAGAACAATTTCAGCTGAGCGTTATGGTAGTCGCGAATTTCATCAAGCTGAGGCAGTTCATAAACAAGCTTTCCTTCTATATATATAGGATGCAGAAGTTCTTCTGCTCTGAATGAATGAACTATTTTACTTTTATAAGTATGAACCGGATCAAAAAGCTTAAGGTCTTTTTCAGGAATTTCCTCGCCGACCATTGTAATGTAATCAGCTTCTGCTTTTCCTTTATTGTTAATGATTCGGTATACCGTCTTGTAACCAGGTGTCGTTATTTTTTCAACATTAGAAGAAATTTTAATCGTCGGCACGTATTCTTCATCTTCGTATTTGGCGACAACTTTATATACTCCGCCTAAAGCTGGCTGATCAGATGCTGTAATCAACTGTGTACCGATTCCCCAAGATGTAATTTGAGCACCTTGTGATTTTAAATCATTGATTACATCATCATCCAAGTCATTACTCGCAACAATTACTACATCTTCAAGTCCCGCTTCATCCAGCATTTTACGAGCTTCAATGGATAAGTAAGCTAAGTCACCGCTGTCTAAACGGATACCTTTCAGAGATTTCCCCTCTTCTTTCATATGAAGTCCCACTTTAATCGCATTTGGAATTCCGCTTTTTAACGTATTATACGTATCTACTAAAAGAATACTTTGATCAGGCAGCGCTTTTGCAAAACTTTCAAATGCTTTTTCTTCTGTATCAAAGTCCTGGACCCAGGCATGTGCATGCGTCCCTTTTGTCGGGATGCCGAACAGTTTTCCTGCACGCATATTCGATGTGGCATTAAAGCCGGCAATATACGCGGCACGCGCACCCCATATCGCAGCATCAGCCTCTTGGGCACGCCTTGTTCCAAACTCCATCAACTGATCGTCCGGTGCAACATGACGAATGCGGGCTGCTTTTGTCGCAATTAATGTCTGGTAGTTCATGAAATTGAGCAAAGCTGTTTCTAGCAAGTGCGCTTCAAAGACACGTGTTTTTATTCGAATAAGAGGTTCGTTCGGAAAAACGAGTGTTCCTTCTTTTACTGAAAACAACTCACCCGAAAAGCGGAAATTTCTTAGCTCAGCTAGAAATTCTTCATCATATTGTTCTTCCTGTGTTCTCAAATAATCAATATCTTCATCTTTAAATTGAAGGTGGTTAATATAATGAATGATTCGTTCTAGTCCTGCGAAAACCGCATAACCACTTTTAAAAGGATTCTTTCGGAAGAACGCTTCAAAAACTCGAACTCCATTATGAGTACCGTTTTTCCAGTGGGCGTACATCATATTGATTTGATATTTGTCTGTATGTAATGCTAGATCTTCATAACTCATTCAATGGCCCCGCCTTTCTCTTGTTACATTTTTCACTAATTCATTCGCTGCTAAACATGAAAAAATGCCCGGTCTCTCAAAAATAAGACCGGGGAAGTTATTATTATTATAATTCTATTGTTTACTTTTTGCTTATTTGACGAATTTTTGAATCACAGATTTTAAATACATAGTCTCCTAGTACTCAACCGCTTCCTTCGTGTGTGTTTTCTTAAACTCAACCGGATTCGGGTCAAAGTACTCCATTGTGAATTTTGGTACGAATTTGTTGTTTTGCAAGTAGCCTGAACCCCATGTTGGATCCATTGTCAGCCAACGTCCATCGACTTTCGTTTCCACCCATCCATGGCTTTGTCCCGCGTAGCCCGTTACCATTTGAGCTTCCATACCGCTTGCCCGGAGTAAGGCAATTGTTAAATATGCAAAGTCCTGACATACTCCCTTTTTCTCAGCTAATGTTTTTAGAGCGCTGTCGTCAAATTCAAATGTACGGTTATTCAGTTTATCTAAATCGTACTTTACGTTTTTTGCAACATATTCATAAACAGCTAATGCTTTATCTTTTTGTATTTTCTTATTCTTAGTCAGCTGCTCTGCTAAGCGCCGGATTTCTGGTGCATCAGACTGAATGCCTCTTGAAGGCAGTGTGTACCGCTGATCTTTTGTGTTTGTGTTCTCGACCGTAAACCCTGCCACACCAGTAAAATGCTGCACAAATTCGTTAGTCATCGCAAAGTCAGGTGCCATTACGGCAACATCATAGTTACCTGGACCAAATCGCAAAAAGAATTCGCCTTCAAATTTATAGTCTTTTACAGGAATAGCATACATTGCTTCCAGACCATCCTTTTTTGTAGTTACAAACACAACATTTGTCTTATCTGCGTCAGGAGCATTTGAATCGATGCTTCCTTTTACTTTGTATGTTAAATCTGTTTTTTCTCCGCCAACTTCAGGAGTTTCGAGATTGAATCCTTTTTCCTTATAAGCATCCGAAAAATGGATGGGTTCAAATTTCTCGTTTGATAAATTATCTACGTATAGAGTTGCTGCTTCCGAATAATAATTAGTCATTCCGTCTTTTGGCGTCATAATCTTCACTTCATGAACGCCTTGACCGTAGTAAAGGGGAATTTTTTTAGAAAACTCACCTTCTTTAACTGGAATGATTATATTCGTAGATTCGCTGTCCTTTGTTAACTCAACCATCAGCTTATCTACACTCGTATCCTCTACTTTACCGTTCAGTTCAAATGATCCATCCTTCTCCATAAATCCATCAAGACCATTTTGTAACGTTAAACCATGTTTTAATGCATTGTTCGTAAAAAGAATGTCCCTATTTACTTCGGGATTAACATTTTCAACATCAAACTGAGCCAATTCATAAAAATAATCTTCGGCATTATCACTTGGGAGACTTACTTTTACAGAGTAGTTCCCTTTTCCGTTAAAAAGCTTAATCTTTTTCTCGAATTCCCCATTTTTAATAGGAGCATAATAACTAAATTCACGGCCGCCAGGACCATCATTTTCGCTTTTTACTTCAATCCAGGCATAGTCTGCTTTGAAATTTTTGTATTTCTTCGCTTTTCCTTTAATAAGAACCGTTGAGTTTGCTGTAAACTCTTTATATTTCGGGCTGGTTAACGTGGCGTCCACCTGACCCGCATATGGAAGGAGTTTCAATTTCTCAAGTTTCTCTTCTCTATTCTCTTTATCAGCCAATGCTGTATACTTGTCTTTCTTTTCCTCGTTCTGAGGTTGGGAAGCTTCTTGAAGGGCACTGCAAGCAGACATTGTAATGATCATAAAGATTAAAAGGGAACTCGATATTATTTTTTTCATGAAGGTTCTCCTTATATTATTAATCTAGTAATTGAATATTATCACTTTCCCCTTAGTTGCCATTTTATAACAAGTACTTATAAAAAAATCGGTCCTAATATCTTTTAAGGAAATAAGAGAGCCAATAATTCAGCTTTATAAAAATACGTTGCCAGTGCACCTATCACTAAATAAGGTCCAAAGGGAATAGCTGTTTTTCTGTTATATTTTTTTAGCACTAATCCTACTATCGCAACCAGTACACCTGTAATAGAAGCGATCATTAATGTAAAATAAGTTCCTTGAAATCCTAAAACTAAACCGATTACACCCATCAGTTTAATATCTCCGCCACCGATGCCGCCTTTCGATACAACAGCCAGGATGAACAAAAACAAAAATCCGAATAGACCTCCGCCAATAGCGTCGATCCAGCCCCTATATTCCATAAAAAAAAGCAACGCAAAAAACCAGACAAAGAACACGATCAGTACTTTATCTGAAATAATGAAATATAAAAGATCTGAAACGAATATGATTGAGCTTAAAAAGATAAGTGAACATGCAATTAATAATTCAATTGAAAATCCGTACTTTATGTAAGAGAACGCAAACATTGCTCCCGTAAATAACTCAACAGCGGGATAAAGAATGGTAATCTTCTTTTTACATGTCCGGCATTTACCTCCTGTAGTAAGATACGAAACAACAGGAATCAATTCATACCATTTCAACTGTCTATCACACGAATCGCATTGCGAACGTTCCGATCCGGCAAGCTTCATCCCCTTCGGCAGGCGATATCCGATTACGCCTCCAAATGAAGCCAACACCGCTCCTAATACAAAAAACCATATACTCCATATCGCTTCCATATCGACTTCTCCCCCGCTTGTCTTTCTAACCATTAATTATAATGAAGAATCCGTGATTAATCATCTCTCTATATCGGGTATATCGGCTATATTTTCTGCAATTATTTCCTTAACAAAAGAAAAGGAATGCCCGATTTGGACATCCCTTTTATGAATTTTTCTCTATTCGATTAAAAATACGAAGTAACAGATAAAGATAACGAAGAGTACGTACATGATTGGGTGTACATCTTTTCCGCGTCCTTTTACAAGCATTGTTACAGGATACATAACGAATCCTAATGCGATACCAGTTGCGATGCTGTATGTTAATGGCATTGCGATTAATGTTAAGAACGCTGGAACGGCAATTTCTAGTCGTTCCCACTGAATTTTATTAAGAACCCTTACCATTAATACGCCAACGATGATAAGTGCCGGTGCCGTAACAGCTGGTGTTACAACAACTAGCAATGGTGAGAAGAAAAGAGCTAATAAGAATAATGCGCCTGTTACTACTGAAGTAAAACCAGTACGTCCGCCTGCCGCTACACCAGATGCTGATTCGATATAAGCAGTTGTAGAAGATGTTCCTAAGATAGCACCTACCGCAATGGCTGATGAGTCAGAAAGCAATGCTTTTCCTGCGCGAGGCAGTTTGTTATCTTTCATGATACCTGCTTGTGATGCTACAGCCATAAGTGTTCCAGCTGTATCAAAGAAATCCACGATGAAGAATGTTAAGACAACTACCAGCATTTTTACCGTGAAGATTTGATCAAAGTGTTTGAAAGCTTCCCCGAAAGTCGGTTCTAGACTTGGAACAGCACCAACGATCTTATGAGGGCTGTCGATGAGTCCAACAAAAATACCAACTACGGCGGTGATGATCATTCCAAAGAAAATACCCCCGCGGATGTTGCGAACCATCATTAAAATTGTTACAACAAAACCGAAAATCGCCAGCAATGTGTTTCCTTGAGTTAAGTCACCAAGTGAAACGAGTGTTGCTTTATTTTGAGTTATGATACCTGCATTTTTTAATCCGATAAAAGCGATAAAGAGACCGATACCTGATGCGGCAGCAAACTTTAAATCTTGTGGAATAGCATTAATTATGGTTTCACGAATTTTAAATAATGTAATAAAAATAAAAATAATTCCAGACATTAAAACACCTGATAAAGCGGTTTGCCAAGGAATGCCCATTACTAGAACAACGGAATATGCGAAAAAGGCATTCAATCCCATACCCGGCGCGAGTGCGATCGGATACTTTGCAATAATCCCCATGATCAGCGTACCGAGTGCTGCAGACAATGCAGTTGCCGTGAATACTGCGCCTTTATCCATGCCCGCATCTCCAAGAACCATTGGATTTACGAATAAAATGTACGCCATGGAAAGAAACGTTGTTAATCCTGCGATCGCTTCTTTTCTATAAGTTGTGTTAAATTCTTTGAAACCAAAATACCGTTCCATCTTTGTTCTCCCCCTATACCTATCCACGTATATCAATAAAAAAGACCCACGGGACATGCCCATGAGCCTGATTACGAAAAGGTTAAAGAAATGAACACATACAAAAAAGCATACGGCAGCATTTCATTAATCCTCCGTAGTCAGACCATTTACGGCAGTCTGGTAGAAACTTTCGGGCCATATCCCCAATATTATACGTAGGAAAATCATATATTATTTATTTACATTTTGATTATAGGTCGAACTTTGTCGCTCGTCAACTGTTTTTCCGAATGTTTTTATATTATTTTAATATAATCGTTCGTGTTTTACTAAAATCTCTTATTCCCACTCGATTGTTGCTGGCGGCTTAGAGGTAATATCGTACACGACGCGGTTGATGTGATCTACTTCGTTAACGATACGAGTAGAGATTTTTTCTAATACATCATATGGGATACGCGCCCAGTCAGATGTCATACCGTCAATAGATGTTACGGCACGAATACCGATTGTGTAATCATACGTACGAGCATCCCCCATTACACCTACACTGCGGATATCAGGAAGAACGGTGAAGTATTGCCATACATCGCGCTCTAATCCCGCTTTTGCAATCTCTTCACGCAAAATGAAATCAGATTCGCGAACAATTTCCAACTTTTCATCTGTAATCGCACCAAGTACACGAATACCTAGTCCAGGACCAGGAAACGGCTGACGCCAAACGATGTGTTCAGGAATTCCGAGTTCCGTACCTACAATCCGAACTTCATCTTTGAACAATGTGTTAAGCGGCTCGATCAATGTGAACTGCATATCTTCAGGAAGACCGCCTACGTTGTGATGAGATTTGATTGTTTGAGCAGTTGCAGTACCGCTCTCAACGATATCTGTGTAAAGCGTTCCTTGTGCAAGATAGTCAATCCCTTGAAGCTTTGAAGCTTCTTCATCAAACACATAGATAAATTCGTTTCCGATGATTTTACGTTTTTGTTCAGGATCAGAAACACCAGCAAGCTTGCTTAAGAAACGGTCTTTCGCATCTACTTTAATGATGTTAATGTTAAATCCTTCGCTAAACGTTGTCATAACTTGATCTGCTTCATCTTTACGCAGAAGACCATGGTCAACAAAAATACACGTAAGCTGATCGCCAATTGCTTTATGAACAAGAACAGCAACGACTGAAGAGTCAACTCCGCCTGACATTGCACATAAAACCTTCTTATCTCCAACGATATCACGGATCTTCTGTACTTCGTCTTCGATCCAGTTTTCCATCGTCCAGTTTCCTTCACACTCACATACAGAATAAACAAAGTTCTTAAGGAACTCGTTACCGTATTCTGAATGACGAACTTCCGGGTGGAACTGACAGCCATAAAGTTTACGAGATACATCACTCATAGCTGCAACAGGGCAAGAAATGCTAGTTGCATCTGTTACAAACCCTTCAGGCGGAGCAACAACAAGGTCGCTATGGCTCATCCAAACGATTTGCTGTTGTGGAAGCTCATCATACAGTTTGTTTGGATTAGTAATCGTAATTTCTGCTTTTCCGTATTCTCTGTGGCTGGCACGCTCTACTTTACCGCCAAAGTGATGGCTCATCAATTGCATACCATAGCAGATTCCAAGTACAGGAATGCTAAGATCGAAAATGGCTTCATCACATGCAGGTGAACCTGCTGCATAAACAGAATTGGGTCCTCCAGAGAAAATAATCCCTTTAGGATTCAATTTCTTAATATCTTCCGCGGTAGTAGTGTGCGGATGCAGCTCACTATATACTCCTAAGTCGCGAATACGGCGTGCAATCAATTGATTGTATTGTCCGCCAAAATCTAATACCACGATCATTTCACTCGTTACGTGCAAATCATTCGTTACGTCCATGTACTCACCCCATCTATTATTCTCAGCTATAGTATCCGTCAGCTTGTCTTTCTTTACACTATCAAAAAGAACAACTTGTTAACTTATTGTTAAACGACGCAGCAAACAAGTTTTAAGCAGATAGTATAAGTGCAGCTAAGGCTGACTTAAACTGCATGGCGTCAGCCAATTTTTCTTTATAAAAGAAAAAATTCCACCTCTGTTTTCACACGAAAAACAAAGGCAGAATTCTTTATTTACAACTATAAAAGAACCCTGCCTTCATAGTCAGGTCGTTAACGGCGACCCGGTAGAGACTCTCGAACCTTATTATCGAGGATATACGAAGGAGAATATGATCTGACGCTATAATCTTAAAGACATTCTAACAATGCCTGTTATAGCGGTCAAGGGCGGATTCTTTTAATTAAATTTTCCCACAATTCACGATGGAAATCGTTCCATAAATCACTTCTCTTATTTTGGCTGAATTGGACGCCTTCATAAGCTTTAGCTAAAATTTTCATGTCTTTTGAATCGAGCGACCGATCCACATGCAGTGCGTATTCTCTTAACGTATAGGCGGGCTGTCTTTTAATGCCGTACACGTTAAGCAGCCATAGAAGTTTTTCAAAGGCTTCTTCAAATGTGTCAGATCCTTTTTTCCTTTTGTAGCGCCATATCGTATATTGACGCAGCCATTTTTTTCGGAATAAAAAGGCCAACAGTGCTGTTACAGCTAAGAGGATCAAGAGACCCGCAATCAAATAACCAGTCATTATCATGAACGATACAGAGTTTGAGGAATCAGAAGCTGATTTACTGCCTTCGTCCATATTTTTTTCTGGTTTATCCGTTTGTTTTGGTACTGGTGCACCTGCGTTTGAACTGTCTTTCTTATCTGCTGCAGGCTGAACAGGATTTGTAAATCCTCGTGTTGGCTCAAACGGCATCCAGCCAATACCTGAAAAATATACTTCAACCCATGAATGGGCATTAGCATTTGTTACGGTATATTCTCTTTTACCGTCCTTCGTCATGCCTTCAAAGGTTCCAGGCGTAAAGCCTTTGACCCATCGTGCAGGAATCCCAATGGAACGCAGCATAACGATCATAGTAGAAGAAAAGTTATCACAATATCCTTTTTTGTCTTCAAATAAAAACTGGTCAACATAATCTTCATTTTCTTTCGGAACTGCCACTTCAATCGTGTTATACCCATATCCGTTTTTGGCAAAATACTCTTCCACGGTCTTTACCTTTTCATAAATCGTAGGCTTATCCGCAGTAATCTTGCTGGATAAATCTTTTACTCGCTGCGGCAGTGTTTTCGGCAGCTGCAAATAATTTTCTGTAATAAATGAAGGATATTGATTTGTCGATGCTTTCATTTGTTCTTCTTTTAATACTGGAAGCTCATAATCCATCGTATACTCTGAAAGCTTCACCTCTTGTGAATCTTGAAACGTTAGCGTTTTTCCAGACACGCCGTCAAATTGAAAAACGGTTGACGGATCAGCGTCAATTTTTGTTAATTTGCCTGGAATCATCAGAAACGGATATTCTTTCCCCTTCACAGGCTCAATCTTAGCGGTCTTTTTCTCCATTTCGATGCCATCTTCCCAAATCCTTGTGTAATTCGTTTGACTGGCTGATGGCTGACCCGCTTCTAGAGAGATCGCTTGAGTCGGAATTCTGTTTTCCCATCCTTTTCCGGTGTAAAATTCTTTCGTCTCAATTCTCCAATAATGCCGTCCATTATCATACGTTGTGAAAATTGGTGTGTAATCAAACTCAAACGGTCCCCCGAGCTGTGTATCATCTGTTCCATACCCGATCTTAGAAACCCCGCCTTTACCTCCAATTCCATCCTTCTCATTCCCTTTCCCCGACATGTTCTTTAAGTAGGGAACAGGATCCGGCCAAATCGGAGATGCTTTTGGTGCTACATATCCTAAAGCCGATGACAGTGCAATAACTCCCGAAAGCGGTGCTACCCAAAGAACTGGGAACTTTCCTTTTAACAAAGAAAATCCTTCTGTTTCTATAATCTTCATCATTCTCAAAATACCAACTAGCAGCAATCCCACAAATACTGTCCGGATGATTGCAAACTTCCCATCATAAACCGTAAACGTATCCAAAAGGGAAATGTAGATAACCGTTATTAAGAAGAACAAAAAGATACGTCTCGTCTGGATAAGCCAATAATGCATCAAATAACCAATCAGCCACAATAATACGAAAAAAAGTAATGACCGGCTAAGTGAAGTCATCTCATCCCATTTCTGGTCCATAAGCAGATTAAAGTTGAATTTAACATCATCTATTAAATACGGAACCCACTTAAACGATAAAAACACATCAAAAAAGTACAGAGAATGCAAAGCATAAAAAAGTGCTCCTAATTTGACCGGAAAAGAAATCCATAATGGCAGCTGAAAGTATGTGACGATAAATAAAAATACCGTGTACATAACAAAGATTTGAATATCATCCGTTGTTGTCAAATCCTTAAGCGGCCTCAGCCATTCCCATAGTAAAAGAAAACCCAAGCTGTATAGAACAAGCGTATGAAGCGTGGATTGCTGCTGTTTATTATTAGATTGAGGCATATATTCCACCTGCCTTCAATGATTCACTAAAATCAGATCCCATAATAGGTGTAGCAGGAATTCCAAACTGCCTGATTCGGTTAATAAATGTAAGTTCATGTGCATTTAACCTCGAATCTGCTGAGAGATGAAAGAAAATAACGTTCGTCTGCTGTCTTGCACTCAACAGTTCCAGTGTTTTTACTGTATACTCGGTTAGCCTCGGCGAAATGATCAATGCCGTTTTCCCTTCCATATGGCCAACCATGTACTCCTGCTTAAGCCGCTCTTCAAAAATTTCTGTCACGTCAGCTTTTACTTTTGCAAGTTCGTGAAATATACGCCACTCTTGCTCAACCCCAATATTCATCGGTATTTCTTTTCCTTTAAAAGGGTGATAGCCGATCGATCCGCCTTTGGAAATGGAATAATGAACAAGGGATGCAGCAAGAGAGACACCACGTTCGAACAGCCAATCGTTTGTTCCATAGCTTTTTTCACAATGATCAAGAACAACCACAAAATCGTCATTTCGCTGTTGTTCAAACACTTTTGTCAGTAATTTGTTTGAGCGTGCACTTGCTTTCCAGTGAAGCCAGCTCATTTTGTCGCCTGCTACATAATCACGTACACTTACCGTTGACGTATAGTCCGTAAACGAACGCTTTCCTACCTTCTTCATACCAGTTTGAAGCATTTTACCTGTTTCCCAGCGTTCAATTTCCTGATATTGCGGATAAACAAAAATTCGATCTCGTATCGAAACAGCTGTACTTTTTAAAACAAAGCCAAAGATATCGCCTGTTCTCACCATGATTTCGTCAAATTTAAACAAACCACGAGGAGCAGGATTGATCGTATACGTATACTTCAGACGTTTTCGAAAAAGAGGAAACATCAAGATTCGCGACTGTACTTGATGGGCATTTCCATCATAGCGAGCTTCCCGCTTCAAGCTCTCTGGAATTAAATCCTCTACAACGAGATAAAACAAAGGAAAATTACTGCGGCGTGTAAGGGTAATCGTTACGGTGATTTCTTCTCCAGCCATAAATTTATCTTTTGAGATGACTCTTTCAATTTTCAGCCAATGTATCGGATAAAATGCCATAAGAATGGAATACAAAACAACAGGAAGAATGCTGTAAAACAAGAACCAGCTTACAAAGCCTCCCTGAAACATAGCAAATGAAAAAGTGATAAGTAATAAAATAATGATCCCTGAAAACCCGATCGGCGTTTTAAATCGCTCCCAAAATTTATTGAGATTTGCCTTCACTTTCATCACGCATGCTGTTCCTTATGGATAGGTGCCGGAACACGTGCCAAAAGATCAGTAATGACCTCTTGGGCAGTAACACCTTCAAAACGAGCTTCGGGTTTTAAAAGCACACGATGTACGAGGACGAACGGTGCCAAATATTTAATATCATCAGGGATTACAAAATCACGGTTCATTAATAATGCATAGGCTTGAGCCGCTTTTAAAAGAGAAAGTGATCCACGCGGACTTACTCCTAAAGAAATCGATTTATGATTACGTGTACGGTTAACTAGTTCAACAATATATCGCTTCACAGAATCCGATACGTAAATATTTCTCACTGCCGTTTTCAGTTCCATAATTTCTTCTTGTGAGATAGCTGATGTCAGCAGGTGTATCGGATGTTCGTTTCCAATGACGTTCAGCACGTTAAACTCTTCTTCAGGTGTTGGATACCCCATCGTCAGCTTCATTAAAAATCGGTCGAGCTGTGCTTCTGGCAGCGGATAAGTCCCTTCATATTCGATCGGGTTCTGAGTCGCCATAACTAAGAATGGATCTGGCAGGATGTGTGTCTGTCCATCTACAGTCATACTTTTTTCTTCCATTGACTCCAAAAGAGCTGACTGTGTTTTAGGCGATGTACGGTTGATTTCATCGGCCAGCACAACATTTCCGACTAACGGTCCTGGTCTGAATTCAAAAGACATGTCTTTCTGGTTATATATCGAGACACCGGTCATATCGGATGGCAATAAATCCGGTGTAAACTGTATACGGTTAAATGTCAGACCGAGAGATTTCGCGATCGCTCGAACCATCATCGTTTTACCTACCCCAGGTACATCTTCTAGCAGTACATGCCCCCCAGCTAATAAGGATACCAGCGTTAATTCTGTAACCCTTTTCTTACCTACCATTACTTTTTCTACATTTGCGATAACGCCTCTTAGCTGTGGGTGATATTCGAATGAATGATCTTTTTTTGTACTCATGATAGACTCCCCTCTAACATATCTGTCTCTCTTTTTAAGGTAATAACGTTCCTTCTATTTAAATTCGCATCGGAGAAACGATTTTCCTTGTTTTTATTACAAAAAAAGAGAAAATTCGGGAAATACATATCTATTGCTCTATCAAAATGACAATAGGCTCATGTTTGATCAGATAAAAGGAAGTAAAATGAAAATGATTTACAATATTTTACTTTAGGAGAGTGGTTAATCTGAAAAAAATGTTAGCACTCACAGTGGCTTCCTCTTTGCTCTTTTCCTTTGATTCCGCCGGCGTTACAGCAACTCAAGCACAATCCGCAGAAACAAACACCCTTATCCCGGGAGCACATTCAGTAAGGCAAACGTACTTTGATGGAGAAGATAACAACTGGCTCACAACTAAGAACCCTTCACAATATCAGCAAGCTACTTTATTCGGCAATCTCGGTCTAGCCCCTTATAACTGGGGAAACCCTTCAGCTAGTACAGGCTGGCACAAAATGTATGACCCAGCCCCTCTTAAAGGAACTCAAGTAACGGGATCATTCGATGATGCCCAGTTTGTTATTCGTGTTCCTGATAAATGGAATGGCAAACTGGTTGTTTCCGGAATCCCGGCAACAAGGAATGAAACTTCTACGGATCTCCTTTTCAGTGATTTTGTGTTAGAAAAAGGCTTCGCATTTGCTGCGATCGATAAAGGAACTCAAGGTGAAGCTGATCCAACTGATCCTCTTGCAAAAGTTAAGAATGCACTCGTTCAAGAAGACGATAGTGTTGCGGAATGGAATATGAGATTTCGCCAGATCACAAAAGCAGCTCAAAACTATTTAGTACAAAATTACGAAGATAAACTTATTAATCCTGAGGAAAAGTCTAACCCAGCAAGTGATTTAGTAACTGGCCAGCATAAAGTTCCAACCTATGCGATGGGAATATCAAATGGTGGATATGTTGTTCGTTTTGCTTTGGAACACGATGCTCCTGAAAAAACGGGAGAACCCCGTCTTTTTGATGGAGGTGTAGATTGGGAGGGTGTTCTATGGACTGAAAAATCACCGAACTTAATTAGTTCATTAACAACAGTCGTAAACAACGCGGACTCTGCCATTTATGGAGAAGGCAAAGATCATGAGAAAGCAATGAAGGAAATGTACAAAGCGGGTCTTCCAAAAGGATCTGAAAAACTTTGGGCGTATCATGATCAAGTGTATTGGTTTGTATCCCTCAACATTTATCGCGATCACTTTGATCCTCAAGCACCTGGCAGGATAGATTGGAGAAATTACTTAAACTTTATTAACGGAGTTCGTGATCGTGCCTATGATGATATTTTCAATGATTATCGTTATGTAACACGTCCAAAAGAAGTGAAAGAAAACATTAAAGAGATTGCAAATACAGGTGATATCGACGTACCTTTAATCTCGATTACTGGTTCACTTGATTCTCTTATTTTTCCTGAAATTCATGCTGATGGTTATCATAAGCTCGTAAAAAAAGCAGGAAAAGAGAAACTGCATCGGCTTTATACCATTGAAAACGGGAATCATGTTGATAGTCTTGTGTGGAATAACTCAACTGATTCTGATAAAAAACTGCAGCCATTACTGCCATATGCACACCAGTCCTTTGAACTCCTTGTAGATTGGGTTGAGAACAAGAACCCGGCTCCAGGAAATAAAACTGTAGGATCACCCATAAACCCTATAAAAG
This sequence comes from Bacillus sp. NEB1478, assembly GCF_031582965.1. NCBI lineage: Bacteria > Bacillati > Bacillota > Bacilli > Caryophanales > Bacillaceae > Bacillus > Bacillus sp. NEB1478. The sequence goes on from NZ_CP134049.1 coordinate 3,656,273, forward strand.
TAATTGATTTAAAAACCGGTGAAGAAAGAGATCCTCGTTAAATGATTAGAAAAGGTCCAATAGCAGAGCTAATCTGCTTAGGACCTTTTTTATACTAATCTATATTTTTAGTACACATTTCATTTTGTCGATAACTACTCGTAATTTGTAGATATTTCTCGGGAAATGTTGAAAAGGAATAATGACAATCTCTATAATTCCAAGTTTATGTATCGGGTGCCGCTACATCTTTTCCATAAATTCTTTTCATTCCTTGCAGCTTCTAGGAGTTTATCCGTATCACGTAACGATATAAATCACTTGATATTAGAACAAATAGAATTACTTATATCGCCCCGCGATATGAGACAAAGAAACCGTTCCTACTGCGGAAACTCAATTAGGAAAATAACCTATTTTCGGAATAAGGAGAAAAAGCCTCCCTTTTTCTCTTTCGATCTTTGCATCGCTTCTTCTAAACGTTTATTAAAATCATTTTGTAAACGCCATTCTGTTTTTTGCTCATCACGCAAATTTTGTATTTCTTTTTGTAGAAGTTCACTTTTTTGTTTTTCTTGCTCCAACAATGTTTCGTATTGATTCTTTTGCTGTTCCGTTAATTTTTCAATTCTACTATTCGTTTTCTGAGCTGCATTTCCAATACTGGAACTTATAACATGATGATCTTGCTGAAGTCGGGAAATCGTTACTTTAAGCTGTGACATATCGCTCGTCAGTTGGGCATTCATTTCCCGTGTGGCTGCCAGTTCATTAACTAAAACCCTTAAGACCTCTTTTAATTGGTTGGGATCTTGAGGTAAATTTCCATATGTATCGGGTATCGCTATATCTGTTTCATTTGATACTTCTAATCTTTCTTTTTGTAATTCCACAAGATCTTTTGCTGTATCATCTAATGGCTTGGACGTATCGCGCAGCGCTATAAGTGATTCGATGTCAGATTGAACAAAAATACGGCGATCGCCATCCTTTAAAAACTCATAGCCATTCCGTTCTAAAATTTGACCATACTTTCGTACAGTAGGAGTTGCAATCCCTACTTCTTCTGCTACTTCTTTGGAGGAGAAAGCTCGTTCATTCGGTTGTATATCGCGTCGCATATCGCACCTCCTTTTCTTTTAAATATGAGGGTTTTTTTATGTATTTGCAAGTCATATCGCCTAGCGATATGAAGCTATAGAAGCCTATTTGCCGATTTCTATAAGATTTCGAAGCTATTAGTAGCGATACGTCTATTTCACATAAATTTATACCAAGAAATCTCCATCTCATTTTTTATCAAGAAATTCTATGCCCTATTAATTAAGTTTTGGACTCATTAAAAAAACCGCCAAATAAAAATTTGGCGGTTTTAAACACGTTTGAACGTTTTGAATAGTAAATACTATGCAGATTTCGCTTCTTCCATCTGTCTGCTAGGCGAGTTCCATATTTCTGCCCATTTTTTCACAGCCGCCACCAAAATAATGACACCGAGAACCAGCATGATCACTGAAAGTACCGCATTCAGTATGTTGTACCCCGGATTTGCCGGGTTTAAGTAAACATTTTTGACCATCCAGTATCCTGCATAATTGACCGTTACAAATAGATAGGCTAGCGGAATGAGGCAAGTGAGCATATATCTTCTTTTATCGGCCATTTTTAATATAACTGTGGCCCCAATAATTAATCCGATCGATGCCATCAGCTGGTTGGATACCCCGAATAGCGCCCATACCGAACCAATATCCCCTGAATAAAGAAGATATCCCCACATAAAGCAAGCAAGAAAACTTGCGATAATAGACCCTGGAATCCAATCTGTTTTCTTCATCGGCTTATAGAAATCACCAAAGAAATCCTGAATCAGATATCGGGCAACACGTGTTCCTGCATCAATCGCAGTTAAAATAAACACGGCTTCGAACATAATGACAAACTGAAAGAAATAGGCTGCTAGTTTAGCGAACCATGGAATTCCGGTAAAGATGTACGTCATCCCAACGGCAAGGGTTACCGCTCCGCCTGTTCTACCTTCTAAATCCAAACCGATTTCACGGCTGAGTTCAGGCAAATTAACGACATCCATGCCTAATGTTTTAAAGACCTCAGGAGTTGAGTTAATGGCAAAATAGTCTGCCGGCTGAAGAGCAGTAGCTGCGATTAATGCCATGATGGCAACTAGACATTCAACGAGCATTCCTCCAAAACCAACTACCTTTATATCTGTCCATTTATCAAGCATTTTAGGTGTCGTACCTGATCCAACAAAAGCGTGGAATCCTGATATCGCACCACAGGCAATCGTGATTGAGATAAATGGCCAAACTGGACCAGCTAAAATCGGACCGCCGCCATCAACAAATTTTGTGAAAGCAGGGAATTCAATCGATGGATTAATGATAAAGACACCGATTATTAAGGCAATAAATACACCGATTTTCATAAAACTGCTTAAGTAATCCCTCGGTGCGAGCAATAGCCAGACAGGCAGCGCTGCTGCAAAGAAAGCATATATAGGCAAAATGATGGCCAACGTTTTTGAATCAAGAGTCAGCAAATCTCCAAGAGCAGTCCCTTGAATCTGCGGTCCCATGAAGACACCGACCATGAGTAAAATAAACCCAACCGTTGAAGTTAATTTTAAATTGCCGGTTTTTTTGTAAAAGATACCTACTCCCATAGCGATTGGAATGGTGATTCCGACAGCAAATGTACCCCATGGGTTATTTTCAAGAGCATGAAGAACAACCATTGAAAGTCCCGCCATCGTAATCGTAATAATAAAAAGCATCGCAAGGCCTGTACAAAAACCAGCTACAGGACCTAACTCGTCTTTTGCTACCTCTGAAAGAGATTTTCCTTTTTTGCGCATGGATGTGAACAATACAACCGCATCATGGACAGCCCCACCGATTACTGCACCGATCAATAGCCAGAGCAGCCCCGGAAGATATCCAAATTGAGCTGCTAATATTGGCCCAACTAGCGGTCCAGCAGCTGCAATGGCGGCAAAATGATGTCCGAATGACACCCATTTATTTGTAGGAACATAATCCTTTCCGTCATTTAATTCGTGTGCCGGGGTTGGCTTTGAATTATTTAATTTCATGACTTTTGCAACCATAAATGTTCCATATAACCGATAAGCGATCATTAGTATGCAAATGGATCCAATAACAATTGTAACCGCATTCATTTTATTCTCCCCCTCTGCTTTTTTCGTTTCTGTACCTTTCATCTTACTAAATGAAAACGCTAACATAGAGTTTTCATTTTCAAATGCAGAAATAAGGGGATGAATGGCAAAGTCCTACTGTTCAAATACAGCGTTTAAAAGCCAAAATGCTTCTTAAGATCTTTTGTAAACGTACGGCTGACGGGGATTTTCTCCCCATCCTTCATGATCAGGTTATAGGTGGAGTGAAACCAAGGCTGAATCTCCACAATTTTATCCAAATTGACTAAATACCCGCGATGCACCCTAACGATAGATTTCTGTTGAAGCTTTTTCTCATAAGTAATCAAAGGTTCATTCACTTGATATCTTTGTTTATCTGTCACGATAACCGTTCTTCCTTCAATTGTCCCGATATATACAATTTCATGAACAGGAATCAAAACGATTCGTTCATCCATTGTCACCGCCAATTTATCATTCCGTTTATCAGAGGTTAGCTTGTTATCCATTAAAGTATTGTTTCTGTTTTCTTTGCTCTTGAGTACTTTTTCTAGTTTTTTTACCGTTTGAAGAACTCTGGATTCATCAAAAGGTTTCATAATGTAATCAATGGCTTGTAATTCAAATGCCTTAAGCGCGTATTCATCATAAGCTGTTGCAAAAACAATTTCTGGTCGTGGATCGAGATTCATTATTTTTTCTGCTAAATCCAAACCGCTTTCATTTGCCAGTTGAATATCCAAAAAAATTACATCAATTTGTAATCCTTGAATTTGGCTTAATGAGCTTTCTATAGAGTCACCTTCTCCTGCAATTTCCACTTGCTTGCTTCTTTTTAAAAGAAATGCCAGCTCATCTCTGGCTAACGGTTCATCATCAACGATAAATGCCTTAAACATATTCTTCACTCCACTTGTTTTGGGTTAAAGGCAGGATCATGGTAACCCTTGTACCTGAATCTTGTTCACTTTCGATCAAAAAGGAACCTTCCGTCCCGTATATCTCTTTCATCCGCTTTTGAATGTTCCATAAAGCTGTCCCGGTCCCTTCTTCGGATTGAACCGTTTTATTACCGATCGATTGCATCAGTTGTGCAGGGATTCCCTTACCATTATCCTCCGTTATCAAAACCATTTTATTGTGATCTGTATAAGCTGTAACCATTACTCTTCCTTTTTTCATATTCGAAAACGCATGGCGAATGGCATTTTCAACTAAAGGCTGAAGTGTAAACGGCGGTATTAGTACATGGTTCAATTCTGGATGAATATCAAAATCCACTTGGTACTTGTCTGGAAAACGAGCTTGCTCTAACGATAAATAAGCTTCAACGTGTTCCATTTCCTTTTCTAACGGAATCAGCAAATGCCTGGCACCTTGCAGGTTACTGCGAAAGAACACACTTAATTTGATCAGCAGCTTCCTCGCCTTTTGTGCGTCTGTCCGAACCAGACTTGAAATAGTATTGATAGAATTAAACAAAAAATGCGGGTGAACCTGTGCCTGCAATGCTTTAATTTCTGCATCCTTCAATAGTTTCCGCTGCTGTTCTGCCTCTGCTAGTTCCAGCTGTGTAGAGAAAAGCCTGCTCAAGCCTTCCGCAAGCTCGTGCTCTACCTGATCCAGTTTATTCTCATCTACGAAGTAAAGCTTCAATGTCCCAACCGTCTGGCGGTGAACTTGTAAAGGAACGACGATCGCCGCTTGCAACAAGCAATTTTCACGATAGCATTGTATTTCATCTGTTGACCTCGCAATTATAATTTTTCCGTGGTCGAGTACTTTTTTCGTTAACAGTGTTGCCATATGCTGCCCTGGTTTATGGTGGTCTGAGGCTGCGCCAACGTGGGCAAGTACCTGTTCTTTATTCGTTATCGATATCGCATCCGCTTTTGTTCCTTCTAATATAATTTTTGCAGCCTCACCGCATGAATGGAGATTTAAACCCTGGCGAAAAAAAGGAAGTGTTTGCTGAGCAATCTGAAGGGCATTGTGGGTTTGAAGCGCCCTTGTACGCTCTTCTTCCATTAAAATGCTCTGGATGATTAATATAAATATAAGTGTACCGAGTCCATTGATTAAAATCATGGGAACCGCAATAACTTCGACCAGATGAAAAGCCGCATCATAAGGTCTCGCGATGAGCAATATAACTCCCATTTGGATGCATTCCATTAAGATCCCTATTGCTACAGCTCCCCATGGTGACTTGTTCTTTGTGATTATTCCATAACGCTTCCCTAAAAGACCTGTAATAAGCCCAGCTAAAATAGTGGAGACCGCACATGCCTCAGCAGTAAATCCACCTAGGGTTAAACGATGTATACCTGCAATCAATCCTACACCTAAGCCGACAAAAGGTCCGCCTAACAAACCACCTATGGCAACTCCCATAATACGGGTGTTTGCAATCGCAGCGTCATAATCCACATCCGCCTGCCAAGTCTGTGACATAATGGTACCATTATGTATTTCTACACCGGTATAGTTGCTTATGATTCCGAAGACGCCAAATATGACGATCAGAACCATTTTCTCTTTTCTATCATGCTCTTGATGAACAATTTGACGGAATGATTTCATTCTAGAAAGTAAAAAAGCCACCATGACGAGAATGCCCGCCCGCTCAAACATTAAAGGCAAAAGCTCAAACAGTGTAACCCCCTCCTCCTAAAAAAACATCTTGTGTGCCTACCTTAAAAAAATCCTAATGCTATATTTAGTATTTGTCCATTTTGTCACACTTACCTCTTAAATCCAAAAAGGGTTTATTTTTAATGATGGATCTATTTATCAATGATACAAAATTCCTTTTTATAAACTTTGTAAGTTGGCAGCACTTGCATATATCAACAATCTACATGATTTAAGATTGAATTTCTTACTCATAGCTTACTGAACATTTTCTAACCTTTATGGGTATCTACACAGTCCTTTAGGTATTAACCTACATATTGTACATAGAAATCACCTGCTGTTTAGAGGTTTTAAGCATTGGAGGTATGTGTATGACAAATTTTTATTCTTTCCGTGGAACTATCACCATGATTAGTGATTTTTATACTGGTCAAGATGGTGAAGGAGAAGGCTGTAATAAATTAATATCTATTGAAAACGGATCGGGAGCAATAGTAAATTTTGTAGTATCACCTTCAACTTACTTTGTAGATCATGTAATGGTGGCAATAGGAGATCGCGTAACTGGATATTATGATGGGAATGCACCCGCTCTTCTTATTTACCCTCCACAATATCAAGCACTTGTCATGGTAAAAGATAGTCCATATCAGAATGTAAAAGTGGATTATTTTAATAATCAGTTGGAGAGTAGTGATGGACAATTAAAATTAAATATCTCTCCATATACTCGAATAGTATTAACAAATGGGCAAGCCTTTTCCAAAAGACCCGCGAACCGTGATCTAATTGTGATATATGGGGCTGTTACACAAAGTATCCCCGCCCAAACCACACCATATAGAATAATAGTTTTGTGTTAAATACACAAAAAACTCGTTCGTTTTGGCTGTATCGTCTAAGTGTTTGGCCATATCGCGTAACGATATAAGCGCTACGATGTCAGATTAAAATATCATATTCGCACTTAACATTACTTCTCAGGTCGAACCTCTTTTTTGCTCAATATGAAGGTTTTAACCTCTATTTGCAAGTTATATCGCCTAGCGATATAAAGAAAAAAATGCCAATTAGCCGCTTTTTTGGTTAAATGGCGCATTAATAAAACAAGCAATTAGATTTCTTTCGTGTTGGGAGATATAGCCTTTTCATTATTCACTATTTTCTAAAGCGTAAGAGACAGATATAATAGATGAGTGGGAAATCCCCTTCAATAATAGATAAAGAAAATAAGATAATACGATCAAAAGAAAGAGGTTATTTTGTGAATACAACTTACTCATCGATAGAAACAACTAAAACAAAGACATTAGTTATCAACGCACTTTTCATCGCCTTGACTCTTGTAGCTACAATGTTCATTAACTTAAAGCTTCCGATCATGGGTAACGGCGGTCTGATTCATCTCGGAAACGTTCCTTTATTTGTCGCAGCATTCGTTTTCGGCAGAAAAACAGGAGCTATTGCAGGTGCCTTCGGTATGGGCATGTTTGATCTTATCTCCGGCTGGACTGCGTGGGCGCCATTTACTTTTGTAATCGTAGGAACTATGGGCTTTGTTGCAGGTCTTATATCGGAAAAAGTACCCGGCAAAAGAGTAGTAGTAAACTCAATCGCCGTTGCAGCAGCACTTATTATAAAAATTGTAGGCTATTATTTTACTGAAATTATCCTTTACGGGAACTGGATTCAGCCATTCGGATCAATTCCCGGCAACATTTTGCAAGTTGTGATTGCTGGTATTATTGTAGTGCCGCTAGTAGCGCGCATTAAGAATAGAGCGATATAGTTTTTAGTCATTAACCCCTTAGAGCAAATCTTTTTAAAAGATACTTTAGGGGTTTTTTGTTGGACTTTTTTGAAGGTGGTTAGCAGCTTTTTTGGCATAATCTACATGTGCAAGTTGATTGGAGAGCAAGGTGCGAGACTCCTGCGGGATCAGCGTGACAGGTGAGACACTTAAAGGTGCGTAGCGCCAATGTGGCTCACCGCACGCCCCGCGGAAAGCGAGCATCCTGGAGCGGAGATCAACTACACCGGTTGAAAGAACAGCCGTATGTAAAACGTTTTATGTTAAACTCAAGGGTGGAAGCTATACAAATGAGCACTTAGGAGTGTATGTAAGCATGAACAAAAAAGATGTAGCACAGATTCGAAAACAATTTAAAAAAGATAATGATTTACTGAAGATCTCCAGTATTTTCAATGTTTATATCATGAAGGAATCAAGCGATATCTATCACCATCAAAGCCAGCCTTTTGAATTACTTGATGATGAGCAGCAAGAGTTATTTCTAAACAACTTTAAAAAATTGCTTGGCGGCAATCTAGATGAAAAGTTATTTGAATTAAAATTCAAAAGGGATGCGGAAAACAGCAGTCAACTTATTTTGCATCAAGGCATGCTCAGCAGTGATGTGGAAGACTGGAAAGAACGTATGCTGCAAATGGTTGGTAAGATGCTTTTGACCCGGCAATACGAGAAGGATATAGTCATTACTTTTATCCGCGGAGAATATTATAAGCCGACGAAACGACGAAATGATGAAGCTGAAGAAAGTGAACGAGACACCGTCTACTCTTTCCCCTTTATTCTGTGCAGTATAAACAATACAACAGAGCCCAAAAAGGAATTGCTTTTTGATTATGTGGAAAAAGAGTTCAAATACAACTTTGTGGTCGATCCCATTATTAACCTGAACGCACCGATCGGAGGATTCCTTTTCCCTTGTTTCACCGACAACGCAGCAGATGTGAACCACATTCTGTATTCAGCCGGAAAAGTACATGAGCCCGATTATGAATTCATCGAGCAAGTTCTAAATGGCGAAGATATCATGACAGCAAAAGATGATAAAATCGTGTTTGAAGAAATCATTAAAGACGTTACGGGAGATCAATTAAATACCTCCACGCTCTCCAATGTGTATGAAGAGATTCATAGGATGATTGAAGAAAATGAAGAGGAAGAACATCCTAGATTAGACTCCACGGACGTAGAGCGCGTATTAAGAGCGAGCGGTGTGGAAGACATCGATACCGAAAAAGTAGAAACCGCCTTCCAAAAAGTGATCGATGACAACAAATACGAGTTCAAAGCGAGCAGCGTCGTACCGAAATATAATTCAAAATCGATTAAAATCAATACGAAGGTAGCGAACATTTCGATCAGCCCGCAAGATTTAAGATACGTCAAACAAGTGCAGCTTAGCGGTAAACGTTACCTTATGATTGAAGTGGAAGAAGATACGGTGATTGAAGGCTTTACGATGATTCCAGAGGCTTTTGGTGGGAAAGTAGAGAAATAGATTATCAAGAGATAGAAAAAAGCTTCTCACAAGTTTGTTCAACTTATGAGAAGCTTCTTTTATAGTTTCCTAGCTAAGCAAAATGTTAGCATTCCACTCTCATTTATTCAAAACACTTATTTATTGCAAAAATCACCTTTTAAAATTGAAAATACTTAAATAGAATATAAAAACTATGCGGACAAATACTTTAATAAAATTAAAACCAGTACTTTTAATTATCTTCTTTTTTTATTGAGGGATGTGTATAACCTTCCAAATATTTTTTAGTAGTAAATACTCCGTCTGATGATAAACAATTCTCATAATTTGTAGTTCTTAAATTGTATTTCAACAAATCAGATGCTGCTTTACTATACGAATCATTCAATGTAATTGGCTTTATTTCTCCACCATATTGGTAATTATTAATAAAACTGTTGTCGAATGTATAATTACGTAAAATTCCCTCACTTGAAATTCTGGAACGTTCTAATTCTTCTACTTTATCTTCTAATTTCTTTCTATCTGCTTCTTGGACTTTATTTTCTTTAAGTACTTCTTCCAACTGTACTTTTAATTCTTCAATAAGTTGATCACTTTCCTTATTTTTTGAAATTAATTTTTCTATATTTACCTTGGTCTCTCTAATGGTATTTGCCATTTCATCTGCGCTACCTGCAATTCTATTTAAAACAAGTAACTGCTCTTTAAGAAGAATGTTATCAATATTATTGGGATATCTAAGAAGGTGGTCTATTTCGCTCCACCCTTCTTCAAAGATCGTTCTTATTTGGATTTCAGCTATATGTTCTTGACGTGTTATTTTAGTACTAATTAAGTAATGCCAAGAGCGATATCCGGCAGGATGTACTTGGAAATTGAAATCAGGGTTGGTTTCAAGAACTTCACCGCTTGAAAAATCACCTTCACGATAATATATAGTACATGGTTCGAGTAATTCCCATAGGCCTCTTAGATATTGATCTATATTTACAGCTTGATCCTTATAAAGATGAAGAACTCTAATTCCTATTAAATCTGTTATTTCAGATTTATAATTATCTTTATTAATAATGTATTCAGGTAAATCCGACTTTTTTCTAATAGTCTTTCTAATTATTTTATCAAGAAGGTGTTCTGGATTTTTAATCCTTGTTCTTACACTATGAACATCAGGATGTTTTCTTAATACATTAGCAATTGTATCAGCGGAAGGGGCTAAAGTTTCTTTAAAAAGGATGTAATCATTGTAAATATCTATTAAACAACCCCAATCTAAAGATGCTTCTTCAAATCTACTGTGTTCAACATTATATTTTTCGAAAAATTGTTCTTTGGTTAACATAAATTAACCCTCCAAAATCCTAATTAATGTTTCTTTATTATTTATTTTCATAAAACGTTTAGTAACTGTTCAACCAATTTATATCCTGTAACGATGGGTATATATTTTATTGTTAATTAAAACTTAAACTAACAGTTATATTTAATAAAATCGTATCTCACTTACCTTCCAAAACCAAAAAAGACGCTGACACCAAGCCAGCATCCCTCTTTTTAAAGTTTGTTGTAAGCCTCATTAATTAAATATGCAATTGTTTCTTCATCTTTCATTTTACCCATAGACTGCGTTAATTTAATAAGTTGTTTATGGGAAGCATTTGATAAATACAAAGATAAGAGTTTACCGTTGTTAACTTCAATGTAATCATTATGCTTTTTTTTTAATTCATTATGATGTTTAGATTTCTGATTTATTTCTCGGGCAAGCTGCATTGCTTCATTAACTGTTTTTATTTGCTTACGAGCCCAATGACCTGCTAATTTTTCAATATAGCCTGAATTAAACCGCATATCGTTTACATTCAATACGTAATCAATTAAGACATTAGTAACTGGTGGTGTCAATTTGTAATCAATTATTAACATTTCAACAATTTTTAAATCTTGTAAACTTGGGTTAGAATTACTATACATATATAGGAGGATTCTAGGAGATTCAGATTCAAAAAAATGGATTAAACGTTCTTTCTCTGACTTTTTGTTAACATCATTCTTTTCTTGATTTTCAGATTTTTCTTCAGACCATTTAATTGAGTACGGTGCAATATTAGTTTTGTAATAATTTCTTGCTGATTTTCTTAAAGATTCTATTGTAATTTCACCTGATTCATAAATTGCGTTCAATAATAAGCTTTTTATATCAATGATTTCAATGCCGTATATAAAAGATAATTTTATAATTACATCTTTTAATTCACTTGTAAAATTCTTTTCATTAACTAACATAGTAATAGCTACTTCTTTAATTATTTTTTCTAATTCTAACTTTTCATCGGTTTTAAATTCCATAATTCCTCCATATATTACATCTCTTGTTAGTTTTTTATATTTTAATATTTTTTATTTTACCACTTTTCGTATCCCCATTAATTAATAATAGTTGCTAAATAAAAAAATTCTCAAACATTTCAAAGCAAATTTTAAGTTCTAATAAATTAAAAAAGCATTGATTAATTACCAATACTTTTCTCTAACTAATTTATTTGCTGCATTATGTACACTTTTATAAAAAGGATTAAACCTTTTCCTTTCAACCGGAACATACAATATAGAAACTTTATTTAAGTAAATTGAACTTCTCTGAAAAAATATGTTTAATTCTTCACGTAATCAGTTTTTTAAAAATTTTCATTATCAAGTACCCTTAAATGTCCCTTACATCTGAGTAAATTTACATCTAAAGCTTTTTTTCCTACTAACCATTTATACCATCTAATTTTATAAAGTATTATAAAGATCATGCGTTCTAATAATCGGGTTTTAAATGAGTTAGCGCAAAAAATACTCTTGATAATGATTAATATTGAACCTAAAATAACGCTTGCTATATTATCTAAAATGTCGAAAGTTTTCTTTGCTAGATCTGAGTATATTTTTGTAATTTCTTATCGTAGTACTTGACTAATTTTTCTTCTAATAAATCTAGGGGTTTTTTAAGAGTTATTCCAAACAATCCAAGTAAAATAGGAATTACAGTAACAAAGAAAATACTAATAACTTGCCAAGTGAAAGGAAGATTACTTGTCATATAAGTAATTTTCAAGATTATTAAGGAGAATAAAACGGTCCCGGCTGTAACTATTGACCATTTTGCTTTAATGGCGTTATTTTTAGCAATTGCTTCTACCACTTGGTTTGGTTTATTATTTAAAGTCTCTATAGTAATTTCTTTTTGAGATAATATTCCTTTTGTTTCCTCTAACTCTGTAGCTACTTCATTAAGAGTATCTTGTAGCTCTTCTCGTATTTTTAATTGTTGAAGTCTTTCTCTTTCTATAGCAAACTCTTTTTCTTTTTGTTCATGTCTCTCAATCTTTTCTATGATTGATGTAACTGTTCCAATTGTTACTACATCCTCGTCTCCCATGGTTTGATCCATAACTAACGCCTTTATTCCTTGAGAATATTTTAATCTAAATACTTTTTCTTCTGTTAATTTACCAGAATCTTTTAATGTCTCAAGAATTGAAATGAATTTTTCCCACAATTTATCACTTGGTAAACATGCTGCATAACAATCAGCCAATAAAATGCTGCTTGGTAGTTCCGGTGCTGCTTGAGGATTTTTTAACCATACTAAATTCATTAATAACGAATCATGAATTACAGGTGTTATAATTTTCGGTTCGTCCTCTTCAGAAAAATATTCTCGGGAATGTTTCGCTAAATTATAATTTGTTGTTACAAAAAGAGCCTTGCAATTTTCAAGATGAATAGTTCTATTTCCTTTTCGAATTCGGAATATAGCACTAATTGAAGCCACGTCTTTTTCTAATGCTCGTTTATGTTTATAACCAATTCGAGAATCCAGATATTCTGTTAATTCTGTTTCTCCAACTACATGTTTGTATTCTTCATACGGAATATGTTCAATGATATCAACATTCAGTTGACCTTTAATTGAAATTTCCAAATTAAAGATAATTTCATCAATATCGTTTTCATCGTACTTATTATTAATAAAGGTTGTTATAGTACCATGTTTATCTCCATCGGGCTTAGATAGGTTGTTTTTACAATATTCTAATATACCACGTGCTTCATCAACATTATGAGAAAAGCAACGAAGGATTGCATTCGAATCTTTTAATAAATGGAGAAGTTCTAAACAAGGTTTTTGAAGTTCTAACCCCGAATATCCAAGTGCATACAATAAAAAAGAAGTATCCAAGAAAATTTCAGTTTTATCAAATTGCATCTTTAAATGTTCTAAGTCCTGGCCATCAACTATATATATCGCATTAATCAACATATGCCCTTTTATAATTTCAATTAAATGATTATATAAAGGGGGATTTTTTTGATGAATTCTCTGTATGAAATTTGAAGTAATTACAGCATATTTGGTATCACTAATAGCTAATGAGAGCTCAGAAGATGTATTATTAAGGGAATCCTTTAGAAAATTTAGTTGGTTATGATTAATAAAATCAAAGAGAGACTTTTCAGCGATAGAGTAATCATAATTTTCATTATATGTATCTCTTGCAAACTTTATCAAAGCATCAATTAGGATTGAATGTTGAGTGAGAATTTGTTGTTTACGTTGAATAAAAATTGAACTATCGATCTTATTTTTATTTACTTTAAAAGTCCGATTTTCCGCAAAAAGTATTCCTTGTCTATTTAGTCTTCTTAAAAGAGTATCTATTACTTTGATTGGTAATAAAATTTTAAATTCTTGTTCCAATAAATTTTGAACCTGATTAGCTACTACAATTTTATCGTCTATTTTATCTAGTATTTCTGCTACAAAAGGCGTAAAGTAATCATAATAGTCTCTGTTTTGGCTAGAATCTATTCTTAAAAAAGCATAACTTACTAAATGGCTATCTATTGCATTTGGATTAATCATAAATAATAATACCTTTCTCATATCATAATATTTCACTTATTTTACCATATTTTACATTTTTAAAATATAGTTAATATGTTATAAATGGCCAATAATATCAAATTCATAAACTTATGCAAAAGTTATTTATCTTTTTTAAGAAGTTATTTGTAGGATAAAAAAAGCATTACAGTAAATTAAAAATACTGTGATGCTTTTTTATTAATTTCATAAGAATTACATTTATCTATTTTTCTTATTTTTCTTGTTCTTGTTTTTCTTGTTCTTGTTTTTCTTTAATTTCTCCGTATTTAATTAAAGATACTGCCTTCTTAAATCCAGATCCTGACGTCAATCCAGATAATTTGCCTCCCTTAATCCAATCTTCTTCTATTAAAGGACTGTTATCAATAATCTCCTTAAACTTTTCAATTGGTTCCTGTTCATTTCTGTTTTCATGTAAAATTTGATTAATTGCATTTACTCCGGTAGTTTTTTGTAAATAATATGAATTATTATAACGAAAATTATATTGTTCTGATTCTAATATAAAATCAAAATCACCAAAACAATCTTCCCATTTTTTTGCCACAATATTCCAAGCATCATTTAAATAATGAGCTATCTCATCTGCTAACTCATTTAAATCAGATAGACTTAAATCAACCTTACCTTTATTATTTAAAAACTCTTTTACTAAAGGTGCTATTGCCTTTTTAAAAGCCGCAATCCCTATTATACCAATCTGTGAATTAATTTCTTTTTCAAATTTAATAGCATTATGCCATACACTGGCCCCTATTTCCTCATTGAGAATAAAAGCAGTTCTAATGGCTAAGTATTCTTCCATCTCAGTTTTAGAATCGATACCTTTTTGGCCTAGTAAAATATATTGTTGTTTAGCCAAAATTACTAAATCTGTTTTTAATTTTTTAGGTGTAGCATTAATATCATTAAACACATCAAGTTCAATAACTCTTTTCTCTTCAGGTATTATTAACACAATAACATTTAATTCATAACCCCAAATCTCTGGGTCATGCTCTGCTGCTCCAGCAAGACCGGCAATACGATGTTGTCCATCTACAATTCTAAATAGATGATCTTCAGATTTTTCGAAATTTGATATGGTTAAACTTACGAAATTAAGAGCTTGAACACTATTAATTTCAATTTCACTTATTATTTTATTAACTAAGTGAGCATCAATACTTAAGATAATAGATGTAGGAAATAATCCATTTCCAGAAAGGACTTTATTTTTAATTTTATTTGAATGTTTTTCATCCAAAGGTCGTTGGTATCCATAATCATCCTTATCATAAATTAATACCTTAGAATTTAAATAAATTGTTTTTAAGTCCATTACTAAACTTAAATACTCTTGTTCACCTTGATGATACCTTTGTGCTATAAATTTCATAAATTCAAAACCCCCTTCTTAATCGAAGATGTATCAAATTACTAATTTTTAGAAACTTGGAGTCAAGCCCCTTAGCCTCTTTTTTTAAATAGTCAAAGAATCCATCTAAAAGGTTAATATCTATATCTCCTTGTTCGATCTCAATTTCCTCTATAGTTTCACCATTTATTAAATTACGGGAAAATAAATAATTAATTAAATAAAACACATCTACTGGAAATACATCTTCCTCTGCTTCCTCTAATTCTTTATAAATATCTTTGGTAAATTTATAATATGCAATAATTTCTTTGTAATATGTAAAATCCCTAAAAACTTCATATTTTGTTGAATGACTTATTAACGTATAAAAGATATCATCAAATTTCAATTCACTATCTCTATCAATTTCATATTGATTATGTAAAATATCCAATAATCCCTTAATGTATTTTTTTACAAAACTAATATAATTATCTTTTGAATTGTCAATTTCCTCTATTGACCCATACCAGACCAATATAATTATTTCTAATATTTGTAATTTGAAATGTAATTTTCGATGCTTGATATAATTATTTATAAAAAGATCATCGCTATCTTCTAAATCAAACTCTCCTTCTTTTATTTTCTCTAGTATAGACATATCAAATTTATAATTTTCCTTGTCTGGCTTAATATTTTTAAATAACAAAAGTAAAATGTCAGCTATCTCGGTTAATGAGGAAGCCACATTAACTTCCAAAATTTCGTTTAATCTATCTGTAAATTCTTTTTGGATATCAACGGTAAATTTCCAGAGTTCTTCATTTTCATTAAACTTATTTTCAGACAATCTAATAGTTAATAATAATTCATCTGTCTTTTCTAGTAATTGCCCTATATCACTCATTATTGGCTCATTTGACTTTCTCACAAGTGAAAATCTATTATTTTTATAGAATTGCTGATGTTCCATATCTCCCCAAGCAGACATTAATTGACTTTTTATTTGAAATTCAAATTTAATTTTTTCACTTTCTCTATGATATATGCAATCAATCTTAATTATTTCCATGCCGTTTTTCATTTTTTCATTTTGCTTATCTAAAGTCTCAAAAGTTATATATCGAGTAGTAGATTTTTTAAATTTATTTTTATTTTCCTTTATTAACCTATAAATATTTTGAGTATCTTGTTGTAAATCTCCTAAAACTTTAATGCCAATCAAATCAGTGTATCTTTCTAACAAATGATTATTAATCTTTTCTTCATATTCCTGGCCACCTTCAAATCCAAATGTATATTTCAACCTAAGTAAGTCATCTTTTTTAACTAATTTTTCACCTAAACTCAAACCGCTTTTAACCCTATGAGTAACCTTATAGTATTTACCTAAGTAACCAGCATTATCATGAGTAAGAGAATACGTATTAGGGTTTTCTCCTAACTTATTTTTTAAGATCGTTTCAAAAATATCTGAGATTTCTACAGCATAAGATTCTAAAACTTTTTTTATTTTTGTATCATATATGTCAACAATTTTATGCTTTAAATCTTTATTTGAAAAAGTAGTCATACTAACCCCCTATAAGTATGTTAAATCTGTTCTGGTTCAAAAAATAAACCTTTTTTGCTCTAATTAATAATAAAAATCTACATTACCTTATTATATCATTTAACAATAATAGGAAGTCTAAATATATTCTGATTATATTAACCGAAAAGTATTAATTAGTGAAATTAATAAATAAAAGCAATAGAAAAACACCACTATAGTAATGACTATAGTGATGTTTTTTTGCCGGTCAATTTCGAGGACAAACTTTCAATTTAATATAAAATTCCTTTATATAATAAGGGTTTTTCACCCTTATTACATCATGCCGCCCATTCCACCCATGCCCATGCCGGACATGTCAGGCATTCCGCCGCCGCCATTTTCTTCTGGCTTATCAGCGATTACTGCTTCTGTTGTTAAGAACATTGCAGATACGGATGCTGCGTTTTGAAGTGCAGAACGTGTAACTTTCGTTGGGTCAACGATTCCTGATTCGAACATGTTTACCCACTCGCCAGTTGCTGCGTTGAATCCGATTCCGATTTGTTCGTTCTTCAAGCGCTCTACAACTACAGATCCTTCAAGACCAGCGTTGTGTGCGATTTGACGAACCGGCTCTTCTAGTGCACGAAGTACTAGTTTGATACCAGTAAGCTCGTCGCCTGTTGCTTCTACTTTTTGAATTGCAGAAAGTACATTAACTAGAGCTGTACCACCACCAGATACGATACCTTCTTCAACTGCTGCACGCGTTGAGTTCAATGCGTCTTCGATACGAAGTTTGCGCTCTTTCAACTCAGTTTCAGTAGCTGCACCAACTTTGATTACGGCTACACCGCCAGCTAATTTAGCTAGACGCTCTTGTAATTTTTCTTTATCAAACTCAGAAGTTGTTTCTTCTAATTGAGCTTTGATTTGGTTTACACGAGCTGCGATTTTAGCAGAATCTCCTGCACCTTCAACGATTGTTGTGTTTTCTTTTGTAACCACAATTTTAGAAGCTGTACCAAGCTGCGTGATGTTCGCAGATTTAAGGTCAAGACCTAGCTCTTCTGTGATCACTTCACCGCCAGTTAGTACTGCGATGTCTTCAAGCATTGCTTTACGGCGGTCACCGAATCCAGGAGCTTTAACAGCAACTGCATTGAATGTTCCGCGAAGCTTGTTAACTACTAATGTAGCAAGTGCTTCACCTTCTACGTCTTCAGCGATCAACAATAGTGATTTACCTTGTTGAACGACTTGCTCAAGAACTGGAAGGATTTCTTGGATGTTTGTAATCTTCTTATCTGTGATAAGGATGTATGGATTTTCAAGCTCTGCTTCCATCTTGTCAGAGTTTGTAACCATGTATGGTGAAGCATATCCGCGGTCGAACTGCATACCTTCAACCACTTCAAGCTCAGTTGTGAACCCTTTAGATTCTTCGATTGTGATAACGCCGTCGTTACCAACGCGCTCCATCGCTTCAGCAATCAATTGACCTACTTCTTCGTCAGCAGCAGAGATTGACGCAACTTGTGCGATAGACTCTTTGCCTTCGATTGGTTTAGAGATAGCTTTTAGTTCAGCAACTGCAGCTGCTGTTGCTTTTTCGATCCCTTTACGAAGTACCATTGGGTTAGCTCCGCTTGTTACGTTCTTAAGGCCTTCACGGATCATCGCTTGAGCAAGAACTGTTGCCGTTGTCGTTCCGTCCCCAGCTACATCGTTTGTTTTGCTCGCTACTTCAGCTACAAGCTTAGCACCCATGTTTTCGAATGCATCTTCAAGCTCGATTTCTTTTGCGATTGTTACACCGTCATTTGTGATTAGCGGCGAACCGAATTTCTTTTCAAGAACAACGTTGCGCCCTTTTGGTCCAAGCGTTACTTTTACAGCGTTTGCTAATGCATCAACACCGCGAAGCATTGAGCGGCGTGCGTCTTCACTAAATTTAATATCTTTAGCCATGAGTAAAACCCTCCCAATATTTTTTAAAGTTTTTTTATTTAGTATTTATGTAGCTTCAATAATGAAGCTTCAGTTTTCTGATGATTAGCCTACGATCGCTAATACGTCAGACTCACGAAGGATCAAGAATTCTTTACCTTGGTACTTTACTTCTGTACCTGCATATTTTGAGAAAATAATAGTGTTTCCTTCTGAAACTTCTAAAGCGATACGTTCGCCGTTATCCGATACACGACCCGTACCTACAGCAACAACTTTACCTTCTTGAGGCTTTTCTTTTGCTGAATCTGGTAACACAATACCGCTTGCAGTTTTTTCTTCACCTTCTACAAGCTCAATAATTAGACGATCACCTAGTGGCTTTAACAAGTGAAACACCCTCCTTAAATAGTTAAAAAGTTTTATTAGCACTCTTTATTGGTGAGTGCTAACTCCATTTTTAATAATAAATAAATTTTAAAAACTTTGCAAGCGAGAAATGCAAAAATTTCATCAAAAGCGATATCCTCGTAAGCAACGCTTATTCTATGTTAAAATGGGTTAGCATATAAAGGGAAGTAGATTGTTATTCGTGCAGAATTAAAGGAGAAATTTATTTGAAGATTAAATACTGGTGGATCATCTTAATTTATATAGCGATGCAGTTTTCAGGATTTCTTGGTATTCCTGTTTTAAAAGAACTTGGTGTTCCACGTTCACAGTTGTTTGGATTGTGGGGAACGATCAGTTTTGCTGCCGCACTCATTATTATTCTTTTCATGCTCGCGCCTGAGATGAGAAACCGACATAGAGATTCAGAGAGAGTTTCTAAAGGAGCCGCTGTAGGATGGGCCATTGGCGGTATTTTTATGGCGTACGCTTCTCAAATCATTGCCAGTCTGATTGAAATGAAAGTATTAGGTATTAATCCAGGTTCAGAAAACACGAAACAGTTAGTCGATATCGTAAAACATGTTCCCTATTTCATGGTCGTTACGGCAATTATCGGACCTATATTAGAAGAAATCATCTTCCGGAAAATTATTTTCGGTTCATTAAATAAAAGATTCAATTTCATTATCTCAGCCTTGATCAGTTCATTGATTTTTGCAGCTGTTCATAATGACTTTACTCACTTGCTCATCTACACAGCAATGGGCTTTACCTTTGCTTATTTATACGTTCGAACAAAAAGGCTGCTCGTTCCTATTATGGCACACGTAGCTATGAATACACTTGTTTTGATTGTACAGGTTTTTCTTGCTGATAAGATTCAAGAAATGGAAAAGCACATTGAAACAGCGCAGTCGATCATTGGAGGACTATTATGAAATCACCTTTGTTTATGGCATTTTTGTATTTAGCGATCGGAGCCGTCTTTACCTACCTGGCTGTCCATTATTCAAATGAATATGGAATGACAAGTATTTGGACAATCATTACGATGGTCGTTGCAACATTCGATTTCGCAAACGCCATTCGCTACTTTGCACTAAACAGTCATTTGAAGAGAAAACGAAAGAAATAAATAGATAAGAGCCTGTTCCTGAATTATATTTTGGGAAATAGGCTCTTTTTTGTGTGTGGTTTTCTAAAGTATTGTTGCTTTTTAATTCTTTTTTATTGTCTACTTAGACAGTTGATTGGAGTGCAAGGTGCGAGACTCCTCGAAAATGAACTTCACATTTTCTTCGTGCGATGTATCGCGGCCGTTGCTTTCCTTGTCCTGCGGGACAGGCTGGCAGTCCGAAAAGCGGAAGCGGTTTGGTCAGCCCCGACAAGCAAAAGGGAAATGGGCTAAGATGACGCTTTTTGTCTTCGGGACCATTAAACTTTTGACCTCGAGGGGCTAACCGTTTCAGCTAGACAGGTGAGACACTTAAAAGTGAAACGTACGAATGTGGCTCACCGTCTGCCCCGCGGAAAGCGAGCAACCTGGAACGGAAATCAACTCTTTCAAAACGACTATGAATACGAAAACAACCATTTTGTACTTTTTAACACCTCATAACCATAAAATCAAAACAAAAAAGCCGACTCAGAGCGGCAAATAACCACATTTTGAGTCAGCTGGATCTTTATTCGTTGTATGCAGATTCGATTTCCGCTTCTCGTTCTTTAACGAGGGCTTCCATTTCTGCTTTTACTCTCTTTTTATAGGCGGTTTTCGAGATCAATATACTAATCTCATACAAAATGAGCAATGGTAGAGTAACCATTAAGTGTGACATCAATTCTGGCGGTGCGATCATACCCGCAACGATTAAAATTGCAAAATACGCGATTTTCCTGATTTTCTTTAAAAAGTCAGGAGTTACAATACCAAGGCGTGTTAAAAACATAATAAGAACCGGAAATTGAAACAGGAAACCAAACGGAATCGTAATGTTAAACAAAAACGAGAAGTATTCCTGAATGCCATATTCTCCTTCAACACTTAGTGAAGTGGCGACATTCCCCATGAAACTTACAACTAACGGAAAGAGAATGAAGTAGGAAAATGCTAATCCTCCTAAAAAGAGAAAAAACGAAATCGGAATATACATGAGTGTGACTCTTCTCTCGTTTTCATACAAACCTGGACTAATAAAGGCCCAAAGCTGGTACAATACGACCGGAGCTGCTAACACGAGTCCGATAAAGAAGGCAAAAGACACATATACATTCAACGGATCGGTTAAATGAAATGCGTTCATCTGAATATCTTTTGCTATTGGATCACTTTGCAGATATACGATCACCGGCTTCGCAAAGAAAAATCCAGCGACAAGGAATATGATGAAAGCTAAGAACGACCAAATAATACGGGTTCTTAGCTCTCCGAGATGATCATATATCGTCATATTTTTTTCAGCAGTCATACAAAAACATCCTTACTTATCTTCTTGGTCGCGCTTCTTTTTATCATCGTCATCATCCATGATGCCTTGTGTTGCGTTTTTGAATTCACGAAGCGCCTTACCTGTTGCTTTACCTAACTCAGGTAATTTCTTAGGGCCGAATACAACGATGGCTCCAGCAACGATTAACGCGATGCTACCTGGTCCTAACATAAGACTACCTCCTTTATTTTTAATTGATTACGAGTAATTCTTCATAAAATAAACAAGTGACTGCAGTTCAACGGCTAAATCGATATGATGGACACGTATATCCGAAGCTACTGTTAAGCGTGCCGGGGTAAAGTTCAAGATGCCTTTTACACCTGCTCGTTCGAGCTGATCAGCGATTGTTTGTGCAGATCCTACTGGTACAGTAAGGATCGCAACGGTGATGCCCCGCTTCTGAAGCTCATCTTCAATATCATCAATATGATATACAGGGACACCCGCAATTTCAGTGCCGATTTTGGATTGATCTATGTCAAATGCAACTTCTATTTTTGTGTTGTTGTTCTTTGTAAAATTATAATGTAAAAACGCGGTTCCTAAGTTACCTACTCCAATCAAGCCGACAGTTGTTGTTTCATCCTGATTGAGTGTTTTGCTGAAAAAAGATAGCAAGTAATTTACATTGTAGCCATAACCCTTTTTGCCTAACGCACCAAAGTACGAAAAGTCTCTGCGGATCGTAGCTGAATCTACTTTTACTGCTTCACTTAACTCAGCAGAGGACACCCTTTGCTTTCCTGAAGAGGACAAGTTCTTCAAAAACCGGTAATACAATGGCAATCGTTTAGCTGTAGCGTGTGGTATTTTTAATTGATCTTGATTCATATATTGAGCCCTCCATGTGTAGAAAGCTTTGCCAACTCTATTGTATCATATTTTGCCAGGGCTAGAAGAACGTTCAAAATCACCATTCTTACCTCCTGTTTTTGTTAGGAGATATGTAGGGCCAATTACCATCCCTTTATCTGCGGCTTTGCACATATCGTAAATCGTCAATGCTGCTGCAGATGCCGCCGTTAACGCTTCCATCTCCACTCCGGTACTTCCCTTTGTTTTGACTTCTGCTTTTATATTTAGTTTATAGCTGTCATCTGATTCCTCGTCCCAATGAAAGGATAGATCAACCCCCGTTAATGAAAGCGGATGGCACATTGGAATCCAGTCAGACGTTTTTTTCGCAGCCATGATGCCTGCAATTTGGGCAACTGCAAGAACATCCCCTTTTTTAAATCCGTTATCTTTTATTTTAAGGAAGACTTCTTTTGAGACAGTTATCCCGCTTACGGCTGCGGCTGTTCTGTGGGACGTTTCTTTGTCCGAAATATCTACCATTCTGGCACGGCCTTCTTCGTTAAAATGGGTTAACTCTTTCATATAAACCCTCCTCAAGTTGAATATACACGAAACCGCTTTTATTGTCGTTAATATTTTACTTGTAATTATTGCAAAATGTTGAACATTGCCGCAGTTGGCGATATTCCCCAAACTGCGCTAAACTACTAATAAGACTAGGGAATTGATTTAAGAAAAGAAAATCACCCTTTTTTCATAGAGGTGAATACACATGATAATTTTACAAGTTCAAGACGTCACGAAATCATTTGGCGCTGAAGCTATTCTATCAAATATAAAATTAGAAGTTCAAACGGGAGAACGAATTGCACTCGTCGGCAGAAACGGTGCGGGGAAATCCACCCTTCTGCGTGTCATTACCGGTGAGTATTCCTATGATTCCGGCCATGTCATGATTCCGAAAGATGTGAAGACGGGCTATTTAGCGCAAGATGCAGGACTCGATTCAGACCAGTCGATCTGGAATGAGATGCTGTCTGTTTTCGAAGACCTCCGTAAGAAAGAAAAACGCCTCCGTGATATGGAAGCCCGAATGGGAGATCCGAGTGTCATAGAAAACGCCGCAGAATATGAGCGTCTTTTAAAAGATTACGACGAGCTGCAAGTGCAATTTAAAGACGAGGGCGGCTATCAATACGAAGCTGAAATCCGGACCGTTCTTCATGGGTTTCAATTCGCTGATTTTGATAGAGATACAAGAATCAACACATTAAGCGGCGGGCAAAAAACGAGACTGGCACTTGCTAAGCTTCTTTTAACTAAGCCCGATCTATTAATTCTTGACGAGCCTACAAATCACTTGGACATTAAGACGTTAACGTGGCTTGAGCAATACCTGCAAGGTTATCCAGGCGGCATCTTAATCGTTTCGCATGACCGCTACTTTCTGGATAAAATCGTAACGACGGTTTATGAGATTTCCAGAAGACGTTCCGTGCGCTATGTTGGTAACTATTCTCGCTACCTTGAACTGAAAGCAGAACGTTTTGCTCAAGAAATGAAAGAATATGAGAAACAGCAGGATCAAGTCGCTAAATTGGAAGACTTTATCCAAAAAAACATCGTGAGAGCTTCTACTACAAAACGGGCACAGAGCCGCCGTAAACAGCTAGATAAAATGGAGCTGCTGGATCGCCCAGCCGGTGCTGAGAAATCCGCTGCCTTCTCTTTTGGCATCGAAAAACAAACGGGTAACGATGTGCTTCAGCTTGAAAACGTAAGTACCGGTTATGAAGATGGTACTCCCTTATTTAAAAATGTGAAGCTCGCTGTAAACCGTCAAGACAGTGTTGCGATCGTAGGACCTAACGGAATCGGTAAATCTACACTTTTAAAGGTGATCCGAAAAAAGCTTCCTCTATTAACAGGAGAAATCCGCTACGGCAGCCAATTAATGATCTCTCATTATGACCAGGAACAAGCCGATCTTCATTCTAAGAAAACACTGCTTAACGAGCTTTGGGATGACTATCCGGAAAAGACGGAAAAAGAAATCCGTTCTATTCTCGGACAATTTCTCTTTAGCGGTGATGATGTGTTAAAACTCGTAACTGAACTGAGCGGCGGGCAAAAGGCCAGACTCGCTCTTGCTAAGTTAATGATGGAAAAAGGAAACCTCTTATTACTGGATGAGCCAACGAACCATCTCGATCTCGACAGCAAAGAAGTTCTCGAGCAAGCATTAATCCATTATCCAGGAACGATCCTTTTCGTTTCGCATGACCGGTACTTCATTAACAGAATTGCCACAAAAGTAGTCGAACTCGCTCCTGACGGGTTAACCGAATACCTCGGCGACTATGATTATTACACGGAGAAAAAGAATGAGATGAAAGCACGGGAAGAAGCTGCAGAACGCCAAAAAGCTGAAACTCAGGCAAACAACTCTTCTGACACTCAATCAGGAAATAAGAAGTCCATCGATAAAGAAGCGAAAAAACAAGATCGTAAACGTCAGCGCCGAATTGAAGAAATTGAGGAACTTTTAGAAAGCCTCGAAAACAAGATCACGTTTGCTGAAGGGGAACTTTGTAAACCTGAAGTATTCCAGGATTATGAAAAGACTCAAGACTTCCAATCCCAGCTGGATCAATTGAACACCGATATGGAATCCCTTATGGAAGAATGGGAAGAACTGCAAAACGCATAAAATTTAGAAGATGGGGTGTCCCGTCTTCTTTTTTATTAAGGCTGTTTTCTAAAAGATTGTTGCTCTTAGAAATAGTTGATTTCCGCTCTAGCTTGCTCGCTTTCCTCGTGGCGTGCGGTAAGCTAACTTGGCGCTATGCACCTGATATGTCTCAACATGTACACTGATCCCATAGAAGTCTCTCACCTTGCACTTTCATCAATTTGTCAATGGATGCTCTCTACAAAAATGACTTAAAAGCACCAATCAGAACAGAGTCTTCCCGAAAAAACTTATCCACAGGATAAAATAGGTAAAATATATGTTTTATAGGTTTATCCACGTTATCCACAGAATACTGTGTATGACTGCTGTTAATTGTGTATAACCTTAAACCTTTATTTAATAAGCTTAAATTTAATTATCCCCATTATCCACAAAACTGTGCATAACTTTTCCACATATCAACCGTGGATAAAAATGATGAAATAAAAAAAGCTCCTTTCCTTTTTGGAAAAGAGCTTTATACTATCTTATTGTGCCTCTAAATCTAAGCCAGGTACTCCATTTAACGCCATATCCCCACGTGTACCTTTTTGATAAGCTACACTTCCTGCTGCTGCAATCATGGCAGCATTATCTGTGCATAAGTGCAGTGGTGGAATAACAAGGTCAAACTTTGTACCTTTAAAGCGATTCTCTAACTGCTGGCGCAATCCTTTGTTCGCCGCTACTCCCCCAGCAAGCAATACTTGTTTTACATCGTACTGTTCTGCCGCTCGGTATGTTTTTTCCACGAGTACGTCTACAACACTTGCCTGAAAGCTCGCTGCCAGATCTTCTGGTTTAATCACATGTCCTCGCTGCTCTGCGTTGTGTACCGTATTGATTACCGCTGACTTTAAACCGCTGAAACTAAAATCAAATGACTCGGGTTCCAACCAAGCACGGGGCAGATCAATGTTTGGCTCACCAACTTGTGCAAGCTTGTCGATATGAGGTCCGCCAGGGTATGGCATTTTCAATGTTCTTGCCACTTTATCATACGCTTCTCCTGCCGCATCGTCTCTTGTTTCCCCGATCACTTGAAAAGTCCCATGTTCCTTCATGATCACGAGCTCTGTATGACCGCCAGATACGATAAGAGACAATAAAGGAAACGTCATCTCTTTTACAAGCCGGTTTGCGTAAATATGACCTGCTATGTGATGTACAGGAACGAGAGGGAGACCGTTTGCAAATGCAAAGGCTTTAGCTGCATTTACTCCGATTAAGAGCGCTCCAACCAAACCAGGTCCTTCTGTTACAGCAACTGCCGTCAAATCAGCTGGTTCAAGATTTGCCTCGTTTAGAGCCTCTTCGATCACGATCGTAATTTGTTCAACATGATGACGGGATGCCACTTCCGGTACGACCCCGCCAAAGCGCTTATGACTCTCAATTTGTGATGCTACAACATTGGCTAACAGTTCATTGCCGTTTTTTACAATGGCTACTGCTGTCTCGTCACAACTTGTTTCTATCGCTAAAATGATTTCATCTTTTATCATAATTCCACCCACATGACTAACGCGTCTTCACCGTTATCACTGTAATAGTTTTTTCTGATGCCGCCAGCTTCAAATCCTAGCTTTTTATATAAATTTTGAGCAACATGATTACTTACTCTAGCTTCCAGGGTCATTGTTTGTGCACCGTGACTTTTTGCAAGCTTTATCGCTTCTTTCATTAGCTGCTCCCCTAGTTTTCTCCCTCGATAAGAAGGTAGGATAGCGATATTCGTCACATGTGCTTCATCCATCACAAGCCAGATCCCGCAATAGCCGATCGGCTGGAAGTGATCTTCAATGACCAGATAATAAGCAAACTGATTCTCTTCAATTTCTCTGTAAAATGCTTCTTTTGACCATGGAACAGTAAAAGAAGACTGCTCGATTCCAACGATGTCCTCAATATCCGTTACTTTTGCCAGTCTGAAAGTATATGCCTCTCCCACTATACGCACCTACTTCCCTTGCGACTTCAGCCAGTTTACTTCTGCTTCAGCCAGTTGAAGGTAGCTTGGTGTGAACGCATGAATATCTTCAGGTTCTTTCTCCATCCCGATGCGACCTAACTCGCCCGGTCTAGGGTTATGGTCAGAGACTTGTCCCAATACAGCCTGGCTGCCGAGAACTTCTACGATTGTTTCTTGATGAAGCGTAAGGTCGTTTCCTATAAAAAGAATCTTCTTCTCAAGCTTCTGCAGCTCTTCCAGCCAATCTTGCAAAAGAATGATGCAATCTTCCATAACCATTTGAAGCTGTCCATTGTCACTGTTTCCATAAAGTCCTGTAAATACTTGCGTTCGTCTCGCATCAAATAATGGAACTGTGTAACCGTCGAAATACTTTCCGTTCTGTGCTAGCACTTCAAGGCTTGAAACACCTATTAGCTCTTTTTTCAGCGTCCAGGCAAGTGTTTTGGCAATCGTCACACCAATACGGACACCTGTATAGGACCCAGGACCTTTTGCGACAACAATACGATCAAGTTCTGCTGGTTTTACTCCCGTTTCTTCCATAAGCTGCTCGATAGCTGGCATAACACGGATCGAATGATTCTTTTTTAAATTCGTAATGTATTCTCCAAGCACTTTTCCGTTATCTAATACGGCAATCCCCATAACAAGATTGGATGTATCTATTGCCAGTACTTTCATCACATAATCTCCTTAATCAGTTCTGTATATCTTTTTCCAATGGGTTTTAACTGAATTTCACGCTGCTGATCACCTTTATGTGACACCACAATCTCAAGTCTCTCATCAGGCAAATACTCTTCTATAAACTTGGCCCATTCTACAACACTTACCCCATCACCTGAAAAATACTCCTCAAAGCCTAAATCCTCATCAGAGTCTTCTAATCTGTAAACATCCATATGATAAAGCGGCAGACGGCCGGAATATTCCTTAATTATTGTAAAAGTAGGGGAATTAACGGTTCGGGTTATCCCTAATCCTTTTGCCAGCCCTTTCGTAAAAGTGGTCTTCCCTGCGCCTAAATCTCCCGCTAAGGTAAGAACATCACCTTTATGAAGTGCGTTACCAAGCTTCTCGGCAAAAGCCATTGTATTCTCTGCTGAATCAGTTTTTATCGTATAAACACTCATGCCTTCCCCTTACCTTTCCCTAAAATGATTAAATCCTTTTTTCGCAAGTAATTCATTTTGCTGATCGCGATTCAAATAGACTGCTGCTTTACCAGCTTTCATTACTTTTCCTATTTTATATATAGGCAGAGAGTGCTCAGCAAACTCTGATGAGATCTGGATAAAATCTTGATTTGCCATCGTTCCGACTAACACAAAATCTTCCCCGCCAAATAATTGATGATTTAGCCTCTCATCCTTTGAGTAACGTTTTAACACGGAACTTACAGGAAGTGTTTCTTCCTCAATATGTATCGTAACATTGCTTGCTTCAGCAATCTCATTTAATTCGCTGGCAATCCCATCACTCACATCATTTAAAGCAATTCGAAAACCGCTTTTCGCAAGTAATCTTCCCTGTTTAATATGAGGCTGCGGCATTTGATGCTGCAAAGTTAAGGTAGCCTCTTCTATATTAAATGTATGTTGACGTGTTTTATCAAGCAACAGCTGTAACCCTGCTGATGAATCGCCTGTTGCACCCGTTAAAAAGACAACATCATCAGGCTTTGCGTTTTTTCGATATAACTGTTTGCCTGTTTCTACTTTTCCAATAACAGTGACAGTTAATACTATAGGACCATTTGTAGAAACGGTATCTCCGCCGATCAGGTCTGTTTTAAATGTGTTCGCAAGTTGACCCATGCCTTCGTATATGGCAAGAAGCTCTTCTTCTGTCCAATCCTGAGAAATAGCAATCGATACTAAATAAAACTGAGGAATAGCTCCCATTGCTGCAATATCACTTAAATTGACTGCAAGTGCTTTATGACCAACTTGTCCCGGAGACATCGTGTCCCTTGTAAAATGAACACCTTCCACCATCGTATCAACGCAAACGACTTGATCCATATTTTCATCGACAGACCAAAGAGCAGCGTCATCTCCTATCCCCATCAGCAGTTCTTTTTGATGAGAATGAGCTGGTGTTATGCTTTTTATCCATTCGAATTCATCACGAAGCACTGGATTCACCTCACAAAATCAGCATTTGAATTTATCCGTTTCATATTAGTTGTATTTTATACTATCCACTTTAACGTATATCTTCATGTATGAACACCATGAGGATAACTTATGCCTGATCGTACAAAAAAGCCTTAGGATCATGTCGGACTCCTAAGGTTTCAGTAATATATTTAAGTTTAACTTACTTTTAGACATAAAAAAACACGAAACCTTGTTTCGTTTTTAAAAGTGGCGGACCCGACCGGGGTCGAACCGGCGATCTCCTGCGTGACAGGCAGGCATGTTAACCACTACACCACGGGTCCAGCAATTATGTAATTGATGTAGTTCATTAAATTTAAATTGGTTGCACTTTACAGCACCACAGATATTTCATGGTCGAGAAGGTTAATCGACGTTGTTCATGAAATTTAAATTGGTTGCGGGGACAGGATTTGAACCTGCGACCTTCGGGTTATGAGCCCGACGAGCTACCAGACTGCTCCACCCCGCGACGTTATAAAAGTATATGGACAATGTGTCCGTGTTTGTCGTCTCTTCCTCTGCAAGTAAATCTCAGAAGTTTATCCGTCGAGACAAGTCGTCGTTTAATGTGAAGTAACGCTCCTTGCTCCACCCTGCGACGTTATAAAAGTATTTCTTTTGTCCTGTTTTGCGTTTGTTTCTTTCGGACATTTATTAATATATCACGTTTATTATTATGATGCAAGTGTTAAATAAAAATAAGGCACTGAAAAAATTATTTTTTTCCAGCGCCTTAAAATTATGCAGCTTTCTTAGAGTTTTCAGGTCTCTTGTGGAAGCCTTTAGCGTAATAGATCGCTGTTAATAATGCTAGCCATAATGGCCCTACAATTAACGCGATTCTTGTGTCTGGGAAGTATGCCATGATCCCGACAACAAAGATAAGAATAGCAAGTGCAATATAAGATCCATAAGGGAAAAATGGCATTTTAAATTTCAATGCTTTCTTTTCCTCTGTACTTAAACTGTTACGGAATTTCATTTGAGACACAAGAATAACGCCCCATGTCCAAATCGCTCCGAATGTAGAGATACTTGTAACCCAAACGAAAACTTTTTCCGGTACTAAGTAGTTTAGAACTACACCTACTAAAAGTGCTGCAGCAGATACTAAAATCGCTACAGAAGGTACTCCCGTTTTTCCGATTTTACCAAATTTCGTCGGTGCTTGCTTTTGCTCCGCAAGGTTAAATAACATACGTCCTGTACTGAAAATACCGCTGTTACAGCTGGATAATGCGGCAGTTAATACAACAAAGTTAATAATTCCAGCAGCTTGTCCAACGCCCAGTTTTTCAAACGTTAGTACAAAAGGGCTTCCTTGTGTTCCGATTTGGTCCCAAGGATAAATAGACATGATTACAAATAATGCTCCTACATAAAACAATAAAATACGCCAAAACACAGTGTTTACTGCTTTTGCTATCGTTTTTTCTGGGTTCTTTACTTCCCCCGCTGTTACTCCGATCAGTTCTATACCTAAAAAGGCGAACATGACCATTTGCATCGACATTAGAATTCCTTTGATTCCATGTGGCGCAAATCCGCCATTCGACCAAAGGTTATGGATTCCAGTGGCTACTCCGCCGTTACCAAATCCAAAAATAATCATTCCTAAACCAGTAATAATCATAAGAACAATTGCAATAATTTTTATTAATGCGAACCAAAATTCAAACTCTCCATAAGCCTTAATAGCGATTAAGTTGACTCCTGCCATAATGACAAGCGCCGCTAATGCCCAGATCCATGTTGGAACATCTGGGTACCACACCTTCATATAAATACCGACAGCAGTGATTTCTGCCATACATGTAACGATCCATAAGAACCAATAATTCCATCCAGTTAAATAACCAGACAACGGCCCGATGTAATTTCTGGCATATCTACTAAAAGAACCGGCAACCGGCTGTTCAATTGCCATCTCTCCTAATGCTCTCATAATCATAAACATTACTGCTCCACCTAGAGCATACGCAAACAAAATTGCTGGCCCTGCCATCTCAATTGCAGATGCTGAACCTAAAAATAGGCCTACTCCAATTGCAGCCCCGAGAGACATCAATGTAATGTGTCTTTCCTCAAGCCCGCGGTGTAATTCCTCTTTCGGCTTCATTTCTCTGCCTCCCTTGTTGTAATTGATGAAGCGCTTTCAATAGCCTATTTTAACATAGTTCGACAATTTGTAACAATTCGTTTTTGTTACAAATTCTAATTAGAGGCAAGAGCTTTTTCAGCAGCATCTTTAAAGACTTTGCAAATGTCATTCTTGTCTTCGATTCCGACAGAAATCCGGATAACGTTTTTGTTTATACCCAATTTTTCACAAACATCCTCTGGCAATGACCGATGTGAAGTACCAAGTGGATAAGATACTGTAGTTTCAACTCCAGCAAGAGTCGGAACAATTTTCACCCAATCCAGGGATTTGAAAAATGTATGGACATCGCTATTATCGTCTAATTCAATCGTAACGATAGCACCGTTTCCTTTTTCACTCACATGCTCCGGATAATAAACCTTCTTGATGCCCTTCGTATCTTGAAGCTGATCAGCTAATGCTTGTGCATTGGAAACATGACGCTCCATTCGCAAACTCAGCGTTTTTAATCCTCTTGAAGCTAACCACGCATCGAACGGTCCTAAATTGCAGCCGAGATGACCCATTTTTGTTTTAGCTTTAGCAATTAATTCTTCACTGCCAACTACTGCTCCAGCGGTAACATCGCCATGTCCGTTAAGATATTTCGTAGCGCTGTGCACGACAATATCTATTCCTTGCGTATACGGTTGTAAAACAAAAGGTGTAGCAAATGTATTATCGATCATAGATGTAATTCCATGTTTCTTTGCTAATGCAGCAATTCCCTCGAGATCCTCCACACGTAAAAGAGGATTCGTCACAGATTCTGAATAAATTAGTTTTGTATTTGATCGGATCTGGTTTTCAACTTCATTCATGTCTTCAAAGGATACAAATGTAGATTCTATTCCAAAGGTCTTTAATTCCTCTGAAAGAAGTGTGTACGTACCGCCATACAGATCCTCACAAGCCACAATATGGTCACCGGCTTGTACTACAGCTAAAATACCGACCATGATCGCCGAAATTCCCGAAGATGTAACAACTCCAGCAGGTGCCTGTTCTAACTGTGCAACCCCTCTAGCAAAATCATCTTGGTTCGGGTTATTCATCCTTGTGTATAGATAGTCGTTCTTACCGCGAAAATAATCCTCTAAATCATCTAAGCTCGAAAAAGAAAAAGCAGAAGTCTGGTAGATCGGTTTTATTTTGCTTACAGACTTAACCCCGGAATGACCAGCTGCATGTACTGTTGAAGTATCGAAATGAACATCTTTCATTAAAATGACCTCCCCATTATTTTTAATACCTAGTGTAGCATAAAAACGTACGAAGTCTTATTGATATGTTTTGAAGTTTGCTCACAACTTTAGGAGTGCGATGGAATACTGTCGAAAATTCGATAAAAAGGCACCTAACGTGGAATTATGGAATTTAACGTTGGTATAAAGTGATTTTCCTGGGTTTCACCTGCAATGACTATGGCAGAGAATGGGTGAGTGAATTTGATGCGAGTTTGATGTGAATTTTGTTGAATCATGTCGGTTCGTGGTTAAATCAAAATTAACGTGGATATAATGGGTTTTTTCGTGGATATGTAGCCTTTGACCGTGGAATTATTGGCGATTACCGTGGAATTATGGAGTGGCGGGCGCTTTTAGGGGTTTGTGAAGAGGTGTTATTATAAGGTTGGAAGATGGAAGGGTCCATCTTCTTCATTTTTAATCTTATTTTTAACGTTTTTTAGCTTTTTTGACCGAAATCTCACTTATAGATAATAAAAAGAAGATGGATCTTCATCCATCTTCTTCCTTTTTGTTCGCTTTTTGGCTCAATAATCCCACAATTAGCTCTGACAATCTCACCCTTTTTGAATGCCATCCCACACTTTTTGGCTCGAATCCTACAGTTTTTCTTGCAATAGTCACGAATCGACATCTGCGAATTCGATCCGAGGCTTTTCAAAACAAAAGAAGATGGATTTTCATCCATCTTCCTCATTTGCTCAGCGACGTCCTACTCTAACAGGGGGAGACCCCCAACTACCATCGGCGCTGAAGAGCTTAACTTCCGTGTTCGGTATGGGAACGGGTGTGGCCTCTTCGCCATCATCACTGAACCTAAGTTTTTTGATAAGCGTCGAATCTCTTCGTCAGTTTCGTTCTTCCGGTACTCACGTATGTGTAATACGCTCCGTTCCTTCAAAACTTCACTTCCTCGACCTTCTCGCTTCTGAAAAAACTACTTTTATTAAGTTGAGAGTATGTTCTCTCAAAACTAGATACGACGTTTCCAAACGTTATGCTTTTTTAAGGATAAGCCCTCGACCGATTAGTATCTGTCAGCTCCACGTGTCGCCACGCTTCCACACCAGACCTATCAACCTCATCATCTCTAAGGGGTCTTACTCACTTGACGTGATGGGAAATCTCATCTTGAGGGGGGCTTCATGCTTAGATGCTTTCAGCACTTATCCCGTCCACACGTAGCTACCCAGCTATGCCCCTGGCGGAACAACTGGTACACCAGCGGTGTGTCCATCCCGGTCCTCTCGTACTAAGGACAGCTCCTCTCAAATTTCCTGCGCCCGCGACGGATAGGGACCGAACTGTCTCACGACGTTCTGAACCCAGCTCGCGTACCGCTTTAATGGGCGAACAGCCCAACCCTTGGGACCTACTTCAGCCCCAGGATGCGATGAGCCGACATCGAGGTGCCAAACCTCCCCGTCGATGTGGACTCTTGGGGGAGATAAGCCTGTTATCCCCAGGGTAGCTTTTATCCGTTGAGCGATGGCCCTTCCATGCGGAACCACCGGATCACTAAGCCCGACTTTCGTCCCTGCTCGACTTGTAGGTCTCGCAGTCAAGCTCCCTTGTGCCTTTACACTCTGCGAATGATTTCCAACCATTCTGAGGGAACCTTTGGGCGCCTCCGTTACTGTTTAGGAGGCGACCGCCCCAGTCAAACTGCCCACCTGACACTGTCTCTGAACCGGATCACGGTTCTAGGTTAGAATTTCAATACAGCCAGGGTAGTATCCCACCGACGCCTCCACCGAAGCTGGCGCTCCGGCTTCTCAGGCTCCTACCTATCCTGTACAAGCTGTACCAAAATCCAATATCAAGTTGCAGTAAAGCTCCATGGGGTCTTTCCGTCCTGTCGCGGGTAACCTGCATCTTCACAGGTACTATAATTTCACCGGGTCTCTCGTTGAGACAGTATCCAAGTCGTTACACCTTTCGTGCGGGTCGGAACTTACCCGACAAGGAATTTCGCTACCTTAGGACCGTTATAGTTACGGCCGCCGTTTACTGGGGCTTCAATTCAGAGCTTCTCCTAAAAGGATAACCCCTCCTCTTAACCTTCCAGCACCGGGCAGGTGTCAGCCCCTATACTTCACCTTGCGGTTTCGCAGAGACCTGTGTTTTTGCTAAACAGTCGCTTGGATCTATTCACTGCGGCTCTCTCGGGCGATAAACCCTATCAGAGCACCCCTTCTCCCGAAGTTACGGGGTCATTTTGCCGAGTTCCTTAACGAGAGTTCTCCCGATCATCTTAGGATTCTCTCCTCGCCTACCTGTGTCGGTTTGCGGTACGGGCACATCTTTCCTCACTAGAGGCTTTTCTTGGCAGTGTAGGATCAGGGACTTCGGTACTAAATTTCCCTCGCCATCACAGCTCAGCCTTCACGTTGGACGGATTTGCCTATCCAACAGCCTAACTGCTTAGACGCACTATTCCATCAGTGCGCTCACCCTACCTTACTGCGTCCCCCCATCGTTCAAACGGAAAGGAAGTGGTACAGGAATATCAACCTGTTATCCATCGCCTACGCTTTTCAGCCTCGGCTTAGGCCCCGACTAACCCTGAGCGGACGAGCCTTCCTCAGGAAACCTTAGGCTTTCGATGGACAAGATTCTCACTTGTCTTTCGCTACTCATACCGGCATTCTCACTTCAAAGCGCTCCACCAGTCCTTCCGGTCTGACTTCGCTGCACTTCGAACGCTCCCCTACCCCTGTACCATACGGTACAAGCCATAGCTTCGGTGATACGTTTAGCCCCGTTACATTTTCGGCGCAGAGTCACTCGACCAGTGAGCTATTACGCACTCTTTAAATGGTGGCTGCTTCTAAGCCAACATCCTGGTTGTCTGGGCAACTCCACATCCTTTGCCACTTAACGTATACTTTGGGACCTTAGCTGATGGTCTGGGCTGTTTCCCTTTTGACTACGGATCTTATCACTCGCAGTCTGACTCCCGCGGATAATTCTCTGGCATTCGGAGTTTGACTGAATTCGGTAACCCTGTGGGGGCCCCTAGTCCAATCAGTGCTCTACCTCCAGGAATCTTGCCGCGAGGCTAGCCCTAAAGCTATTTCGGGGAGAACCAGCTATCTCCGTGTTCGATTGGCATTTCACCCCTACCCACACCTCATCCCCGCACTTTTCAACGTGCGTGGGTTCGGGCCTCCATTCAGTGTTACCTGAACTTCACCCTGGACATGGGTAGATCACACGGTTTCGGGTCTACGACCACGTACTATGTCGCCCTATTCAGACTCGCTTTCGCTGCGGCTCCGTCTATTCAACTTAACCTTGCACGGGATCGTAACTCGCCGGTTCATTCTACAAAAGGCACGCCGTCACCCGTTAATGGGCTCCGACTACTTGTAGGCACACGGTTTCAGGATCTATTTCACTCCCCTTCCGGGGTGCTTTTCACCTTTCCCTCACGGTACTGGTTCACTATCGGTCACTAGGGAGTATTTAGCCTTGGGAGATGGTCCTCCCGGATTCCGACGGGGTTTCACGTGTCCCGCCGTACTCAGGATCCACTCTGGAGGGAACGAAGTTTCAGCTACAGGGCTGTTACCTTCTTCGGCTGGCCTTTCCAGACCACTTCACCTACCTCGTTCCTTTGTAACTCCGTATAGAGTGTCCTACAACCCCAGAGGGCAAGCCCTCTGGTTTGGGCTGATTCCGTTTCGCTCGCCGCTACTCAGGAAATCGCATTTGCTTTCTCTTCCTCCGGGTACTTAGATGTTTCAGTTCCCCGGGTCTGCCTTCTCATACCCTATGTATTCAGATATGGATACCACCCCATTACGGATGGTGGGTTCCCCCATTCGGAAATCCCCGGATCAATGCTTACTTACAGCTCCCCGAGGCATATCGGTGTTCGTCCCGTCCTTCTTCGGCTCCTAGTGCCAAGGCATCCACCGTGCGCCCTTTCTAGCTTAACCTTATAACTTACGATCAACTTCGAATTTCTTCGTTTCTCGTAACTTAACTTAAAAAGTTATTGCTTGGCGCAGATAAATAATATATATCTGCCTTGCATATTGTTTGGATGTCGATATCTAGTTTTCAAAGAACATAGTTAAAATAACCTTTCCGATCTTTAAGAACGAAAAAATGTTATTTAGTTGAGAGTTTTGAGTTCTCTCAAAACTGAACAAAAGAAGAATAGGCGTACTTACGAAACAGACTAGCTGTCTCATAATCTCCATAGAAAGGAGGTGATCCAGCCGCACCTTCCGATACGGCTACCTTGTTACGACTTCACCCCAATCATCTGTCCCACCTTCGGCGGCTGGCTCCCAAAAGGGTTACCCCACCGACTTCGGGTGTTACAAACTCTCGTGGTGTGACGGGCGGTGTGTACAAGGCCCGGGAACGTATTCACCGCGGCATGCTGATCCGCGATTACTAGCAATTCCGGCTTCATGTAGGCGAGTTGCAGCCTACAATCCGAACTGAGAGTGGCTTTTTGGGATTGGCTTGGCCTCGCGGCTTCGCAACCCTTTGTACCACCCATTGTAGCACGTGTGTAGCCCAGGTCATAAGGGGCATGATGATTTGACGTCATCCCCACCTTCCTCCGGTTTGTCACCGGCAGTCACCTTAGAGTGCCCAACTGAATGCTGGCAACTAAGGTCAAGGGTTGCGCTCGTTGCGGGACTTAACCCAACATCTCACGACACGAGCTGACGACAACCATGCACCACCTGTCACTCTGTCCCCCGAAGGGGAAAGCTCTATCTCTAGAGTGGTCAGAGGATGTCAAGACCTGGTAAGGTTCTTCGCGTTGCTTCGAATTAAACCACATGCTCCACTGCTTGTGCGGGCCCCCGTCAATTCCTTTGAGTTTCAACCTTGCGGTCGTACTCCCCAGGCGGAGTGCTTAATGTGTTAACTTCAGCACTGAGGGTGGAACCCCCCAACACCTAGCACTCATCGTTTACGGCGTGGACTACCAGGGTATCTAATCCTGTTTGCTCCCCACGCTTTCGCGCCTCAGCGTCAGTTACAGGCCAAAAAGCCGCCTTCGCCACTGGTGTTCCTCCACATCTCTACGCATTTCACCGCTACACGTGGAATTCCACTTTTCTCTCCTGCACTCAAGTCTCCCAGTTTCCAATGACCCTCCACGGTTGAGCCGTGGGCTTTCACATCAGACTTAAGAGACCGCCTGCGCGCGCTTTACGCCCAATAATTCCGGATAACGCTTGCCACCTACGTATTACCGCGGCTGCTGGCACGTAGTTAGCCGTGGCTTTCTGGTTAGGTACCGTCAAGGTACGAGCAGTTACTCTCGTACTTGTTCTTCTCTAACAACAGAGCTTTACGACCCGAAGGCCTTCATCGCTCACGCGGCGTTGCTCGGTCAGGCTTTCGCCCATTGCCGAAGATTCCCTACTGCTGCCTCCCGTAGGAGTCTGGGCCGTGTCTCAGTCCCAGTGTGGCCGATCACCCTCTCAGGTCGGCTACGCATCGTCGCCTTGGTGAGCCGTTACCTCACCAACTAGCTAATGCGCCGCGGGCTCATCTGTAAGTGTCAGCCGAAACCGACTTTCAAAAAAGAAACATGCGTTTCTTCTTATTATCCGGTATTAGCCCCGGTTTCCCGGAGTTATCCCCGTCTTACAGGCAGATTACCCACGTGTTACTCACCCGTCCGCCGCTAAATCAGAGGAGCAAGCTCCTCTTCATTCGCTCGACTTGCATGTATTAGGCACGCCGCCAGCGTTCATCCTGAGCCAGGATCAAACTCTCCATAAAAGTGTTTGTCTTGCTCGTTTTTAAAACTGACGGAATTAATTTAATTCCTTACCTATTTCTTTTGTTCAGTTTTCAAAGAACTTGTTTTGCTTGTCTTTTCTCGAGACAGCTTTATCATCTTACCGAATCGAAGTTATAAAGTCAAGCGTTTTTTAAAAATCTTTTTTTATAAGATTATGGTGGGCCTAAATGGACTCGAACCATCGACCTCACGCTTATCAGGCGTGCGCTCTAACCAGCTGAGCTATAGGCCCGTTAAAAAATGGAGCGGGTGATGAGAATCGAACTCACGACCAGAGCTTGGAAGGCTCTTGTTTTACCATTAAACTACACCCGCATAAAGAATGGTCGGGAAGACAGGATTTGAACCTGCGACCCCCTGGTCCCAAACCAGGTGCTCTACCAAGCTGAGCCACTTCCCGTAATATGGCGCGCCCTGAGAGATTCGAACTCCCGACCTTTTGATTCGTAGTCAAACACTCTATCCAGCTGAGCTAAGGGCGCCTATTATTAATTGCATTATATGTTGTTGTGATAAGTTGGTGCGGTCGAGAGGACTCGAACCTCCACGGGGTTTCCCCCACTAGCCCCTCAAGCTAGCGCGTCTGCCATTCCGCCACGACCGCGCGGCTAGATGCCAGCGCATGAGCACTGCAACTTATAAGTTAAAAAAGTATGGTGCGGGTGAAGGGACTCGAACCCCCACGTCAAAGACACTAGATCCTAAGTCTAGCGCGTCTGCCAATTCCGCCACACCCGCGTTAAAAATATGGTGAGCCATGAAGGATTCGAACCTTCGACCCTCTGATTAAAAGTCAGATGCTCTACCAACTGAGCTAATGGCTCTCACTAAAAACTTTCGGTTAAACAATCATCTTGAAAAGAAAAAAATGGCTGGGCTAGATGGATTCGAACCATCGCATGACGGAGTCAAAGTCCGTTGCCTTACCGCTTGGCTATAGCCCAATGCCTATTTCATAAAAGTGGCGGACCCGACCGGGGTCGAACCGGCGATCTCCTGCGTGACAGGCAGGCATGTTAACCACTACACCACGAGTCCACTTTATATAAAGGTTATTAAATTCTTAATGGTGACCCGTACGGGATTCGAACCCGTGTTACCGCCGTGAAAGGGCGGTGTCTTAACCGCTTGACCAACGGGCCACATGGCAGAGAAGAAGGGATTCGAACCCTCGCACCGCGTTAGCGATCTACACCCTTAGCAGGGGCGCCCCTTGAGCCACTTGGGTACTTCTCTGTATGGCTCCACAGGTAGGACTCGAACCTACGACCGATCGGTTAACAGCCGATAGCTCTACCACTGAGCTACTGTGGAATGTCTTTTAAGGACAATTAATATCATAATTGTTTTAGGTTTAAATGTCAACCTCATTTAGAAGGTTTTTTCTAAGTTGTACTGTGCTGTAAACACCTTCTGTAAAAGGTTATGTATGTGTCATGTCTTACAGCGACTTTATTAAATTACCACATACCTATCTTTGAAGTCAACACCCTATTTTGAAGAAACCTGTTTCAATTTTCCACGGCACTTCCCGCATACATATCTTTTTGTATCAATTAGCCGCTTTCTTTTATAGGACTGCATACAGTCTTTGCATATATAGTGATATTTATAACTCTCCGTCCTCCTCTTTCCTGGAACCGATTGGCAGAAACGTGATCCCCCGACTTTTTTTAACAACACTTTAAAATCAGCGTCAGCATGCTTATAACCTCTTTTTTCAATATGAAGATGGTAATGGCAAAGTTCATGCTTTATAACGCCGATCAATTCTTCCATCCCAAACTCTGCATAAAGGTGCGGATTTAATTCGATATTATGGGATTTTAAAAGGTAACGACCGCCTGTTGTGCGCAGTCTTTTATTAAAAGTTGCCTCATGCCGGAACGGTTTATTGAAGTATTCCGCTGAGAGGCTTTCCGTTAATTTCTGCAGTTCTAGATCAGTCATATTTATACTCCTTACTTTTTCAAGGTTCACACTAACAAGCACCCCAACATAGACTAATACACATATAACGGTTGGGAAGTTCAAGGAGGTCATTTAATGCCTACATGGTTCAAAAGACAGCTCCGCCGCGCATATTACCAGAAAGATCGCTACCAAATCCGTTTATTAAATCAGTGCTGGTTCTTTTATAATCGAAAGCACTCCTCCAGTGAAGAATAATCTGCTGGAGAAGCGCTTTTTTTCATGTATGCTTTTTTATCCCTTTTTAGGAGCTATCATTGTTAATGCAATTCTTTGTTTGGCTACATCGACCGAGTCTACCCAAACGGTTACAACTTGACCGACACTTACAACATCCATTGGATTTTTTACAAAACGGTTTGTCAATTTTGAAATATGGACAAGCCCATCCTGTTTGACTCCAATATCTACAAAGGCCCCAAAGTCTACCACATTTCGAACAGTCCCTTGCAGTTCCATCCCTGCTGATAGATCTTCCATTTTAAGTACATCTGTTTTTAGAACAGGTCCTGAAAAATTATCACGAGGGTCACGGCCAGGTTTTGTTAGTCCATCGATGATGTCTTTTAATGTTGGCACGCCTATATCCAGTTTAGCAGAAGTTTCTTCAAGTGAAATCGTCTTTAATATCTCAGCAAGTGCTTCTGTCCCGATATCTTTTGTTGTAAAACCTAATTCTTTCAATAAAGAAATCGTTCCTGTATAGCTTTCCGGATGGATGCCTGTTTGATCCAATGGCTGATCGCCTTCCATAACGCGCAAAAATCCGATACATTGTTCATAAGTTTTCGCACCTAGGCGTGGAATCTTCTTCAGTTCTTTTCGGTTCTGGAATTTACCGACTTCATTTCTTTTTACGATAATGTTTTGAGCTACTGTTTTAGATAATCCCGAAACATATTGAAGCAGTGAGGATGATGCTGTATTTACATTTACACCGACTTGGTTAACCGCTGTTTCAACAACAAATGAGATTTCTTCACCCAAACGCTTTTGAGAAACATCGTGCTGATATTGTCCAACACCAATTGATTTTGGATCGATTTTCACGAGTTCTGCTAAAGGATCCTGAAGTCTGCGGGCGATAGAAACTGCACTTCTTTCCTCTACTTGCAGATCCGGGAACTCTTCGCGAGCTACAGTCGATGCTGAATATACACTTGCTCCCGCTTCATTTACAATGACATACGCAACAGATTTCGGCAGATCTTTTAGCGTTTCTGCAATAAATTGTTCTGTTTCGCGTGATGCTGTACCATTTCCGATCGCAGCAATTTCAATATCATATTTATCAATCAGCTGTTTTACGACTGCTGCAGATTTCTCCACTTCTGAACGCGGCGGTGTAGGATAGATGGTTTGAATGTGAAGAACCTTTCCCGTTTCATCTACAACCCCTAACTTACAGCCTGTTCGGTAAGCAGGGTCGACACCTAAAACCACTTTACCTTTTAGAGGTGCCTGAAGCAAAAGACTTCTTACATTTTCAGAAAATATGTGTATTGCGCGTTCTTCCGCTTGTTCTGTTAACGCTGCGCGAATCTCTCTTTCGATAGACGGCGCTATTAATCGTTTATAAGCATCTTCAATGGCTTCACGAATATAAGGGACAGCCGGAGAATCAGATCTTTTTACCGTTTTACGATCCATTTTCGAGATGATTAGTTCAGATGGAGTACTGATTCCAACCTTTAAAATATCTTCTTTCTCACCGCGGTTTGCCGCTAAAACTCTGTGAGGAACGATTTTTCGGATTGGTTCTTGGTATTCATAGTACATTTCAAATACTTTCTTCTCGTCGGCCTCTGTATTTTTACCTTCTGTTTTTATCTCGCCTTTCGAGAATGTGTCTTCGCGAATCCATTTTCGCATATCTGCATCGTCAGATAACATTTCAGCAATAATATCTTTCGCACCTTGAATGGCATCTTCAGCAGACAATACCTCTTTATCCTCATTTATGTATGATCTCGCAGCGTCCAAAGGATTTTCATTTCGTTGTTCTAATAACCACAAAGCTAATGGCTCTAATCCTTTTTCTTTTGCAACTGTCGCTTTTGTACGCCGCTTTTGTTTGTATGGACGATACAAATCTTCTATTTCTTGAAGTTTTTGAGCGTTGTTAATGGATGC
The DNA here is from genome assembly GCF_031582965.1 of Bacillus sp. NEB1478. Lineage (NCBI taxonomy): Bacteria > Bacillati > Bacillota > Bacilli > Caryophanales > Bacillaceae > Bacillus > Bacillus sp. NEB1478. Next base: position 3,698,970 of record NZ_CP134049.1, read on the forward strand.
TGCTAGTTCATCTGTAAGTTTCCCTTGATCGTCTATGAGACGGATTACTTCTTCTTTTCGGGAAGCAAGATTTTGAAGGTATGTCCAGCGATCCATAATATCTTTGATCTGAACTTCATCAAGACCACCTGTTAATTCTTTACGGTAACGCGCGATAAAAGGAACCGTATTCCCCTCTTCCAATAAGCCGATCACTTGATTAATTTGTTTCCCTTTAATGTTCAATTCCTTTTCGATGACAAGTAATGCTTGTTCATTCACAGGTTGTCCCAATAAGAACACTCCTTTTCAATCAATTACATCTATTATAACGAATAAATGCATTTCTATAAAATGACGACCAGATGTTGTTTTTGAGTGCAGTTGATCTCCGTTTCAGGATGCTCGCTTTCCGCGGGGCGTGCGGTGAGCCCACTCGTCGCTATGCGACATTGAATGGTCTCACCTGTCCCGCTAATCCCGCTGGAGTCTCGCACCTTACACTCCAATCACCTTGTCATTGGTGTTAAATTACAGAACACCATTAGCTATAATCTTTTAGAAAAAACACATTCATTATTTGTTGATTCAGAAACGAGTAGGTCGAGGAAGTGAAATTTTCGAAGCGCGGAGTGAAGTAAACCTACATGAGCACTGAGAAAATGAAAATGAAAATGAGATTCGCCGCTTTTCATCCACTTCAAATCGTTTGGCGATTTAGAAGCAAGAAGGTTGAGGAAGTGAAGATTCGAGGAAACGGAGCGTATTTACACTTACGTGAGTACCGCAGAATAAAAACTGACGAAGAGATTCGCAGCTTATCTTCCACTTCAAATCTTTTGTTGATTCAGAAACGAGTAGGTCGAGGAAGTGAAATTTTCGAAGCGCGGAGTGAAGTAAACCTACATGAGCACTGAGAAAATGAAACTGACGAAGAGATAAGAAGTTTATCAATCAACAAAAACAAAAAACACCATCCTAATATTGATAAGGATGATGTTTCGCTATTCGAGATTAACTTGACCTACTAAAACTGTAGCATCGTCATTAACGTCCTGCGGCAGCCCGCTTATATAATTCACCGATTCTTTAGGTGAAATCATTTTCGTAAGAAGTGAACGGCTTACGGTATGAATGTCCATCCCGTCAGAATAGAGCATAAACGAAATTTCTTTTTCGAATTTGAACTCTTGAATTTTAAACTTTTCGGGTTTTCCTACAAGAAAGCCTACTTTTGGAAGCGGATGAACCGCACGCTGTCTTTCAGTAGAAATCATAAAACGAATGTTGCCAACTCCTGAGTAGGTGGCCATTTTGTTTTTATAATCGACTTTTAAAATCGCAATTACAGCACCGCGGGTTTGTCTAAGACCTTCATTACAAAATTTCATCAATTGCTCTACAGACTCATAATGATTCTGATCAATAATCTCAGTTGCTTTCCCTGATGCATCTTTTGCTAGTTTTCCGCTCCCAAGGCCATCAGCCACGGCACATACTAAATAGTCCTCTGTTTCCCTTGTATAAAAGCTATCTCCGCAAAGTTCATTCCCTTTTTTGGGATTCTGGTAAGAAGAAACCAATGCTTTTTTATACTGTTGGTGTTCGATCATCTAAGCGCCTCCGAAGGTGATACTCTCAGTGCTTCTTTCAATTTCTCCAATGCTCTTCTTTGTAATCTTGAAACATGCATTTGGGAAATCTCCAGTCTTTCACCTGTTTCCTTCTGGCTCAAATTCTCGAAATACGTGCATTGAAGAATTTCACGTTCGCGTTCCGATAGAACAGCAAACGCTTTTTCTAACAGCATTCTTTTATCAATCTGATCAAAACCAGCATCTGCTGAGCCAACAAGGTCAAGAAGTGTTACTGTACTCCCCTCTTGATCAGCTTCGATCGAACTATCAACTGAAAGGGCTTGATAACTTTTACCCATTTCCATTGTTTCTAGCACTTCTTCTTCAGAAACTTCAAGATAGTCGGCGATCTCTGCGATTTTCGGAGATCTTTGAAGGCTAGTCGTTAGTTCTTCTACTGCCTTTTTAATTCTAGGTCCCAATTCTTTAATTCGGCGCGGTACATGTACACTCCATGTTTTGTCGCGAATAAAGCGTTTGATTTCTCCTACTATAGTAGGGACAGCAAACGATTCAAACGATCTGCCAAACGTTTTATCATATCTTCTAAACGCTGCAAGCAAGCCAATCATACCGACTTGAACTAAATCGTCATGGATGCTTTTCCCCTTAGAAAATTTTCGTGCAAGTGAATGAACTAGATCTTGATATTGGAGAACCAAATTAGTTTGAATCACTTCATTCTTTGGGTCCTCCTGCAATTGATCAATCCATTCATATACTTGCTCTTTACTGTGAAGGCGCTGGCGAGATTCTGTCGACATGTTCCTCCACCTCATCTCTGTGAAGATACTTTGTCATTGTTACCATGACACCGGCTTCACTTTTTATTTCTACCTTGTCCATTAACGTATCTATGAGAAAAAGGCCTAAACCTCCTTCGTTCAATTGATCAACGGATTTACCATCCACTGGGCCAAGATTTTCTGAGATAGATTCAACATCAAAACTTTTTCCTTGGTCTAACACAGTAATTTCTAAGCAATCTTCAAAAATATTGCAGCCAATACGAACTTGCCCTAATTCTTGATCTTTGTAAGCATGGTTAACAACGTTCGTACAAGCTTCAGAAACTGCGATTTTTATATCTTCAATCTCATCAAATGAAAATCCCATTCTGTTCGCTAAGCCAGAAATCGTTAGTCGAACTACACCAACGTAATCCGGTTTAGCGGGAACGTTCATTTCAATATAGTCGGACGCTGTTCTCATAGCGCCTCCCCCTTTACTCCGCTTTCAATATCCATTACTTCTGTTAATCCGGTAATTTCAAAAATTCTTTTCACCCGATCTGTCATTCCTCGAAGCTTTAATGAACTATTGTTAGCTTTAGAAGATTTTAACGCTCCAACAAAAATACCTAATCCTGTACTATCCATATAATCAATACCAGAAAGGTCAACAACAACAGTGTTTCCTTCACTTTCTGTTAATGGAAGCATTACTTCTTTTAACTTCGGAGCTGTATATGCATCAACTTCTCCGGATAATGTTAATTCGTGCGTTTTATCTATTTGATGTTGGCTGATTTGTAAATTCATTATTTTCCCCCCAGGCTTTAATTAGAAACCGATATGGTACACTTCCCTAAAACAGCAAGTGTTAAACAATTCGTTTTAAAATAATTAAAGTGAAGTCATCTCTTAGCTCAAATTCTTGTAAACGGTCCAGTTCCTTAAACACATTTTCAACAATTTGCTGTGCCGGCAAGTCCATGTACTTCCGTATAAGTGTTACGATTTCTTCTCTTTCTATAAAACCTTTGCTTGTTCGGCATTCTGTAACACCGTCTGAAAGTAAAATAACCATATCTCCGACCTGTATTTCCATTTCATACGGGTGATAGGTTGTTGTGCGTGATACTCCAAGCACTAATCCTTTAGCAATCAGATCCTCGTACTTATCTTCTGCTGCATTATAAATAAAACCAGGTTCATGACCCGCTCCCGCATAGAAAAACTTATGACTTTCAGGTTCGTAAACACCATGAAACATTGTGATGAACATGTTGCTGTTTACATTTTGCTCAACAACTCGATTTAAGTTTTCAAGAAGTAAATGAGGTTTCATTTGTTCTTCAGGAAGACTGTCCATCGCGTATTTGATCATAGACATACAAAGTGCAGCAGGTATGCCTTTGCCGATTATATCAGCCACAGCAACACTAAGGCTATTTCCACTTTTTACAAAATTGAAATAGTCGCCGTTCATTTTCTTAGCCGGGACACTCACAACACCAATATCCAGCTCATCAAACTGAGGCACATCACTTAAGAGCAATGTCTGCTGCATACTTGCGGCAACTTCAATTTCAGACTCAAGCTGCTGCTGTTTATCTCTCAGACTTTGATGTTCGCGATATGCAAAACCATATCCGATCATAGCCTCTAAAAGAAAATCAAAAGAATCTCTCATTTCATCAGACATATCTGGAAAGAGTTCGTCCATAACTTGTATGTGCAAGCTAACAAGATCCTCAGGAGAGATTTGCTGTTCGAGTAATTTTCTGCTGAATTGCTGGCCTTTATAAAGTGTTGTTTCATTCTTTGCTTTTAGATAGACCGATAATAGATCTTGGTAACGTTCAGTTAGTACATCTTTTGCAGTCAAGAGCTCTCCTCCTAACGAAGCCATTTAGTAGCAGAAATCTCCGTTCCCACATCAATAGTGGATTCGATCGAAAATTCGTCCATTAATCGCTTCACACCTGGTAATCCTGCACCTAAGCCACCAGATGTCGTGTATCCATCTTGCATAACTTTTCGGATTTCGCGGATTCCTGGCCCATTATCTATCGCAATAATGCGAAGACCTTTTTTTCCTAATTGATCAATAGGTTCTATACAAATCTTACCTTTACCCGCGTACAAATAAATGTTACGCGCAAGTTCAGAAATAGCAGTTGTGATTCTAGCCTGGTCAACATTTCCGAAACCTAGCTCTTTTGCCATGTTTCTTCCTAGCTGCCGGGCACTTACGATGTCCCACTCATTGCGTACTTCCACACAGGATTGGATGTCCATAATCATCCCTCCAGTTCCAGACGCAATTTATCAAGCCCCTGTTCTAAGTCAAGTGCTGTTGAAACTTCTCTCATTGAAATTCCAAGGTCGATTAAAGTAATAGCAACCGCAGGCTGTATGCCGGTCAGCACAACCTGTGCACCCATTAATTTTGACATTCTTACAACGTCTCCAAGGACTTTAGCGATAAATGAATCAATCATGTCAACGGATGTTAAATCAATAACAACACCCTTAGCACCTGTATCATGAATTTTATTTAGCAAGTCTTCTTGAAATTGAAGTGCTGTTTGATCATCCATCTCGACTTGTATCGTTATCAATAAATATTCATGCAATTTCAAAATAGGAATTCTCATTTTATCTATTCACTCCCTATTTATTGCTTACTAGCTTCTGGTTTGTAAATTCTAAAGCACTTTCCATACCCTTTTGAAGAGAGCTTTTCGTTGGGAACAAACTCAAGTCAATGCCAAGACTGACAATTGTTTGTGCAATTTCAGGCCTTATTCCAACAAGGATACATTTTGAACCTAATAAACGTACAGCATCTGCAGCCTGGATAATATGATGAGCGACCATCGTATCAACGACAGGAACTCCAGTTATATCGATCAAAACTACTTCAGACCTGTATTTAATTACACCATTCAGTAAGTTTTCCATAATTAATTTAGCACGTTCCGTATCAATAGAGCCGATTAACGGCATGACACTGATATTTTGAAAAACTGGAATGAGCGGAGCTGTTAACTCCAGCAATGCTGTTTTCTGAATGGATACGGTTCTTTCCCAAATTTGAGAAGAATTTTCAACAACACGGTTTAAAATCGGATCTAACCATGTGTCGATTTCACGATAAATCGTAATCAGTTTTTCTTTATCGGAAATCCTTTCAACTAAAAAATTGACGATTACGCGGCGTGCCGCTTGTAACCCTTGCGTTAAATAACTTAACGGTAAACCTGTATGAAGAACTTGATCAAAAAATTGATCAAGGGTACCATCCTTTGAAATATCATGGTAGTTAATGTGTTTAATAAGCAACTCAAAGAATTGCTGATCTGTTTCTTCACTCAGTTTCATAGTGGTAGAAGCAGCAACTAATTCTTTTTCTTTAAAAACGTTGACTTCAGTTAGCCAATTATTTTTAAGGGTTTCTTGATTTTCATTAATCATTTGCACAATCAAGTTGTCCAATTATTTTGCACCCCCACTGCATAGTATCTCTTTCATTATTTCATTTCTGATAATTTTCTGCAATGTTTACTCTTTTCTAACCTTGGATATATAACCCATTTGTTTAAAAGCTAAACCTTTCAGAAAAAAAAGTTCTTTTTGCGACCTTTGTATTTTTGAAAGTAATTGGACTCCGTTTGAGGCAGGTGCAAAAATACCCTTGATGCAACAATCTTATTTTATAGGCTTCTTTGACAGTTGATTGGAGTAAAAGGTGTGAGACTCCTCGAAAATGAAGATCACATTTTCTTCGTGCGATGCATCGCTGTCGTAGCTTTCCTTGTCCTGCGGGACAGGCTGGCGGGTGAGACACTTAAAAGTGAAACGTCCGAATGTGGCTCACCGTCTGCCCCGCGGAAAGCGAGCAACCTTGGAACGGAAATCAACTGCTATCAAAAGCAACAATGTATACGACAACAACCTTAAAAAAATCCTAAAAATAAAAAACCGCCAGACAGTTTTGCCAGACAGTTTCTAAATGAGCTTTATAAAATTTTAAAAATCGACCAGACCAGTACTGATCTGCAATGCGTCGTCTACCCTGCGCATCATATCTTCATCCAGTTGTGTTATCTTATCTGTTAATCTTTGCTTGTCAATGGTTCTAATCTGTTCAAGCAATATAACTGAATCCCGTTCAAAGCCGTATTTTTTTGAATCTATTTCAACATGTGTTGGTAGTTTCGCTTTTTGTATCTGAGCTGTGATTGCAGCAACTATTACAGTAGGGCTAAAACGGTTACCGATATCATTTTGGATAATCAGTACAGGGCGGATGCCGCCTTGTTCTGAACCTACTACCGGTGAAAGATCTGCAAAGTAAACATCTCCGCGTTTAACTATCAAGGACTACACCCCGCTAACTAAGCGGTCCAAGGTATGATCGGCTTCCTCCTCTAACAAAAATGCTTCTGAGGCAATCGTTAGATTGATCTTAGCCATTTCCATGTAACCTTGTCTCATCTCATCACGAAACTGACGCTTATTCTTCCGCTCACGAAGATACATCTCAGTAGCTTGATGGATAAATTCGCTGCGGTCCAAATTTTCCTTTTTAATGACACGATCTACCTCACTAAGTAATTTTTGAGGAAGACTAATGACAATCCTTTTTGTGTTCAATTCGGACACAACATACACCTCCAGCGCAAAGCTATACTACGATCAAATTCCTTTTAACCACAATTAATATTATCACTTCAATATTCCATTTGCAAAGCGATTTCAAAGTATTTATTCTACAAACTTTTTATTAGTCCTTCTAATATTCTGCTAAAAATTTAAAATTACATTCATATTTTCTGAAATTCGACCATTTTTCACAAAAACCCTCGGCACTCGTGAAGAAATTAAACACGGAATTTCATAATTTATTGTATTTGCAATTGTTGCGACTTCATCCATTTCTATTACTTCACCTTTTTGATTGCCGATTAATGTGACGAGCTCTCCTATTTCCTTCTTGTTTGGAAGCAATACCATGCACTGATCCATGCAGATTCTTCCGATTATCGGCATCCTTTCGCCATCAATCAGCACACTTGCATCAGGTGATAGTCTCCTTTGCCATCCATCTGCATATCCGATTGGAAGTGTACCGACCCATTCTTCCTTTTTTGCTGTATAAGTAGCTCCATAGCTTACAGTATCCCCAGGCATCAGCTTTTTAACATGAATTAGTCTTGTATGAAGACTAAATGCTTCTGCTAAAGGAAACGGCAAAGATTTTTTCATTTCCATAGAAGGAGCTAAACCGTACATACTAATCCCGAGTCTTACCAGATTAAAAGGTCCTTTTACTTTTCTGAGTGACGCTGCACTATTGGCACAGTGTATCAGCGGCGGTGTGAACCCTTGCTTTTTAAGAAACTCCATTAGGTTTGTGAATTTTTCTAGCTGCTCATCAAACAAAGCAGACTCCCATTCATCTGCTGTAGCGAAATGGGTAAATACACCCTCGAAATGCAGGTTAGAAGACTCATTAATAAGAGATGCCAGTTCAAGCAGCTCTTCCTCGTCTGTTAGACCGACACGCCCCATTCCCGTATCAAGCTTGATATGCAGGTTTAATGTAAGATTCGTTTCTTGCATATAAGACATTGCTTCATGAATCCATTCTTTATGAAAAACAGTAATACTCAATTCATTTTCTGCCGCAAGATTAACATATTCAGGACGAATACGGTTCATAACTAAAATCGGTGCAGAAATGCCTTGTTTTCTTAAAGCGATCGCTTCGTCCAAGATAGCAACAGCTAAATATTCTGCTCCAGATTCAAGCGCCGTGACCGCTGTTTGATAGGCGCCATGTCCGTATCCATTCGCTTTTACTACAGCCATAATTTTATAATCAGGGAGATGTTTTTTGAATGATTGAACGTTTTTGCTTATATCATCCAAGTTTATTTCAGCCCATGTATCTCGATAAAAATGATGTTTGTCCACTTTAAGAAAACCTCCCTCGAAAACTTCCGGATTACTGTCCTTTATTTTAACCGTTTCATTAAAAATATGTAAAGTAAACTTGGTCTAATACCAAGCCTCTATCTGTCAACCTTAGATAAGCTTATTCTTTAAACATGAAAGTAAAAAACAGGCCCGAATATCCGGAGCCTGTCGGAATGTTCCTATATAAATAAGAAGGAATTATTTTATAGCTTCTCCTGCCACAGATCTTGCGATAGCCATCAGTTCTTCTTGATCTAAAGAATTTGAAGCTAGAAAATAATCAACACCGTTGTAGTTCCATGTAATGGATTGGTCTGTCATCGCTCCAACTGTAAAACCAAGATCCACCGGCTCACCGCTTGGCATTGTCAGCCTTGCCGCTGATTCAACAGATTGATTCTTTTGCTGCATGAGTGTGAATGATTTCTTTTCTTCACCGCTTGCATAGCTCATAACAACTTTAGATTCATTCTTTCCTAGCATGACTTCTCTTTCGTTAACGAGATTTAAATTTGCTGTGTAAGTAGGGTAAAGCACTTCAAACTCTTTATCGTCCCCTGAGAAAGTTGGTATCTCGTACTGTGCGCTCGACATGTTTGACTCCATATCGAAAGAGTTTTTATCGAATTTGGCATTGTATTTCACGTTCGAAAAAGTAAGTGTAACTAACTCTTTCTGATCCTGGTCCATGATACGTACTTGCGTAGGATCTAAATCTTTATTTAAAGTAATCTCTTGCTGATATAAGTTCTTATTTTGATAATTTGTTTTTGTATGGAACACGTAGCTTTTCTCTTTTGTTTTAAACCCTCTGTCATTATCATTTAAAATGTCTGAAATTAAAGATTGGAACAAATACACCTGACTGTTGTTTTCCGGCCAGTCACTTTGGAAACGGAAGCTTTTGTTAAGCGCTGGTGTTAATACAAACACGCCGTCTTTATTCCGTAAAATCATCTGACTTTGGTCTTTTTCTGCGTTCTTCATGCTCACACGATAAAAATCCGGTTTTTTATACCAGATTTCCAAGTCATAAGTGAGTGGTTTTTCCCCAGTTTTCAAAGTCATCTTGGCATCTGCTTTATAGCCTGTCATTGAATCCATTCTTTCTTCTAAGGAGTCCAAAACATCACTCTGGCTTTTTGCACCACATGCCGACAGAATTGCCACAAGCATGAACGCCGTCAACATCATTGACAGTGTTTTTTTCATTTTTTGCCATCCCCTTTGTCCCAAAGTAATTTCGACATTGAAGGGGGTACAAGCTCTGCCGTCTAGCAAAGGACTGCCCCTTCTACCGCATTACAATATATGAGACAACCCTGGACAATATGCAGACTAGCTTGACGAGCTTTCTAAAATAACTTGCGCTACGGCATATTCCTTCGTATGAGAAATAGACAGATGGCATACATAAGGGTAAGGGGATGAAATAAACGGTTTTCCTTTTTCATCAGATATGATCTCCATGTCATGCCACGAAAGCTCAGCACCAATTCCGACACCCAATGCTTTTGCCATCGCTTCTTTTGCTGAAAACCTGCCTGCCAAATATTCAAACTTTCTGTTGCCTGATAGTGCATTAAATTTTCCAAGTTCAAAAGTGGTTAAAATCCTATCAGCAAACCGAACCTGATGCTGTGCAACTTGTTTTATCCGCTTCATTTCAATAATATCGATACCTGTTCCAACGATCATAAGCAAACTCCTTTACACTATATCTTTCGCCCTAAAACTTTTCGCATGGTAAACTTGAGATAGATGAATATGTAACGAATAAACTCTAAATAAAAGGGTGAGTTGTCCATATGTTTGTAAGAGATGAAAGTTTCCAGACCTTTATTCGCCGTTATCCGATTATCACTTTTTTAATTGCTGCTCATATTATCGTGTTTCTTCTTATTAATTTTACCCCTTTTGGTACTTCTTTGTATCACTTAATGGTCGGGTCGAACTATTATATTGCACAAGGAGAATACTGGCGCTTATTTACTCCAATCATTACACATGAAGCTGCCGGCCATTTAATCTTTAATTCGTTCTCTTTATTATTGTTTGGTCCCGCCCTTGAACAAATACTCGGCAAGACACGTTTTATTATCGGTTATGCAGGTTCAGGCTTAATCGCCAATATTGCAACTTTACTAATGCTGCCTTTGTCATACGCACATATTGGTGCATCAGGATCTATTTTTGGCTTGTTCGGCATTTATGTATATATGGTATATAACAAAAAACAATATATTGATAAAACCAACACGCAGATTCTGTTAGTTGTACTCGGAATCAGCTTAGTTTCAACATTTATGAATGAACGGATTAATGTTCTCGGTCATCTATTTGGACTGATTGGCGGAGCTGCGCTGGCTCCGATTATTCTTGCGACGATGAAGCGAAAAGGGTGAAAGTATTAAAAGGAATGACCTACAATCCGCATTTTGGCTAGCTTATGTCAGTTTTTGTCGACTCGGGGATATATGGTGAATTCTCGTTGGATTATGACCGAAACTCGTTGGATTAATCGAAAATTCCGTTGGATTATGACCAAAACTCGTTGGATTATTTCTGACTGGCATAAGAAAATTTAAAAAAAGACTCAAAATCGGCTTCACATGCCAACTTTTGAGTCTTTTTCTTTAATCAGAGATCCCCAGTAATACTTCTTTTAACGATGACTCGTAAAATACAGGCCAATCTACATCATAATCGTTCAGCTGGCGTGCATGTTTCGGTTTTACCCCTAATATTTTTACAGGTCTCCCATTCATATATTGAAGCATACGGAAGAGCTCGCTTAATTTTTTCATCCCGCCCAGATCAATTTCACCCGTTGCGGATAAATCGAAAAAAATCTCGTCATATTGACCTTCATAAGCGGATTTCAATGCATTCCCAGTTACGGTAATCATTTTGCTTTCGGTAATGTCGCCAAATATGGGAACAAAAGCAATCTTTTCTGACAATGGGATGAATGGTCCAGATAGTTCATCCAAACGCTTTATTGCCGCTTCCAGTGCTTCCTTTTTTTCAAAAAGTTCAAAATCAGTTGAAGCAAGCCTTAATCTTAGTTCCGAAAGTTTATCCTCAAGGCCCTTTACATGCTTACCGATCGGAATGAAAACGATATAGGCAGAATCATTTTTCCACGATATATGAATATCGCATAAAAGAAATGGATTGTTTTTACTCTTTACGTTCGCTTCAAAACTTTTGTCGCCTTCAAATGGCATCATAAATTTCATAAGCTTATTATGACTTTCTTCATCAAAACAATCAGTGATTATTTCGACATCATCATGCAGCAGCTCTTTGGCTTTTTTAGAAAGGAACTGAATATCACCATGGTTAGTCATTTGTAAAAATGGTACGGGTATGCCATCGTTCATCTTCAGACATTGATCCTTTCTTCTCTATACTCATTTAGCCATTGATCCACTTCATCCAAGTTCTTCATGATCATACCCTGGTGATTTGTATACGGAATTAAATCATATTTATCTACAAGTCTTCCACCAATCATTATTACTGGCTTATGCGGTAAAGCGCTCAATGTCCGTACGTAGTTTTTTAAGAGCGGCAAGTTATAAACAATGGAAACAGATAGGCCGATAACTTCAGGTTTCCACTGAAGTGCAGTTTTAAGCGCATATTCTAAAGGCAGACTCGCACCAAAATATCTAGTTTGCCAACCGCTTTCTTCAAAAAGGCTATTGATCATCTTAATTCCGAGAAAATGCTGTTCACCTTGCAAGCATAAAAACATCGCTTTTTTTTCACTTGCTGTCTCTGATGAAATTTGAAAAAGCCTTGAAAGCACAAAATCACAAACTCCCGTTGCCAGATGTTCATCAGCTACAGAAATTTCGTTATTTTCCCACAGGTCACCAATAAAGTACATAGCCGGAGTAAATAAATTCCGAAATAAAGACAGTCGATTCTGATTAGGCTGTTGTTTTATGAAACTAAGTGCTGCAGTTGAATTGCCTTCTAAAAACAAACGTGCTAACTTTTCAGCATCTGATGTCGCCATACTCCGCCCCCTTTCGGTCACCCTATCGCCGATTTCTTATTAAGAATATCAATTGCTTTATTTAAGTAATCTACATACACTTCAATTCTAGGGTTATCAACCTTTTCTTCTTCCATTACATCTTTAATAAAATGGAAGTTATCAATTAAAAGTTCGGTACTCATCCCGAATTTTTGTAAAATCCCGTCTAGCCACAGTGCATAGTCTGTAAAGAAGGCCACATTATCCAGCTCATATGCTGTCTCTAAATGTTTAAAATGATGGTGATTGTCTTCAATACATTTCGTTCTGCCTTTATCACCATATTTTTCAATTAAAGCAGGATCTTTTTCATATATCTTTTCGGTTACTTTCTCAACCATAACATCAATGTTTAGTGAAGTCATTTGGCAACCACCTTATATTGTTTAACAGTAGGTATGACAGCTGCTAATTCTTTATCAGGATACTTCTTCTCTAAATCATGAATCTTTTTAAACTCCTCACTTCTTACCCATTTCAAATAATCTTCTTTCGTAGAAAAGATAAGCTGCACAGTTAATTCCCCAGCTCTTTTATCATTTTGTAAAAGGAAGAAATCTACAAATCCTTCAGCTTCATCTACTGATCTTGAACGGTTTTGATATATATTTATCACTTCTTCGGCTTTTTCATTTGGTACATCAAACGTTGAAAAGACTGTGTACATAATTATCTCCTAGTAGGTGTATTTAACATAGTTAAAATGTTTATTTAAATATTGTTCAATTAAAAAATAAAATTTCCTCTTTCACAAAAAAATTTTATACAAAAGGCTCTGTTAAACATCGCTGTTGAAATGGCAAAGACAATCTGCGACCAAGGATTATCAACACTATCAATTAACAGAGCTATAAAAAAAAGAAAAACACCGGATCTTTCCGGCGTTTATTAATAGAGATCAAACATGTTAACATCATGCTGTGTTTGTTTCAAATAAGTGAATAACTGTCCTCTATGATGAAAGGCATGGGTAACAATTTCAACAAGCCACTTCGCTTGAGTCATCCCTTTTTCTGCATAAAATGCTTTTGTTTCCTTATTTAGAAAGTCTTCTTGTGATAAGGATAGAAAGTAGGATTTTAATAAATGATAGCCTTCCTCAAGTACATGAGTCAATTCTCCTGCATTTTCAGCACGCATTTTCGCTTCTAACATTCGAATATCTGCTTCAGGCTTTTCTTGCAAAATAGCTAAATCTACATGTGGTATTTGGACAAGGTGATTAGCAAGCTCTAAAAAGGAGCGCATATTATCTGCAGGACGAAAATCGTACACTGATGAATCTGCTTTTTTTAATAAATTATTCGTTGTACGTACAATCACATAAAACTCATCTAATAAGGTTTCGGTCATAGTTACAGCAGCATTTATCATAGTAATCCTCCAGCTAAAATTAAGGTTAATGCTAAATTATTCTTCACTGCTTCGGTTTTTCCTTCACATAGGGTGATTCTAAATAAAAAGAACCGCCAATCGACGGTTCACTTCACATAGCTTCTTGCTACGTGTCTCATTCTCTTATGTCTGATTTTCTGACTGCGCATTCTTAATATGACTAAGAACGCTAGTAAAATAAGGAGTCCGCTGTATAAATAAACACTCCCTTTCACCATTTGGTGGAAAAAGGTTGGTTCCCCAGCTTCTTCTGTTGAATTGTCTTTAGTCGATACCGCCGCTGCTTTTACAGGTTTTTCTTCAAATAATTTATGAGTCAGAAGGACTTTTCCTTCTGCGTTTTTCAACTGTAATTTCCCTTTAGAGGTTACATGCTGAATGGGCTTTTCACCTTTTGGCAGGGTAACCATCAGATCTTCTTTTAAGGCATACTTTTTACCGTTATCTGCTTGAATCTCTGTGCCCGCAGGAACGGTTTGTCTCACGAAATTTGCAAATCCGTAATCCCCAATTGACATCGTATCCCAATACGAGGCTTTGCTTGAAGGAGCTTTTAAAGTAACAATAATTACGTCGAGTCCTTCTCTGGACACAGCGGTTACTAATGTGTGTTTAGACTCGTCCACATAACCGTTCTTCACTCCGATTGTACCCGGATAGTCCCACAATAATTGATGGTGGTTTCGAAGGGTCGTTTTCCAGCCTTCCCCTTCCCACGGAAGTTCTTTCGTCGAAACAATTTCACGAAAATCCTCATTTTGCATCGCATTTTGCGTGATTTTAGCCATATCTTCTGCAGTAGTGTAGTGATCCACATCAAAAAGTCCGTTTGGATTAACAAAATGGGTGTTATTCGCTCCAACTTTTTTTGCAAAATGATTCATCTCATCTGCAAAAGAAGGGATATCGTCAGCTAAGTATTCTGCTATGGCAATCGCAGCATCATTTCCTGAGTTGATTAAGAGCCCTTGAACAAGTTTCTTTAATGGGACTTTCTCACCTTCTAATAAGTAAACACGGGTTCCATCTGCTTTTGCTGCATTACCGCTGACAATAACGGATTCATTCAATTTCCCCGATTCGATAGCCAAAATTCCCGTTACGATTTTCGTTATGCTTGCTGGGTACATTTTATCCGAACTATTCTTTTGATATAAAATGTCACCCGTTTTCGCATCAATCATTACGGCACTTTCGCTTTTAATGTTTGGTTCATTTTCGCCAGATGCTTGCACAATGGGGGTTTGCATCAGCATCATAAGTGAAAAAACAAGAAAGAACTTAAGTCTTTTCATTTGTTCCCGCTCCCGTTGGTCATTTAATCTTTATATCTGTTCGATGAATATTCATTATCTATTATGGTTGAAATCAAAATGAAATTTAGTAATTTTCGCCATAAAAAAACAGGCGTTATTATCAACTGATACCATTCGACAATATTCGCCTGAATCCTTTTATATATCGTACATTCTGATGTATTCTTTAGTCAAAATGCTTGTGATTTTTTTTCCCTCTTAGCAAATCCCCAGTCCATCCTTTCATTCGGAGCCATAAATAAACACCCAAAGTTGAAAGAATAATTAAAATCATTGAATATAAATATCCGTATTTCCAGTCTAATTCTGGCATATTTTTAAAGTTCATACCCCAAATTGCCCCAAGCCCCATTGCAGGAGTAAAAATAACTGTAAAAACGGTTAATGTTTTCATAATTTCATTACCGCGGTGAGCGGAAAGCACATCTTCAAGGTTTAATAACGTATCGATATCACCTCTGTAATGAGAAAGAAGTGTGATCGTTCGGTCAATTCTTGTTGTAATTCTTTTATACGCATTGGTATCTGTTATTTCATCTAAATAAGCTTCTTTAATCGCCATAGATGTCTCATGTACAGGCAACGTCAAATCACTCCAGTTAATGAGTTCGATGCGTCTGTCATATATGCTGTTTAATAGCGTCGTATGGTTATTTTGCTGAACATCCCGCTGTAATTCCTTTAATTTCATTTCAAGATTGTCTATCCCATCTAAGAAATGATTGATTAATTCTCCTAGCAGTACAAGAAAACCCTCAACCGGCGTTTTTTCTTCAATAATTAGATGGTCACACGTTTCTCTGTAATCTCCTGTGATGAGAGATAAATCGAGACCAACCGTCATAAAGGAATTTTTGCGTATATAAAAATAAAAGACTTCAAACTCTGACTGATTTTCCGGGTTTTGTTTGTATATTAATGAGCCCCTAATGATGAGATCTCCATCATTGTCTTTTTCAAGCCGGAGATAACTCGTTTTGTTTTCTTTTACATGCTGCAGCCATTGCTTACAGCCTTTATTAGGAGAAATAAATTCTTGTATTTCTTCTTTGTGGCACTCATGCTGATGCCATTTCCAACCGTAGACACTGGTATGTTCCATTTTTAATCACAACCTTCATTTCCTATTTAAATGAGATGATATTCCTTAGCGCCTTTTTGCCTCAACCATTTCAACGACTTTTGCATGAGTAGATCGTGGTTTTGATTACCTTCTTCTTTCAAATGAAGCCAGACCGTTCCTGATTTAAGTGTTTCTTTTACCTTTAGCAAGGCGATACCTGTTATTTGCTGTTCATCTTTCATCATTAATATCGTTGTATCATTACGGTCAAAATACTGAGTTAGATTTTTTTGAAATTCAGGAACGTCTTCACACCATGTACTTAGTTGATCTAAGTCTTGTTTTTGTGCTGCTGTGACCTCCATCATAGTCCCATCCTCCTCCGTAAATTTAACCGCTATTGAAAAAAAGTATCTATATCGCTTCTTCTGTTTTAGAAAGCATACTGACGAGGAGTTCCCGGTCTTCTGGAAACGAAAGCGAAAATTGCTCTAACTCCTCCAAGGATACCCATTTTATATCGTAGATTAAACCATCAGGATCTTGAATAACCGGTGAGCCGCTTTCTATATCTGCTAAAAAATACTGAACTTTATATTGTATACCAAAAGAAACCCCTTCTTTTTTATGAAGTTTCTTCTTAATGATTACTCTGTAACCTGTCTCTTCCCAAACTTCTCGCAAGCAACAATCCTCTAAGCTTTCTCCTGGTTCTTTACCGCCAGATGGAATTGACCACAACTTTTCCTCTTCAGGCTTCCCCTGCAAAACCATTAATAATTTTCCTTCTCTCATACAAATACATGATGCGCCTTCCCAAATCATCACCACTCCCCCTTTTACAAAAGTGTTCTTTATGGCACAAAAAAAGTCCTGCGCGTTCATGCAGGACTTTTTGTCAGTTAAATGACTTTATATTGTTCAGTTACTTTCCGGCTGTTAATTATTTTTCTGTTGCCATGATCCCATGTATATAGTGTCCGGCTGTTTTGTTCCAGCAAAGATAGGGAATCATTTGTGCATTCCACAATTTTTGAATGCGGAATATCATGTTCTTTTTGTTCGCCCGTTTCTACATTTACATATACGATACGCTCGCTCTTTCCTGTAGAAAGATCCAGCTCGTAAACTAAGATGTGACCATCAACACAATACAAAGCGCGAGGTGAGATTGATAGTTTGTGTTCCTTTACTACTTTATCCTTATCATTAAGCACTATAATTTTCTTTGGATCACCGTATAAAACCGGCGCACCTGAAACGTAAACATGGTTGTTAAGGCAAAGGATATCTGTTGGTGCCATGTTATTTCCTAGATTTATACGTTTTTTCTTATCGTTGCGAATAATATATAATACAGCTTGATCTTCTTCAACAATGTATGAGGAAATGTATAAAACGTCTTTGTTCATTTCAACTTCCCAAAGATAACCGTTCACGTTCCACTCTTTGATAAGTTCAGGACCATTTTTCGAAAACATTAAAACTGAGCCTTTGGAACCATCACCTTCACAAGCTACAACAACACAAGACTCGAATTCGTAAAAATTTGGCTGTCCTTTAATGACTTGGGATTTCAAATAACCGTTTTTATGGTCAAAGATGAATAACTTGTAATCTTTTGAACTGTCTTCTGCCTTTTTGGAAAACCAGTAATTTTTTTGGTTATCCATGAATATTTCCGAATAGGCAAATTCGCTCTCCTCATTTCTTACTACACTTCCGGCCTGGTCAGGATTACTGGAGACATACAGCGAAGCATTCTTCTCCGCAGTTCGTGATGTTAGTTTATACATTTTGGCCATAGTACTCGCTCCCCTCAAATTTGGCGCCGGTTCTCAGCTCAGCTCTGGTTTATGAAAAGTTAATTATTCAAAATTCTCAATTTCTAGCAAAAACTTTGTATTTTCTGTTATATTTATCATATCAAACATACAACTTAAACTGTATTGGGAAAAATGGTAGGAAAGATACTTGTTTATTAGGGGTCCTGCATGACAATTTTCCCAAGTTCTGAAAGGGGGATTTTATGGTCGGTCAAAGAATAAGATATTATAGAAAAACAAAAGGCCTAACCCAGGAAGGACTGGCACAGGGAATTTGCTCTGTTTCGTACTTGAGTAAGATTGAGAAAGGGGACGCAAAATCAAGCGATGAAGTTATTAATCTGCTTTGTGAACGTCTAGGCATTTCGCCCGAGGAAGTAGATGAAAGTAAAGTTCTCGAGATGTTAAACGAGTGGAACATTTTAATGGTTAATCGCCAGTTTGATGAAGCAATAAATTTCTTCCCTACAATTCAAAGTAAAATCGATCATGTAACTCATCCAGAGATAATGATAACTTTCAACCTATATTTAGCTAAATTTTATATGGTCAAAGAACCACCGCAATTTGAACAAACGAGTGAAACTCTTGAAAAAGTTAAGAAGGTATTTGATCAATTATCTCCTGATCAAAGATTTAATTATTTTTTAGTTCAAGGAATGTACTATAACTACATTGAAAAACATAATGATGCTTTACAATTCTTAAAATTAGCTGAAGGTGAACTCAGTAAGAGTTTAAATATCATAGAAACTGAATTTGCCATCCTTTATTATTTATTAGCATTGACATATAATTTTTTAATGAGAATAAATTCAGTAACTACTTATGCATTTAAAGCAATTTCAATATTCGATAAAGAATATAATTATAGTAGAAGTGCTGATTGTCAGGTATTATTAGCTATTAGTTACAGACGAGCAAAAAATTATGATTTAGCAGAATATCATTTAAATAATGCACTGAAATATTCTAAATCCTTTAAAGATGAATTTATGAGTGGAGTAATTTATCATAATTTAGGGTATGTAACATCTTGTAAAAGTGAACATATTAAAGCAATTGAGTATTTCAAAAAAAGTTTAGAATATAGAAATAGTCATTCAAACAAACGAAAAGCTTTAACACTATTTTTATTAGCTACTGAGTATTTAAAGTTAAAAGATTATCATCGAGCTGAAGAATATGTTCAAGAAGGCTATAAGTATTCTAATGATGATTTAGAAGTCTCTTATCATTTAAAAGTGTTGCAATTTCAAATTAACAAAAATTTTGATGCTACTTTTGAAGCACTTATTAGTAAAGAAGTTATAAGTTTTTTTGAAAACAGAAGTAATTGGGAATATGTTGCAAAATACTCAGAATTATTAGCTGACGTTTATTTCGATCAATCATTATATAAAAAAGCAAGCGCATATTACCGGATTGCAAATAACGCAAGGAAAAATATAGTATAAAAATAGGAGGATAACAAAATGAAAAAAATATTATTACTTGTTTTAGCTCTGGGATTAACAATCTCATTCAGTGCAAATACATTCAGTACTTTTGATGATTCACCATCCATCAAAAGATTAAAATTAGCTTTTGATGATTCACCACCAATCAAGTCATTAAAACTGGTCTTTGATGACTCTCCACCTATCAAATCTATGAAATATGCTTTTGATGATAGCCCTTCAATTAAAAATGTTACGTATATTGCCTTTAATGATTCATTAAAAAATAGTAATAATTAATAAAAAAGCTCTCATTTTTGAGAGCTTTTTTTATTTACTTATATGCACCTTAGTCCCGATCGGCACTAATCGAGAGAGTTCTAGTACGTGATTGTTATGCATGCGTATGCACCCATGGGATACGTATTTTCCGATTGATGATGGATTATTAGTCCCGTGAATTCCATAATGCGGTCGGGACAATCCCATCCACAACACTCCAAAGGGTCCACCTGGATTCGGTGCTTTATTTACAATGGTATACACTCCCGTTGGTGTGGGAGTCAGCATTTTCCCAACACCAATAGGGTACCGTTTGATAACCGTACCATCCTTCATTAAAGCAAGCCGTTTTCTCGCAGTGGAAACAAAGATTTCGTAAGGCATAGCCAAACCTCCTGTATTAGTCTATGCAGGAGGTTAAATGTGTGTCCCTATTCTCATTCTTACCTGCTTAACTGAGGCTTAATATGCAGGAAGCAATTCTCACTATGTGAAGGATCAATTCTGCCAGTCGCTTCAAGAAAGCTCTCAGCCGTTGTGAGCCCCACATGTTTAAATGTTTTTTGCAGTACTTTTTGTTTTTCCGGTTTTTCATTTGGCAGCTGATCCAGGAAAGCATCGAAACTTCCGTGTGTCTGTATGATTTCATGGACGATGTTTGCATTTTTTATTGTGGCTTCAATCTTCTTCCGATGTCTGACAATGCCCTCGTCCGCTACTAATCTTTCAATATCACCCTCATTGAAATCTTTCACAATATCTACGTGAAAATTCGCAAACGCCATTCTGAAATTATCGCGTTTATGCAAAATGGTACGCCAGCTCAATCCTGATTGAAACAGCTCCAATGTTAAACATTCAAATAGTTTGTTAGATCCTTCTGCTTTTTGTCCCCATTCATCATCATGGTATTTCTGCAGCATTTCACTTTCTTCACTCCACTTGCATCGTTGCATTTGTACCTCTCTCCTATCTTAAAAAAAGCACAGCAAAGGCTGCACTTTTATTGAGTAGCTCGAATATCTGAAAACGGATAAATGACAACTTCGGTTCGGCCTTCAATGGAGTTAAGCTCAATAAGACCTAGGCCATTTCTAGAATCCATACTGTTTAATCGATTATCCCCCATAACAAAAGCTTTCCCTTTTGGTACTTTTAACGGGCCAAAATCTTCAGTTAAATAAACACCTAGATTTTTCGCCTCTGATTTATTTTCTTTTAAATACGATTCAGGTATTTTTTTATTATTCACATAGAGAACGTCACTCTTCATTTGAATGACGTCTCCTTCAACGCCAATAATTCGTTTTACGTAGCGTTTATCATCACCTTTAATAATGACGATATCTCCTTTTTTCGGTTCAGAAAAGGCGTATACGATCTTGTTTACGTATAATTTCTCCTGATCATGAAGGGTTGGCGACATCGAGGCTCCCTCCACTAAATACGGAGCAAAAAAATAAGTTTTCGTAATAAAAACAAAGGCCAAAGCGAATACAATAGCCTTCAACCAGCTGATCCATTCATTTCTCGGTTGGGTATTTTTTTCTTTTTCCAACATATATTCTTTCACCTCGCCGCTACAATTTCAATTTTTATACGATCGGGATCTTCAAAAAACAAAGCATAATGATCACTTCCACCTGCAAACGGATACTTCTCTTCATACAGAAAGGAAACATTTCTATTTGTTAATTGTACACGAAGCTGATTAATTTGCGCACGTGATTGAGCCCACAACGCCAGATGATTAAGTCCCGTATGCTTTCTATGAAAGGAGTTATTTATGTACTTCTCGTTTGTCTGGGTGAATACCAGATAAGCTGTACCCTTTTTATAACTAATACCTTTATCCCATTCCTGATAGATCGCAAACCCCAACTCCTGCAGAAGCCAACTATAAAATTCCTTAGAACGCTCTAATTGATGAACATTGATTTCTACATGGTGAATCCCCTGTGGTATTTCCAATGGATGTCCTTCTCCTTAAGAATACTATGAAAAAATGAAAAAAGGCATTCTTTCACTTTTAATTTTATAAAAAATAGCCTACAATGGTAAAGATTTCCGTTTTTTTAAACAGGAGGGTTTTCTATGATTGATAAAACAAAACACGCAGCTATCTTCCTGGCTATCTTTTTGCTTTGGTTGAAAACGTATATTGTTTATAAAGTCTCTTTTACGCTTCCCATTGATAATTTCCTGCAAGAATTTTTATTATTTTTTAATCCTCTTAGTTTCCTTGTTTTCTATTTTAGTATGGTTTATTACTTCTCTCCTTCAAAAAGAAGGCGTGTCATTCTATGGCTTTCCTTTATTTATAGTTTCATATTGTACGCGAATATTGTGTACTATCGATTCTTTAGCGACTTCATTACGGTACCGGTTTTATTCCAGACAAAAAACGCAGGTGATATCGGCAACAGCATTTATGAACTTGTGTATTTGACAGATATTTTTTATTTTCTTGATGTTATGATCTTGTCGTTTTTATTAAAAAAACCAAACTGGACCCCTAATG
The DNA here is from genome assembly GCF_031582965.1 of Bacillus sp. NEB1478. Classification (NCBI taxonomy): domain Bacteria; kingdom Bacillati; phylum Bacillota; class Bacilli; order Caryophanales; family Bacillaceae; genus Bacillus; species Bacillus sp. NEB1478. Next base: position 3,721,189 of record NZ_CP134049.1, read on the forward strand.
TAGCGATTTTACGCAAAGACCGAAGAAAGTTAATCCTAGCTGGCCTAGCTATCCTAGCTGTCCATATTTCACTTGCTGAAGTCAACCGGCCTCAGTTGCTGACAAGAACATTTGACAGGGAAATTCTCGTTAAAAGTTTAGGGACATTTAATTATCATCTGTACGACATCATGCTTCAGTCCAAGTCTTCAATGCAAAAAGCATTAGCGAGCAACATTGATGCTGAAGAAGTTTTGCAAAAGCTCAAAAAAGATACGAAGAACAACTCAGAGCTCTTCGGCGTTGCAAAAGGCAAGAATGTAATCATTGTTTCGTTAGAATCAACTCAAAACTTTGTCCTTAATTATAAGATTAATGGCAAAGAGGTAACTCCCTTCTTAAATGAACTAGCCAGATCGAGCTATTATTTTAATCATTTTTATCATCAGACTGGCCAGGGAAAAACATCTGATTCAGAGTTTCTCGTAGAAAATTCCCTATATCCTCTCCCAAGAGGTGCGGTATTCCAGACAAATCCTTTGAACGAGTATAATGCGATGCCGGAAATTTTAAAAACAAATGGTTATTACTCGGCTGTTTTTCATGGGAATAACAAAAGCTTTTGGAACCGAGATGTTATGTACAAAACGATGGGATATGATAAATTTTTCAGTGAAGAATACTATGACATCACTGATGAAAATTCAATAAATTATGGTCTGAAAGATATTCCTTTTTTTGAGCAATCCATGCCGTATTTAGAAGATCTTCCGAAGCCTTTTTATGCAAAATTCATTACGCTGACAAATCATCATCCTTTTTTACTCGATGAAGAAGATCAATGGATTGATCCTTATCCTGTAGATGATGGAACTGTCAGCCGCTATTTTACAACGGTTCGATATGAAGATGAGGCATTGAAGCTGTTTTTTGAAGACCTGAAGAAGTCTGGACTTTATGATAATTCTGTTGTGGTTGTATACGGAGATCATTACGGTATCTCTGAAAGACATGAAGAAGCGATGGCTGAAGTGCTGGGAAAAGAAAATCTTACTCCATATGACCATATCCAGCTGCAGCAAGTGCCGTTATTCATCCATATCCCTGGTAAAAAAGGCGAAAATGTAGAAAGTGTCGGCGGCCAGGTCGATTTAAAACCAACACTATTACATCTGTTAGGAATTGAAACAAAGGATGATGTTCATTTCGGTACAGACCTTTTCTCAGAAGATCATAATGATCTAACGGTTCTTCGTAACGGTGCTTTTATCAATAAGAATTTTGTTTACACAAATGAGACGTGTTATAGCAATAAGCTAGGTACACCCGTTGATATTAAGAATTGTGAACCTTATATTGAGGAATCAAAAGATGAACTTGATGAATCGGATCGCATTGTTTATGGAGATCTATTGAGGTTCTTAAAATAGAAAAGACTCAAAAGGCTGAAAAACTGCAGCCCTTTTGAGTCTTTTTTATAATTTAGAATGATTCTGGAAATATGTTGATTGCTGAAAACAAAAAAGACAAAAAGGACAGAAACTATATATGAAACAGACCAAACTCTCTTGTAGAAAAATGAAAATCAGCTCGGGGAATAAATTGTTTGGGGTCAGTCCCTATGCATGAGTTTCGCGTTGCGCATTCGGATCATGGAGAAGTGTAAGGTAGATTGTGGCAGCTGTTCGTACAATGGCTGAAGCGAAGGGACAATTCTAAGCTCAACATTCTCTTCTACGAGCGCGTCTAGCAGTGAGCCAACTTCCTCTATTTTTAACGGTATTTCTGTCTCATAAGATATAAAGTATCCTGCCCCTTCATCCATCATCGCGAAACGAGCATCATTTAATGAATATTTATAGAGCTTCGTGTTTTGAATGCGATCAATCCATCTGCCTTCTACCACTATTATTTTTTCGCTGGATGCCATGTGTAAATATTTTTCCCGGTCTGATTGAGTCGTGTCCAATGTTGCCCAAAATCCAATCCTCGGGCAATCACGAGGAAGTAAATAAAGTGGTGACCGATCTTTATCAATTGCCCAAACCATCGGCTGCCGATCTGGAAAACTTAGATGCTTTCGCGGTTGAAAAATCTCTATATTATGCTCTTCTGAAAAATGATAAAGCATATGCTTCCTCCCTCTAAAATCACTGCTTGTGATAAACCAAAATATTCCTTTATAATAACCTATAATAATGATAAGGCGGGAATAATTTTGAAGCCACTTTTTGCTTATTTTACTGATGTTCATGGAAATATAGATGCTCTTAAGGCTGTCATATCAGATGCTCGTTCTCATGGTATAGACTCTTTTTTTTGCGGATGAGACATCATTGGAATTGGTCCATTTACGAACGAGGTGCTGGATTTATTATTTAGCACGAATTCTTTCCAAATGGTAACAGGCAATCATGACGAAGCTGTCCTTGCTTTAAAATATGGCCAACTCTATCCAAAAAGTCATGTTCATGCAAAACTACATCATCAATGGATTGCAGATCAGTTAGACAATCAGTTAGCCGAACAATTAAGAAAACTGCCGCGTGAACTTACATTTAAAAGGAATGATTTCAATTTTTTAATTACACATTATCCTTTTAAACAAGGAAAAAAGGAATCTCCTATTTCTGAAGATCCCTTCCTTCCTATTATAGTAAATCCTGCTCTCGAGTTGATTGAACAAGCCTTTGATTCCAACTCATATGATTTTATAGGATTCGGTCATCACCATATCCTGCATCATTTCAAAAGTGATAAAACGCACTATGTTAATCCAGGTGCACTAGGCTGCAGCACTATGGCTAAAGCTCATTATGCTATCGCCTACAAAGAAAACCATAAGGTTCAAGTCGAATTTAAATGTGTACCTTATGATCGTCAAAGATTAATAAGAGCCTACAACGAACTAAACATACCCGATTCTGCGTTCCTCATGAAAGCTTTTCATGGGATTTCTTAGTTTTTTATAGTTCTTTTACCGGCTGGTAGTTTTTTGAGCCTGATGGAAGAAGATCAAGCAAAGGCCAAACAGAACAAAAATCGTCTCCTGGTCCAAAAGGACTTTTGGCAACATGATAGATTGTGCCGTTTTTATCCTTTCTAAAAGTAGAAACACCTGGATAATAGTATCCTTCTTTTTCAAACCCTAAGTCTCTTTTAAAACGATTTTCCTTTGTTGAGATCATAGGAAATTTCCAGCCTCTTGATGCCGCAAAGTCTTTTTGAATCATTGGTTCGTCTGGGGTGGAAATGTAGAAAGGAGCTTTACGGACAATGTGGTGGTAAACGCCGTTAAATCCATCAGCCCACATCGTACAATATGAACAGCTTTGTCCCATATTGTGCACAATGATTAGTTCATCATGATCTCCAAAAAGATCCATCAATGTGACCGTATTACCTTCTGCATTCAAAAAGGTATAGTTCTCTACTTCCTCTTCAGGCAAAGTTCGTTTAAGCTTTGTAAGTTTCGCCTTTTTCTCCAAAATTTCCTTTTCCAACAAATCAATCTCTTCCATTACCTCTTTAACTACCATTGCCAACCTCCTAAATTTCCGTTTCATTTCTAATTCTGTGATGAAACGGACAAAACCTTTAAGATTGGAAGGTTTTTTGAATCTTTTTTAACGAACTATTTCTATAAACTCAATCTCCTCACCATCTGGACCTTCGTAAAATACGGTTTTCCAGCCGTTTTCTAAATGATAAGGACCTTCTGATGGCAACAGTCCTTTATGCTGTAAATCTCTTATTTTTTCTTTAACACAATTAACAGTGAAGGCGATGTGTGTGCTTTTAGACACTCCATTCGAATCTGGGATTAATTCGAGCTGAAAACCTTCGCCTTTTATAAATAAAAGCTCCGTTTCATTCCATTTCAGTTTTTCTTTGGATTGGATGGCTGCTATTTTTCCATAGAAGGCGACTGACTTCTCCAGATTTGATACATAGATTCCGATATGGTGAATCTTCATGATGATCACCTATAATATAAGATTCATATCGCCAAATTCGTGCCACAAATATTGTTGATTAATAGCTTCTTTATAAGCTGCGTGAAGTTTTTCAGAATGAATGAAGGCAGACAAAAGCTCGAGATGACTGGCTTCAGGTTCATGCATTCCAGTAATTAATCCATCACAAACTTGCAGGTTCGTATCTTCTTGTATATAAAGATTTGTCCAGCCTTCTGCAGCCTCCAGCCCTTCTTTTTCAAGGGCTGCTGTTTCCAATGCTCGAACAACAGTGGTACCGACAGCTATTACTCTTCCGCCTTGCTTTTTCGTCTCATTGATCATTTGGACCGTCTCTTCTGAAACTTTATAATTTTCATAGTTTTTGTCTGGCCCTTTATGCCATTTATCATCGAGCAAATAGCTTAATCCAGTATGCAGCGTAATATAAGCGATCCGAATCCCTTTTTTCTGAAGACGGAATAGCAGCTCCCAACTAAATGCGCGGCCGGCTGACGGCATTTCAACAGATCCAGGAATCGTTGCAAATACAGTCTGATAATAATCGAGGTTCCAAGGCTCTTGGATGTATTCATACCGTACCGGTTCTCCTAAACTATAAATCTGGTTGTAAAGGTCTGAGCAGCAAAGGTTAAAAGCCAGTGAAACAAATGGTGTATCAGAAGTTTGAGCGACGATCTCAGCTGTTAGGACTGGTGAAAAACGGATAATATCTCCTTTTTTCAAATCTCCGCTGACAGGTAACGCTTCCCAAATCGATTCATTCTTTCTGTGGGCAAGCCTTATTTCTACTTCCACACCATCTGATTCTCGTTTGCTCTTTAGAACAGCAGGAACGGTCCGGCTAGCGTTCAGAACGAGAAGGTCTCCTTTATTTAAAAATCGATCCAGATGATAGAACTGAGTATGCTCTCTTTCGCCTGTTGATTTGTCGAGCACCATCATTTTCACATAATCTCTGCGAATTCCTCTTCGTTCTGGCGGTTGTATAGCATTGAGTTCATTTGGCAGCTCAAACTTGATCGCTGATTCCATCAGTTCCCGCTCCCCTCAAGCTGAAATTCCTGTGCCTCAAAACGTTTCCCCGTAATGTGACTAGAAGAATCTGAAGCTAAGTATCCGAATACAGCTGTAATATCTTCTGGTCTTGCCAGCTCATAATCACAATCTGGTACGGCTAACTTGTGCATATCTGTGTCCATCTCTCCTGGATCGACCATGTTCACCCGAACTCCAGATTCCCTCACTTCATCTGCCCATGTTTCCGTTAACCCTTCTAAAGCAAATTTAGAGATTCCATAAGCACCCCAACCTGCATAACCCGTTGCACCTGCTTCTGATGTAATATTAATAATACTTCCTTGCTGTTTTTGAAGCATGATTGGAAGAACTCTTCTTGTTACAAGGAATGGACCAATCGTATTGACGCGAAGCACTTCTTCAAAATCTTGTTCTGGATAATCCAGCAAAAATGGCATCGGACTTGGCCCCAAGATCGATGCATTATTTACAAGCACATCAATCTTTCCATAATACTCTTCTGTTAAAGCCACAAATCGCTCAACATCCTTTGCTTTTGACATGTCTGCTCCTAATGCCAAAACATCTGCTCCAAGCTGCTCTAATTCTTTTTTCACTTCTTGAAGCGCTTCTTCTGTTCGTGAACAAATTGATAAATTGTATCCTTCTTTTGCATAATAAAGCGAAAGCGCTTTCCCTAAACCTTTTGAAGCTCCTGTAATCATTGCCACTTTTTTCATCTTTACTTCCTCCTCAGATTGTATTGCTATACATCATATACTTTTTATACATTTATGTTTACTAAGTATGTTTATTATAGTTTTATTGTTTTTATTCCGTCAATGAGTTTGTTTTAAAAATCTTTCGACAAAAACAAACAAGGGGGTCTGTCCCGGGACAGACCCCCTTGTTTATTTCAATAAGAAAGATGCTTGATCTATTATTTCTATATCAGAACGTTTTTTGACTTCTCTCATTAACTGAAATAATGCCATGTCCTTTTTCTTGGATTCAATCATACAGTCGATCTGGTCCACACTTCCTTTAATTTCTTTTAAGAAATGAAAGAACATTTCTATATCCACGAAATCAGCATGATGACGGAACTGCTTTTCACTTTTAGGACTTGAGATGTGCATCTTTAATGGAAGTGGTGATTTTTTCCACGTTTCGACCACTCGTGGCCAATGCTGCATCCAGTTGTCGTCATAATGGAAGGCTAGGTGGTGATGATAGTCAAATACAAGAGGAATCGCAAGCTTTTCACATAAATACAAGGCATCCGACATAGTAAAAGAAGTATCATCATTTTCTAACATGATCATTTCCTGCAGTGGTACAGGCACATACGCCCAATTTTGAATAAAGCGCTCAAGTGCTGTGTCAGTTTCTTTGTAATTACCGCCTACATGCATCACGCACCTATGCATGGTGTTAATTCTCATCTTTTTTAGAATTTTATAGTGCATCTGCAATGTTTTTATAGAATTTTTCAGTACTTCTTTTTTCGGTGAATTTATGAGTACAAAATGATCCGGATGGAAATCCAGCCTCATAGTATGTTTTGCAGCAAACGCCCCGATTTCATGCAGTTCATCTGTTAATGGATTAATATAATCCCAATCCAGCAATTCCCCATGATTTGCAAGTGGTATCAGTCTTGAAGTCATTCTGTAAAATTTAATATCGTGAGCAACTGCATGTTTTAAAATCCTTAACGTGTTATGTAAATTAGCTTTGGCGATTCTTTCTAGTTTCCTCTTTCCCGCTTCCTTATTTTGAATCTGGCTGAACTGTTTGAATGTCATGGTTTGAGAAGGAGATGCATTTTGCAGCTCCATGCTCATGGCAACAAAACCTATTCTGACAATGGTCATTCGTGACACCTCGATTCGTCACTATCAGTATGACCCCGCAAACGTGTTGCTTAACCATTTTTACGTTGATAGCTTTCATCAGTTTTTATAAGAAGATTTCCTGAATGGAAATCGACCTTTTTTACCTGCCTTTCATTTTATACTTCTTTAAAAGAGGCAAACGTATGCAGGTTTTCTGCGGTTTTTCTTAATTAAGTCTAATCTGAAATTATTAAGTCTGTTTGAGAGTGAATTAAGTCTAATTCTTCATAATTAAGTCTCTTTCAACACTAATTAAGTCTAATCTGAAATTATTAAGTCTCTCGATAAATTTCGACGCACCACTTCCGCAATAGCTCCCATTAATATCCCACTAAAAATCAGAAACGAATTGTGCATATACAAAGTCTTCGATATTCGCCCCTTATCAATGAACATAAAAACACCCCGGCACTTTACGTGCCAGGGCGTTCAATTAAGCAGCAGCTGATGACCGCTTTTTCTTTTTACGATTAAACAGCTTTCCGATGTTTGCCAGCATTTCATAGATTACCGGTACGACAACTAACGTTAGTAATGTTGAAACCGTTAATCCGCCAATTACTACTATCGCTAAGCTCTTTGATACTAGGCTTCCGCTTTCTCCGCCAAGCATCAATGGAATCATCGCACAAATGGTTGCAACAGCTGTCATTAGGATCGGACGAAGACGAGTAGCTCCTGCTTCTAAAATGGAATCTCGTACACTCAATCCTTTATCTCGCTGCTGTTGAACGCGGTCGATAAATACGATAGCGTTTGTAACTACGATTCCGATTAACATCAATGCTCCGATGAGAGAAGAGATATCCAGCGGAATGCGAGATATAGCAAGTGCAATAATAGCACCGACTGCTGCAAAAGGTAATGAGAATAAAATTGCGAACGGCGCGCGTGCCTGACCGAATGTAACGACCATGATCAAGTACACAATGAAAATCGCTGCCCCCATCGTCATGAACAGATCCATGAACTGATCGTTCATTTCTTCGCCTACTCCGCCTATTGCTACTTTAACACCATCAGGTTTCTCAAGTTCTTTAACAACATTAGAAACATCAAGGTTTACTTTCTTCACATTTTCATCTGTGATCATGCCTGTAACTTGCAAATACTCTTTCCCGTCTTTACGGAATACTTGTGATTTCGCAGGCTTAAGTGTTAAGTCCGCAACATCCTTCAATGCGACAGGTCCCTTTACTGGTGAAAGAACGATCGAACTCATCAAGTCTTCACGGTCATTCACGTCACTTAAGTCATAACTCATGACTACTGGCAGTTTAATGCCATCTAACGTAATTTGGCCGACCGGACTATTATTGACTAATCCTTTTAGTTGTTGAGCAATATCAGAAGGTGTTAACCCTGCCTCTTGCGCTTTTGATTGGTTAACGTTCATTACCCATTCATTTTTAATATCTTCATTATTGGACTGTACATTTTCCAGCCCTTTTACATCTTTTAATTTCTTGGTTAACTTTTCAGCCATTGGTGCAAGGTCAGTCTGCTTTTCAGCTGTGATGTTCAGCGTTAATATATTTGAGCTGCCACCCATCATACTCGCCTTATTTGCAGAAACCGTTGCTGGAGCAAACTCTTTTTCGAGATTTTTCATATCTGATAAGAATTGATCTGTATCAGCGCCTTTTTCCATTTTAGCAGTGAAGGTTGCAACGTTGTTTCCTTTTGCTTGACCCCACTGTGCCATTTCACTGGATACACCGACTTGTGAGAAACTTGTTAATACACCATCGTGATTTTTAATTTTTTCTTCTAGTTTAAACGTACCCGCTTTTACATCATCAAAAGAGGTATCTTCAGGATATTCCATCGTAACGTTCACAATACTTTCTTCTGCCGAATCCATTGCCCCCGCTGGCATCACAGCATAAAGTGCAATTGATCCCGCAAAAAGTAAAATACAAATTCCGCTTACGATCCATTTATGGTTTAAAGACCAGTTTAGGATGTTTAAGTAGCGTCTTGGAGGTTTTGGCGTATGTTCTTTTACGTTTTTCAGCATTTTGTAACTCATTAACGGTACAACTGTAAGCGCCACAAGCAGTGATGCCAGCAATGAGTATACAACCGTTAATGCAAACGGCAAGAAGAAAACGCCTAGTGCTCCTTCAACAAGTCCGACAGGTAAAAATACAGCGATTGTTGTAATTGTGGATGCTGTAATAGCTTTTGCGACCTCTCTTACAGAATCAACGATCAGTTCTTTCGAGCGTTCTCCTGTTTGCAGACGGCGGAAGATATTCTCGATAACTACGATACTATCATCTACTAGCCGCCCTACTGCGACCGCTAATCCGCCTAGTGTTAAAATATTCAGTGTAATCCCTGATTGATGCAATAAGAATAACGTTAAGCAAATTGATAACGGAATACTGATTACAGCAATAATTGTGGATTTAAAATGACGCAAGAAAAGCAAGATAACAACAGAAGCAAACAAAGCTCCTAAGGCAACTTCTTTCGCCATGCTCATTACAGAATCATACACAGAGTCAGAGGTTGCGAAAAATACTGCCAGCTTAAAATCCTTTCCGTACTGCTTATTAATCTCTTTCATTTTGGCGCGTACATCGTCGCCAACCTGAACAGCATTAGCATTTGATTCTTTTGTTATAGCTAAATACATAGCATCTTTTCCATCAACATGTGTAATGGAATCCAAGTGCTGAACATCTTTTAACTCAGCTACATCTTTTAGTAAAACTCCTGGTGCAACAGCGATATTTTGCCATGCATCCAAATCTTTCATTTCACCAAGCACACGAAGCGTGTTCGTTTTTTCTTCAAGTGTTACATCTCCAGCTGGAATCGAAACATCTTTTCCTTGAAGTGCTGCGATAATTTGCGGTGCTGCAACCTTCTTTTCCATGAGCTTAGCTTGATCTAATTTTAACGTAATTTCACGAGTTGCTTTTCCGTACAATGCTGCATCAGAAACACCGTCAACTCCTTCAATCTGTGGAATGACTTCTTCTTCAATCAGCTTATAATCGGTTGCAGTAAACGCTCCATCCTTGTTAATTGTCATATCCATAATTGGAATCATCGACGTATTTAACTGGACAACAAATGGCTTTTGCACCCCTTCTGGCAACGGGAAGCTATTCGTCTTTCGTTCTACTTCTGCAGTTACTTCCTTCATGTCTGTATCCATATTAACAGTTAAGTCAATTTTGGAAATCCCTTGACCCGATACAGAAGTAACCGATTCAACGCCTTTAATATTGCGAAGGTCTTGTTCCAAAGGTTCTGTAATGGTATCTGTCATTGTCTCTGAATCCATACCATCTGCAAGTGTTGTTATTGTTACCATTGGATTATCAATACTCGGTAAAAATTCCATCGGTAATCGCTGACCTGCATAAACCCCTAACGCAGAAATCAACAAACACATGATTACGATGGCTGAACGGTTTTTCAATGAAAACCATGTAAGCTTCAACATCTCCCTGCCTCCATCCCTTACAGCCTTTAAGTACGAAAGGCTCACTTTTTATACAATACTTGGATATTGTAGTACGATTTGAATGTAAAAACAAGCTGCATCTATAAAAATTTTCCAAATGTACACAAATCCCTATGTATCAACAAAAAACTATATGTTTGTCCTCCATTTTTTATTCTTTTTAACTGAAAAAACCACCCTAAAATTTATAGGGTGGAGTCCAAAATCATTAAGGTAAGTATCTTCGTGCGCCTGCATAAATATCTTTCCAGTATTTTGTGTTCATCGACTGGATGCGGACGCCTTTAGTAGTAGCCGCTATGAAACTTTTATTTCCAAGATAGATCCCTACAAAAGAGACACTTTTACCATTCGTCTTAAAGAATACGAGATCTCCTAATTTTTCTTTTCCTTTAGTAACAGCTGCTCCGCCGTTAAACTGTGCAGCAGACGTTCTTGGAATTTCTTTTTTTACAACAGTTGTTTTAAAGATATATTTCGTAAAGCCCGATGCATCGAAGCCTTTTGGTGTTGTACCTCCCCATTTATAGGGAGTTCCCATATAGACTTTGGCCGTTTCTGTTACTTCTTGGTCATAGGATGGAGAAGCTTTAGCGACTGTTACACCGCCTAGTATAAACATTTCGGCAAGTCCTAATGAAACAAATGCGATTAAAATACGTTTCATATAAAAACATCCTCTCTTTTTAGCTTCTTTACTAGATTAGACGAAGAGAAGAGTAACAAGGTTTCTATTTTCCCATAAGAAAAAGACTGCAAAATGCAGCCTTTTTCGACATTATTGTTCATAGAAATTAATTCCGGTTACGTCTTTGATCGGTTCCTTTAGATTATATGTCCCTATTGAATCTTTTCCAGGTATATTAAACTTTACACTATGATAACCATAACTTTCAGCAGTAAGCAGAATACCATCAATCATCATAATATTGCTTTCTTCTTCCTTATAAAGTTTAAATGAATGAGGGAATGTTACTTCAATTGAATGTTTACCGGTTATTTCAACTTTTAGTTCCAAATCTTTCGGCAGCAATGGTGTCAATCCACGTTCTTGATCATCATCCATTTCATTAATTGCTTCACTAACGTCTTTTGGCATTTCTTGTGTTTCTTTCCCAGCTGAATACAGGCTTACGATAAACGTATCTGTTGTTGGAGTATCAAATCGATAAAATGGAGATCCTGCTGGCGCCGTTATGTCCTGTTCTTTCTTTAAACCGATGTTAGGGAACTCGTAACCTTTCTGCCCATTCATCCGAAATTCAGCTTTTTGTTTTTTATTAAAAAATGTTAATGAGAGCAATGGATCTAGCAAATCCTCGTCCGCTTCATAAATAGACCCAGGCGGCCAATCGATGATCACCGTTTCTTCCTCTTCAGTAATCTTTGCACGATTTAAAGAGCTTTCAGAAAGTCCAGCATTCTCTGGCTTGAAATTTCTAAGCTGCTCTTTCACATTTTCTAAGTAGTTCGACTTTTTGGTAACAAAACTGACAGGAATTACGATTTGAGCTTGATTATCTAAATAGGTTACTGTTACCCAGTCCGTTTTTGCATTGGCAAACTCTTTCGCCAACTTTGGTCCGTGATAGTTAACGTTGACAGGGGTAACTGCATCCGTACCGTTTAAAGACATGGTTGAATTGGATTGATCTGCAGCCTTGTCAAAACTCGCTTTAGATTCCATTTTTCCTGACTCAGCGATTTTATACGATACGTTATCCATCTTACCGCTGTTTTTAACAAGTTCCGGAGCAAAAACGCCAAACAGCACAAGTGCACATGCAGTTGCCAAAGCAGGAAGCCCCCAAGATGGAATGCTGCGTCTACCCTTTGTTTGTTTATAATTAATATTAGCTTGTATTCTCAGAAAAAGGTCTTGTTTGGATCGTCGGTCTCTTATAGGCGGCAGATTCTTAAGCAGCTGCTCAATCTTTTCGTCATTCCACTTAATTGGTTCCATCTTTCAATTCCTCCTCCAGGCCCGGATGCTGATCAAGCCATTTGCGCAATTCTTTTATGGCCCGGTGCTGGGTGGTTTTCACTTTACTTTCTGTCCAACTTAAAATTTGTGCAGTTTCCACAATCGATAATGATTGGATATATCGAAGTACCAACACCTGTTGTTGATCAAATGAACAGCGTTTTAGCATTTTATACAAATCTTTGAAAGACTCTTTCTTAGCTACTAACTCTTCTGGAAGGGGGTCTTGATCACGTAAAACGTTTTCGCTTTCTTTAATATCAAAGAACAAAAATTTCTTGCTCCGTCTTGCTTGCTTCCTTAACCAGTCAATGGCCACATGTCTAGCTATGGAATATAACCATGTTTTTTCCGTACTCTTTCCTTCAAAACTTTCATATGAGTTTAAAACCCGGATGTAAACTTCCTGTACGAGATCCTCTGCCGACTCCCGGTTTCGGACCATATAGAACAAAAATTGAAACAACGCGTGGTGGTACTCGTCGTACAACCGGTCGAACGTTTCTTTCACTACTAATGGCCCCCTGTCTCTCTCTATTTTATGTAGTCGAATTATTTTAAAAAAAAGTTACAACTCACTATTTCACATTACAAGTCTACCTTTAAAAGATACTTACGGAAAGGACCATTTGGTCGATATTTACCAACAAATCTAGTTCTGCTTTGACAAATAAAGCCAAACAAAACAAAAACCCGCTGAATTCAGCGGGTTAATTTATTTATTCATAACATAACTTATAAACATTTCCTCAAGGGTTTCCCAAGTTTTGCGATATTCTGCTTCATTTCCTAAAAAAGAATAGTGTAGTACATTTCCGTCTCGAATTCCCCAAAATATACGTGATATATTCTGCGGATCAAGATTCTCTTTTATTTCACCAGCAGATTGTCCATCCTGGATAATCGTAACAATATAATCAATGAATTTATTATATCTTTCTTCTAAAATCACCCGTAAATCATCTTGCCTAGATCCATACAGCCAAAATTCAATATATACTCTTCTTGCCTGCTGGATTTCTTCTGTCAACTCTTGCTCTCTGAAACGGCGGAATATATTGATGAGTTTTTCTTTAGCACTTTTAAGTAACGAATTCTCTTGTGCGACTTCATCAAAAAACGAATTCGTATTAATTTGCAGGAGCTGCAGATAAATTTCCTCTTTACTCGCGAAGTAATTATAGATAGCACCTTTACTAATATTAGAGTCTTTTACGATATCATCAATAATGGTCGCTTGATATCCTTTTTCTCCAAAACACTTTAAAGCGCTCTCAATAATTTGGCTGCGTTTTTCTTCCTTGTATTGCTCTGAAACCTTGGGCATGATGCTTCCTCCAAAAAACTAAGTCTTTCATGTTTAGTATATCAAAGTTTTCAGTCTATTTCGGAAAAAGTTTTAATAGAATTCTGTTCTGCTTCTTTTTTTATCGGAAGAGCCATATGCACTTGTTCTACAAATGTTGTAAACCCTGCATTCGTTAGTAAATGATTTAGTGCGTTATCTTTCTTTGGAACATTTAACGTTATTCTTTTACAAGAAGTTTCCCAAGGTCCGAATGCAGCATCTAATAGACTTGCTGTAGCTTCCTCATCAGATTCTAATTGCGGGTCAGTGAAACATTGGTAAAGAATAATCGCTGCAAGTTCACCTTTTTCATTGTAATTATTCTTGTAAACCGTATAGCCAACAGGCTTCTCATCTTTACTTGCGATCACACATGTAAAATCTTTTAAGCTCGCAAATTGTGTCTGCCATGCCGTCAATGGCTCATAAAAGGAAACTTCTTTAATCGCATGCAAGTTCACTTCTTCTATTTTTATATCCTTATTTATCTCGCAAAAATTGGAGACTGGTCCATCATGGTTTAAGAAGATAAGTTCTTCAAATTTTTCGTAACCCATTTTTTCATATAGTTTAATTGCTGCTGTATTGCTCATAATCGCTTCGAGTCTTGCAGTATCTACCTCTTTTTGAGCATAAATATCTAAACAGACAGAAATCAGTTTCTTGCCGATGCCCATTCCTCTAAAATCAGGAGCGATTGCTGTGCCGCCATTCCAAACATAGCGTTTGCCATTAATTTCTCGAAAGCTGTTTAATACAAAACCAGCAAGTTTGCCTTCGTACACGGCTACAACAGAATCTTCGAGGGAAATACCTTCGCCCGCTACTTTTTGAATAAAACGGTTAAGATCCATCGTCATATCAGAGAAATAATGTTTCCATGATTCATTCCATAAAGAAATCGCTTCATCAAAACTCAATTCACTAAAACGCTTAATAACTAACACTAGCCTCACTCCTCAAGTCATGTTTTAAAAACGACTGGTCGTTTTATTTTATTCTATAAAAAAAATTCTGTAATGACTATAAGATTCGTTCGACAAAAAAAAGCTGATTTCATGAGATTAGATGATAATCCGCATAAACCAGCTTTCGAACTTACTGTTTACTTTTTTCTTCAAAAAGCATTTTAAAATGCTCGTAGTATTCCTCTAGTTTCCGGTCTTCTTGTTTAATAAAATCATTTCTTTCTTGATCGGTTTTCTTTTCTAATCCGCTGGCTCCAAATTTAGTTAAGTCATCCAAAACACCAGAAGTTTTTTTTCCTATCTCAACATCCTCTTTAAGCAATTGTGAGATCTCTGTCAGCCTGTTCAGCTCATCCTCGGTGGAACTCTTTTTTTGAAGAATCTGTCCTAACATAGAATAAAGAAGCTGTGCTCTTTCTTTTGTCTGAGCTTTCATACTATCACTCCTCACCACCCATCATTCCCCTCCTTGAATATAATAAACTGTTTTATTTAGGAAAAGATTGGGTAAATCAAGGGTAGTGTCCTAAAGAAAGGAAGAGTGCTGTGGGAAAAAGAACAGAGCTCCGTCAAAGAAAAAAACAATCCCTTTGGATTCGTCGAACTGCCCTTGTAACATTACTATTTTTTCTTTCCAGCATTACATTCGGCGGTGCTATGATATATGCCTATGTTAACGGAACTCCTAAATTAACAAAAGAGGCCCTGCGCGATCCGCAATCATCCATGATTTATGATATGGACAATAAGTTCGTAACATATGTAACTGGGAAAGAACGTCGGGAATATGCGAAAATTGGAGAGATTCCTGAGCTTGTACAGCAAGCGTTTATCTCAACAGAAGATACTCGTTTTCGAGAACACTTCGGAATTGATGTTAAACGCATAGCCGGTGCAGCACTTGCAAACGTGAAAGATGGTTTTGGTGCCGAGGGTGCTAGTACAATCACGCAGCAAGTTGTTAAAAATAGTGTTTTATCATCAGATAAAACGATTAAACGTAAAATCCAAGAAGCTTATTTAGCAGTTAAACTAGAACAAAAATACTCAAAAGATGAAATTCTTGAGATGTATTTAAATAAAATCTACTTTGGCAGCGGTGCCTATGGTGTAGCTACAGCATCAAAAACATACTTTAATAAGCCATTATCCGATTTAACACCTGCAGAAGCCGCTTTGTTAGCTGGCCTTCCTCAAAGACCAAGCGGTTATGACCCTTTTCTTCATCCTAAACAAGCTGAAGAAAGACGAAATACGGTACTTCATTTAATGTACAAAAATGAAGCTATAACGAAAGAGGAAATGGATAAAGCCTTAAAAACACCTGTTACTGATTCACTCGTAAAAAACCAAGGAAACCGTCTAAAATATGAATCTTTTATTCAGCAAGTGATTAAAGAACTGAAGAAAAAAGGTGTTTCTGAACCAGCAATCTATGAAGGCGGATTAAAAATATACACAACACTCGATCCAAAAGCACAATCACATACAGAAAAAGTGCTGGCAACAGACGAATTTGTAAAATACCCTAGCGACAAATTTAAAGCGGGTGTAGCGCTGCTCGATACAAAGACTGGAGCTATCCGGGCGATCGGCGGAAACCGCACAACTAATAAAGATGATGTAATAGGCGGCTTTAACTATGCTACTGATATAGAAAGACAGCCTGGATCGACGATTAAACCCATCCTTGATTATGGTCCTGCTATTGATCAGTTAAAGTACCCAACATATAAACAAATCAAAGATGAAAAATTAGAAATTGGAGATTGGGAAGTCAACAACTGGGATGATGAATTTCATGGAGAAATCTCAATGAGAGAAGCCCTTGTTAACTCTTACAATATTCCTGCTATCAAAACCTTTATGGAGGTAGGATCTAAGAATGCAGTCGGTTTCGCCGACAAACTAGGCATCCATATTGAAAATGCTACACCTGCATATGCAATAGGCGGGTTTAGCCGCGGACCGTCACCGTTAGAAATTGCCGGTGCATACACAGCATTCGGTAATAAAGGAATATATCATGAACCTACTACTCTAAGAAAAGTTGTATTCACAGACGGCTATGAAAAAACATATGAATCAAAACCTGTTGCTGCCATGCATGATTACACTGCTTACATGATTACAGATATGCTTAAAGACGTTGTTGAACGAGGAACTGGAACATTGGCTGCCATACCGGGACTTGAAGTTGCTGGTAAAACTGGCACAACAAACATGCCAGAAGGAGTAGATATTGAGAAAGGTTCAAGTGATTCGTGGTTTGCCGGATATACAACTAACTATACTGCAGCTGTCTGGACTGGTTATGACAAAACAACTAGTGAACAATACTTAACACCAGAAGACCAAAAGATTGCTAAATATATCTTTAAATCTATCGTATCTGAAGTTTCTAAAGATAAGAAAACGGCTGGATTCGAACAGCCCAAGTCCGTTGATGAGATTTATGTAAATAAAGAAACTGGATACATTTCAAAAGATAAGAACAGCTCTAATGTGACAAGAGAATTAATTGTTAAAGGAACTTCAACGAAAGAGCTTGTAAAACCAGTAAAAGAAAGAAAGGCAAAAACGACCAATACAGATAAAGACAAAGTGAATAATAAGGACAAGGACAAGAACAAAGAGAAAGAGAAAAACAAAGAGAAAGAAAATGATAAAAAAACAGATAAAGACGAGAAAACCGATGATGATAACGGCTCAGGCGATAAACCGCCAGTAGTTGAACCTGGAAATCCAGATGAACCTGATAATCCAGATGATCCAGGAACAACGGATCCACCGCCGCCAACTGATGATGATAATCCCGATGATCCAGGAACAGATCCAGATAACCCTGATGACCCTGGGACAGATCCAGGAACAACAGATCCACCGCCAACAACAGGGGAAACGAACGGAACAACTACAGGTACTACTGGAACTACCGGAACGACAGGTACAACGAACACATCAGATACAACTTCTAAATCTCCTGAAAATTAATACGAAAAAAGTAACCCGCGAATAATGTCGGGTTACTTTTTTATTTCCTAAGATAATTTCCGGGGAAATTCGACTTCATTTCCCATTTGTTTACACTTCTTGCTTGTGTATATCGATTCCTTTAAATAAAAGAAATTCTTCAATCTGTGATTGGTGATGCTGATCATGTTCTACAAGACCCTCTATATACTCCGATAATGTTACAACACCTTTTCCTAGCTCGATTTTTCTTTCCCATATTGGAGCAGGCACTTCTTCGAGCATTTTCGCAACAAAAAATCGACACTCTACTACTTCATGGATTAATTCATTCTTTGATATTCCAGATCTCGCCTCATCTGCAGCATTTTTATTTATTTCCTCTGGGTCAAAATTTTTATTTGTTAATTCGGTACCGTTGATGAAGTACTCCACTCTTTCATTCCACACGAAATTATCCCATGCCTTTATATGGGAAACGATCTCGCCAACTGACCATTTTCCTTCTTTTATCTCAACAAGCCAATATTCTTCTGGCATCCTTTTTATTGTTTCTAGCCACTTTGTAAAATTTTTATATTTAACTATTACTTCATTCACCTTACATTCCTCCAATTTTATTAACTTTTTTAAGAAAACATAGGGTTTTGTCCCTGTCACTCCTTCTCTTGGGACATACACTGTATGGAAAGCAAATGGCACAAGAACGAAGGAGGAATTACAGCATGTTTGGAAAAAAACAAAATCAACGTAACTGGGGTTATCAAGGTTATGGTTGCTGCAATCCGTGTGGCGGCTATGGCTATGGTGGTTATGGTGGTGGCAGCGGCGGCGCTTTTGCGATAATTGTCGTGCTCTTTATCCTTCTCATTATTATCGGTGCGTCGTTTACTAGATAACAGAAAGAAAAAGGCGAGAGTTCAGTCTCTTGCCTTTTTTTATTTACATTATCAGAAAAGTATAAATTTTTAAGAGGCTGATGTTCGACGCAGCAACATGTTAAAGTCGTTAGTATAAGTACAACTAGGGCTGACAGAAAAGGATTGTCGTCAGCCAAGTTTTCTTTATCCGGTTCTTTGATCTGATATAAAAGTAAATGAAACATGGCTAGGAAGCGGCTGTTTATTGTTCTTTTCGATTCTCTTGCCTCTTTTCCTGCCAGTTATTTGGTAAGTTGCCCTTTTTAAACCTTCAGCCATAAAGTTAAAAGCTAAAATCACTAGGGCAAAGCTCATTACCGGAAAAAACACCAGCCATGGTGCAAGTTTAAGCTGATAATAATAAGTTCCTAACAAACCTGACCATTCATTAGAATTAGATGCCGGTATCATGAACTCCATTGCGAATTCACGCATTGTCGTCCCGCCAATAAAAATCTGCAATATTCCCAAATGTGCCAGTAAGAGAAGAACGGCAATGACTTGCTGTACATAGATCAAAATCAGTTTCGGCCATAAGTGAGGCATAATATGTTTCCACAAGATCCTTAATCGGCTGCTGCCTATTAACTTTGCGCTTGTAATAAATTCTTCCCGCTCTATTAAACTGATTTCTTCTTTAATGAGTATCGCTGTGTTGGGGACGGCGATCAGTACGATAAAAAACATTTCGAAAAATACTTTTTCCCAAAATGTAATTACCTCCGCTTTCATAATGGGTCCCACTATAAAGAAGATAAGAAGAGCTGCTGGCACATAATAAAAGGATTGTGATAAGCCTTTAATAATTGAGATCGTCCTCCCGAGCCATACTAGCAAAATGCCCCCAAAGAATGATAAGGCTACTCTTAGCAAGCTTGCTAAAAAGGCAATCCCTAATGTATATTTCGCTCCAGAAACGAGTTGGAAAAACAAATCGACTCCCATTCTGTCACTGCCAAACCAATATTTACTAGACGGTTCAAATGGTGCCTTATCAAAAGGAGTTCCTTCTGCGTTATACATATATTGATCCTCATAAATTTTGTTATCCATTATAAATTGATGATAAAAACTAAATAATAGTATTCCCGCGACAAAAAGGAATCCAATAATAAAAAATGGCTCTTTCCAAATATTCCTTATCATTTTTCACCAACCCATTTATACGTTAAAATTCTGCCCGCTGTGAAAAATAAAAACATCGGTACAAACAATAAAATCATAGAAATGGTGAAAATGGCTGGTTCACCGTTCTCCCTAACAAACGTGGTGATACCATAAATATTAAACAAGTATTCTACCATCAATAAATTAGAGAGCATAAACCATAAAATATTTCGCGACTGATGAAAAACACTTAGAAGTGTATTTGGGAGGACATGCCTCCAGAGAATTCTGAACCTGCTCAGTCCCTTACTTCTTGCCGTGTCGACATATAGCTTTCCTAGCTCATCCTCCATATTCAATAGTAAAATCCTTAAGATTAGAAGTGTTGGGAGTACCGTTAAGCAAAAAGTCGGTACAAAATAAGTTTTTTGATCAGAAAAAGAAACGATTTCAAATAAGAGAATGTTCGTTTTTTTGAAGAACCAAATGATAAAAAACTGCATGCCAATAGCGATCATGATGTCTGGTATGGATTCAAATACAAATGAAAAAACACGGATTTTTTCTGTAGCTCTCGGTGGAAGTGAAAAAATAAAAATAGCAAATAACAAAGCGAGGATCAGTGCGATAAAAAAAGCAGAAAATAAGATCGTTAAAGAGTAGCTGTAAATGGACCACAAATCTGGGAAGAGTGAGTATTGTCCTCCTCCGCCACTAGCAGTAAAATACATAAGTTCCGATGGATGCATAAGCTTGTTTAAAAGCTCTTTCACCCCATCGAAATATGTGCCGGCTTGAAAAGCCATTCCTTGAAACATAAAGGGAACCGAACCTAGTAAAACAATTCCTACAATCGATAATATTAGTGACATCAAACTGTCTTTTACGATATACGGCATGACATCCCATCCCCCTATTTTTTTATCGTTTTTTTATATTCTTTACTGGCAAGCACGTACTCTCTAATATTGTATTTTATCGCTAGTATCGTAGAAAGATCACCGTTACACCCATCCAATTGGAGACTCTCATTGCTTTCCCTTACATTCATACATTCAATTTTACCCGTTGGCATGCCATAGCTCTTTTCATAATTCGTGAAAATCGTTTTATCTTTATTAATAAAATGCAGGTCACTCGTAGTCGATTTTCCTTGTTTATTAAAAACGGTTATCTGGACCTTACTTTCTTTTCCTTCATTTACATCATCTAAAAATGTGAACATGGGCTGCAGGTTTTCTGCTTTTACTGCTCCCGTTAATAATTCATTTGTTTTATCTGACTGGTTTTGAATAACGACATGGTTTTTTTTGATAGCATCCTTTACAGTAAACTCCGGTTTCTTTTCTGAATCCTGATCGGAGCAAGCCGCTAACGCGAATAATAAGATAACAATGCATAATCCCCATAATTTTTTCAATATATATTCCCCCTTAATGTTAAGACGAACAAACTGCAATTAGTTATTCGAAATTAGAAAAATTTACCTAATATTAATTTCTCTAGAAAATAAAAAAAGCCTCTCTTTTTTTCAAAAGAGAGACATTTGTTTACAGTTCTAATGTTAACGGTGCATTTTCATCGCTATTCATCAGCCTTATGGATGATGGTTTAATTTTCAAAAGGATATAGTTCCGATCTTCTGGCCCGTTAAAATAATGAGACATTTGTTCAGACCAATATTTTTCTTTTAGAGCAATATCATCTTGGATAGTTGCGATGCCTTCTACTTCCAGATAAGAATCTCCGTAACCTTCGCCTTCATATCCAACTAATAAATGAACATTCGGATTTTCTTTAATTTCTTCTGCTTTATGAGTCTCAATACTCGTAGGCGTATAAAATGTGAGATCTTCGTGGAAAAACGTCATGTATCTAGAATGTGGTTTGTTCTGCTTTACGGTTGCAAGAACTCCAGTTTGTCTTTTCTCTAGTTCTTCTAGGACTTTATTCTTTAATTCTGCTTTATCCATTTCTTCCACTCCTTTAAAGTTACTCTCTCTTAAATCTACCTTTTAGGATGGAATATAAAACATCTTGTTATGCATAAGCATATAATAATTATTTCAATGCTTCCTTTTCTACAAGCTCCATAAAATCTTGTACTACTTTATTGTTGTTTTTGTCCCCTGCTATTTTTAATAATACTCTGCCTAAAAAATTTATCCCTTTGTTTTGCCCTTTATAAATAAATCTCGTACTGTTTTCATCTACTTTAATCAATGTAAAAGCCGCTTCCACTTCAAATGCTTTTCCGAGTGTGAACTCCATTTTTTTATGTTTTTTCGAATCTGTATTTTCATATTCCGTATATTCTACAATATATGTCTCGACTCTCTTGCCCTCTCTATATTTTTGTTCATAGGTTGAACCTATTACACCTTCTTTTATTTCAAGCGGTTTATGATCTACAACATTAGGCATGATTCTCTGAAGATTACGATCTTCAAACAGCTCCCACACTTTGTCTATTTGAACGGGTATTACTTTCTCTTCACTCCATGTAATCATTCTTATTTCCCCTCTTTTCCCCATTGTAAAAATTGCTCGATTTCATCCATCGTGCTATTCAGTGCACTTATCTTTTTTTCAATATCCTGTTTCTTGTTCACTAAAATTCTCTCCAGATTCTCAAAAGATTCATCTTCTATAACTGTTTTCATCTCTTGTATCGTAAAATTGAATTTACGCAAACTTACAAGAATCATCGCAACCAAGTAAGATCCATTATCATAGTATCTGTAGTTATTTCGGCGGTCTATGAATGCAGGTTCTAATAACTTCACCTCAGCATAATACCTCAATGTCTCCTTGCTCAATCCAGTCATTTGTGAAAACTCACTCACTTTATACATGTTACATCACCACCTGCAAATTCATCATAAACCGTGTTGTGCACAACAAGGTCAACAACTTTTTTCAAATGAATACTTATCACATTCTTTATAGAAACCTGTCATTCCTTTTTAAGATTACTATTAATACACAAAAGGGATTTGCTCAAACTAAAAGAAATATTAAAATGAATAGGGAGGAATTGAAAATGAAGTTTAATGATTACGAGGATTTTTGGCCATTTTATCTTTCTCAGCATAGCAAGCCCTCGACAAGAGCCTGGCATTTCGTTGGCACATCGTTTGTATTCATCTTTATCCTGCTCGCTATTTTGAGCAGTTTGTGGTTTCTTTTGCTGGCGCCTGTTGTAGCATACGGAATCGCTTGGTTTAGCCATTTCTTTATTGAAGGGAATAAACCTGCTACATTCGGTCATCCGTTTTGGTCACTTCGAGCAGATTTTCGTATGTATCGTTTAATCCTTTTTGGGCAGTTAGATAAAGAAATGAATAAGTTATCAAAAAGAATGTAAATCACGAAAAAACTCATCCTTAATTTTAAAAGATGAGTTTTTGTTTTATCTTATTTATTCTTCTGTGCCCGGAACGCGGCATGAACGATTTCCTCAACATGAGAGATTCGTCCTAAATCATCTTTATGGACGATATGTTTCCGTTTGAATTTTGCAGGTGAATCCAGTCCTGCTGCTGCTGCTAGATTAAAAAGTCCTTCACGTAAGGAAATCACATAGTTTGCAACCCGATAATGTTTCTCCTCAATACTCAAACCATCTTGAAGCTTTTTATTAGTAGTAGCCACGCCTACAGGGCAATTGTTCGTATGACAGACCTGTGCCATAATACAGCCCACACTAATCATAAAACCTCTTGCAATATTCACTAAATCAGCACCCATCGCAAGTGCAATGGCGACTTTATCAGGAGTAATAAGTTTTCCAGATGCGATTAATTTAACTCTGTCACGTATACCATAATTCGTAAGCATTTCATCCATAACAGGCAAAGCAGCTGAGATCGGCAACCCTACTGCATCTGCAAGCTCCTGAAAGGTTGCTCCTGTACCTCCTTCGCCACCATCAATGGTTATAAAGTCAGGGCCCTTCCCGCTTTCTTTCATAGTCGCAACCATATCTTCCAAAGCATCCAAATCTCCTACAACAATTTTTATCCCAACTGGCTTACCGCCAACATCTCTTAGTTTTTCAATAAACTCGAACATAGACGATGGATTATCAAATTCATAAAAACGGTTCGGACTGTTTATGGTTTTACCAGCCTCTACTAGCCGAATTTTTGCGATTTCTTCCGTTACCTTCTCTCCTTCAACATGTCCGCCTCTTGTTTTTGCACCCTGGGCGAGTTTCAGTTCAAAGGCTTTTATCTGATCCATCTGGCTCTTTTTCTTAAATTCTTCCCAAGAAAATTCTCCGTTCGGCTTTCTTACTCCAAACAGATCAGGTCCAATTTGCATAATAATATCAGGGCTGCCTGCTAAATGATAGTCAGACAGACCGCCTTCACCTGTATTCATCCACGTTCCTTTTGCAAGTCCTAGCCCTTTCGATAAGGCGGTAATTGCATTTTCGCCAAGTGCACCAAAACTCATAGCGGACTGTCCTACTAATCCTTTTACTATAAAAGGTGTACGGCATGTTTGTTCACCTATAACAACTGCGTCCTCATCTCTTAATAAATAAGGATCGACCAATTTTTCTTCGTGATGTTCTTTTCTAGTAAAAAGACCGTCCTTATCCACTTTATACGTTTTCGTGCGAACCTTGTCTGTATTATCGACTTTCAATTCATCACGCTGCTTCGGAAAAAGTGTATTACGGATATAAAAGCCCTCTGCTTCAAAATCATGATTTGAACCAAATCCGATCAATCTTTCTTTATATTTGCCGGCTTTAACAACATCCTGATATTGTTTTCTTGAAAAAGGCTTCCCTTCATTATCGTTATTAAAAAGATATTGGCGCAGCTCAGGACCGATTTTTTCACTCATATACCGAATGTTTCCGAGTACTGGGAAATTACGCAGTATAGCATGCTGTTTTTGGCGATCATCTTTTATATATAACATGATAAAGAATCCTAGGGGGATCAAAATAAGCAAACCGATTAAAACAATTAGTCCAATTACTAAATAATCCGTAATTCCCACTTTATCAACACCTTCTCTGCATTTTTCCTCATCAACAATCCATTTACAATTTAAAAGGCTTTAGCTATCGGAATCTTCCCTGCTGTAACTTCAATTATTTGATAAAAGGCTGCTTCATTATTTAATACTTCTACTAAAACAGATGCAGCATCTTCTTTTGATATTTCTCCGTCTATGCTCAAACCTTCACCAGTTTGAATCATTCTTGTACCTGGCTTATCCACTAGCCGACTTGGCCGAATAATGGTGTACTTAAAATCTTCCTTTTGCAAAAGCTCATCTGGTGCATGCTTCGCTCCTATTTTCCGTAAATCGCTGTTTTCAGGTTCGTGTGCACGAACCGCACTCATGAGAACAAACCGCTCTATGCCAAGATTTTTGGCTCCTCTAATCGAATCATTCACTTCTTGATGATCAATAAGAACGGATTTATTTCCTCCAGCCCTGTGACTGGACCCAGAAATATAAATAACAGCATCACACTCAGAAAATACTTCATTAAAATTATGTTCAGTACTTACCGCTACCTCTGTTGCACCTAATTTGTGCATATCAGGCTTTCGATTGATCTCACTTATAACGGCTACCGTTTCATACCCTCGTTTATTTAACGCTTTTAAAACATACTCACCAACAATTTCAGAAGCACCGACTACAGCGACTTTCAAATCAAAACCTCCCATTAAATGGTCATACTCTTTTTTACCACTCTTACTAGGAATAAAAACCTAACTGTCTCAATTCACAACAAAAAAACCCATCTCCATTATCGGAGATGGGTTTGATTATTTTCAGTTCATTTCTATTCAACGGTTACTGATTTAGCTAGGTTACGCGGCTTATCTACGTCACAGTCGCGGTGAAGCGCTGCATAGTAAGAAATCAGCTGCATAGGTACTACAGATACTAGCGGTGTTAAGTATGGGTGGATTTTAGGAAGTACGATGCGATCGTCTTCTTCTTGTAATCCGTCCATAGAGATCACGCATGTATAAGCGCCGCGTGCCGCTACCTCTTTCACGTTACCGCGGATACTTAAGTTAACGTGTTCTTGTGTAGCTAGAGCGATAACTGGTGTACCTTCTTCGATCAATGCAATTGTACCGTGCTTTAATTCTCCACCAGCAAAACCTTCTGCTTGGATGTAAGAGATTTCTTTTAGCTTAAGAGATCCTTCTAGACATACGTAGAAGTCAACAGAACGGCCAATGAAGAAACAGTTGCGTGTTACTGCTAAGTATTCGCGTGCAATTTTCTCCATCTCTTCTTTTTGATTGCATAAAACTTCAATTGCATTCGCTACAATTGCAAGCTCTTGAAGCGGATTGAATTCCAACTCAAGTCCTTTTGCACGAGCAGAGTCAACCGCTAAAATAGCAAGTACAGCAATTTGTGCTGTGTAAGCTTTTGTAGATGCAACCGCGATTTCAGGACCAGCATACAAGTTAAGTGTATAATCTGCTTCACGGGAAAGCGTTGATCCTGGTACGTTTGTAATCGTTAAAGCTTTGTGACCTAGTCTTTTGATCTCAACTAATACGGCACGGCTGTCTGCAGTCTCACCTGATTGAGAAATAAAAATGAACAATGGCTTTTCAGATAACAGCGGCATGTTATAAACGAACTCACTCGCAATGTGTGTTTCTACAGGAATGTTTGCGATGTTTTCAATCAGCTGTTTTCCAACTAGTCCAGCATGGTAGCTAGTTCCACACGCTACAATATAAATACGGTCTGCACCTTTCATAGCTGCACGAATATCGTCATCAAGCTTAAGGTTTCCGTCTTCGTTTTGGTATTGATTAATAATGTTACGCATTACGAAAGGCTGCTCATCAATTTCTTTTAACATAAAATGAGGATACGTACCTTTCTCGATGTCGCTTGCATCAAGTTCTGCTGTATAATGTTCGCGTTCTACAACTGTTCCATCAAGCGTTTTGATTGTGCAGCTGTCACTTTTTACAATTACAATTTCTTTATCCATTAATTCAACGTATTGATTTGTTTGAGAAAGCATTGCCATTGCATCACTTGCAATAACGTTAAATCCTTCACCAAGACCTACCAATAACGGACTTTTGTTTTTTCCAACATAGATGGTTTCAGGGTTTTCGTTGTCTAGAAGACCGATCGCATAAGAACCTTTAAGTTCTGACAATGTGCGTCGGAAAGCTTCTTCCACTTCCATACCTTCATTTACGAAATACTCGACAAGCTGAACGATAATCTCAGTATCTGTATCAGACAGCATTGTTACACTTGAAAGGTATTGTTTCTTCACTTGTTCATAGTTTTCGATTACACCATTGTGCACTAATGTAAAACGTTCTGTTGAACTTTGGTGTGGATGCGAATTCACTTTGCTTGGAACCCCGTGTGTAGCCCAACGTGTATGACCGATTCCTACTGGTGCTTCAACACTAAGATCTACACCTTCACGAAGGTTAGCGATACGCCCTTTTTCTTTAAACACGTGAACTCCGTCTTCGTTCAATACTGCGATTCCTGCTGAGTCATATCCGCGGTATTCTAACTTTTCAAGACCACGCAATAAGATTTCTTTTGCATCCTGATTTCCAATATAACCTACGATTCCACACATAAATAAACGTCCTCCTTAAAGCCATCACGCTCTGCTGACAGCTTTCACAGGGGGGGCCGTGAGCGGGGCTCACAACCCCACCTATGTTTTCTATTTGTATTTTGGGTTTGTCACTTGCTTTCGTCTTTGTACAGGAAGTCACCTTACCTGGTTTGAACAAAAGCTTACGGAAGTGATTGTTCCGAGAGGCATCCGCCGAATAATCGATGAACCTCTTCCTCGTCAACTGCTCTTTTCCGGTCAGCAGTTCAGGCGCTTTTAAATGAAGATATAATTGTAAACTCCTTCCTTTTTTTAGAGTAAACAAAAATAATCATACACGTGTTTTTCGCAACCGTCAATTATTATTATTTCCCGATTTCTGAAAAAATCGAACCTTGATTAGCTGCATAATAAAAAAGTATGCATACACAGCTCGTTGTGTGAGCCGCATATGCATATGTTTCGAGCCTTTTTTACGTTTCTGGGGATGAATGCTGTTTTTTATACTAACTCTTTTTTAACGACTTCTACAATTTCATCAGCATACTTTTCGCACAGTTCTTCGCTAGGAGCTTCCACCATTACACGTACAAGCGGCTCAGTTCCTGAAGGTCGTACAAGCACTCTTCCGTTGCCTTCAAGCTCAGTTTCCACTTTGTCGATCGCTGTTTTGATTCCTTCGTTCCCGCTTAGTTTTGATTTGTCCGCTACTTTAACATTCACTAATAGCTGAGGAAACTTCTCCATTTCAGCTGCTAGCTCAGAAAGAGGTTTACCTGTTGCTTTAACAATTGAAGCTAGCTGGATACCAGATAACAAACCGTCACCTGTTGTTGTGTAGTCTAAGAAAATAATATGCCCAGACTGCTCTCCGCCAAGATTAAAATTGTTTTTGCGCATTTCTTCCATAACATAGCGATCGCCAACAGCCGTTTGTGCAGATTTTAAACCATTTGCTTCAACTGCTTTATAAAAACCAAGGTTGCTCATAACCGTGGATACAACTGTATCTTCTTTAAGACGTCCTTGCTCTTTTAGGTATTTTGCACAGATGAACATGATTTGGTCACCGTCTACAATATCTCCATTTTCATCGATTCCAATCAATCTGTCTCCATCACCATCAAATGCTAACCCCATGTCACACCCTTTTTCTTTTACAAGTTCAGCCAGCTTTTCAGGATGTGTACTTCCAACACCATCATTGATATTCAATCCGTTCGGACTAGTGCCCATTGTTGAGATATCTGCCTCAAGATCCGCAAAAAGATGTGGAGCATGTGATGAAGTCGCTCCATGTGCGCAATCAAGAGCAATATGCAATCCTGAGAAATCTCCAGGAATCGTTTGTTTTAAATATTGCAAGTACTTTTGTCCGCCTTCGAAATAGTCGCTGACAGAGCCTAAATCACCACCGGTAGGGCGCGGCAGTTCATCCGTTTCTTTATCAAGTAAAGCTTCGATTTCAGCTTCTTGCTCGTCTAATAGCTTAAAGCCATCAGCTCCAAAGAATTTTATCCCGTTATCTGCGACTGGATTATGAGAAGCTGAAATCATTACTCCAGCTTGTGCACCCTGTATCTTTGTTAAATAGGCAACACCTGGAGTAGAAATTACACCTAAACGCATAACTTCTGCACCGATTGATAAAAGTCCCGCTATAAGTGCTCCCTCGAGCATTTGTCCTGAAATTCGTGTATCTCGTCCGATTAGGATCTTTGGCTTTTTTACATCCTTCGTTAAAACATATCCTCCAAAACGTCCTAATTTAAAAGCAAGTTCAGGTGTAAGCTCCGAGTTTGCTACGCCTCTCACACCATCTGTACCAAAATATTTTCCCATTACTGCTCTCTCCTTCATCTATTGACTGCTAGTTTCGGTTTGTATTTCCACACTGGCTTCTTGAACTGCTTCAGTCAGATCAATATCAGCAGGATTTTTCCAATCAATTTCTACATCATATTTGCCTTGTTCCAGTTTGCTGACGTCTACAATACCCTGCAGGTCTGCTTTATCTATAGAATCAAGGACTTCTTTTTTACCTTTTACTGTAACATCACCCTTGCCTTCTGCTGGATCTATAAAGGTAGCTTTTTTGTTCTCATCTACACCCAGCAATTTTAAAGGTACATCTGTAAAGGTTCTAGTTACTTCTTCTTCCTCAACATCTACAGTGACGGTTACTTCTTTTCTCGAAACCGTTTCAATGCCTTCAGGAACAGGGACATCAACGGTTAAGGTTGTATCTTTCTTAATCTTGCTTAAATCTATTGAAATGCCTTTGTAAGCATCATATTGGTTTAATGCAGAAGTCGTACCAGTAAGTGTGAGTTCTTTAGGACTAGAGGTGACAGATGCAAGCTTAAGCCCCTCTTCTAATTGACCTTTCGTCTCTATTGAAATTGGTACCGTTTTTTGCGGTTTTTTTATCGGTACATTCACATCAGCAACTGCTGGATCAATTTTCACATCAATAAGATCACCTTGTTGATTATACGCTCGCAAAGGAACTTTTGCTCTTACTGCTTCATTTGCTTTGCCGACATCAATATAGCCGGAAATAAATGAGATCTGATTTACCATGCCTTCCGCACCCGTTACTTTAACGGATTTAGGTGTGTATTCAACATCCCCCGTTGTATAGCCTTCTGGAAGTTTTTTTGTATTTTTCAAATCAACGTTGACTGGCAGCTCTTTTGTAATTTTCTTATGAAGTGTTACATTGACGTAAGCTGGCTTAACTTTCGCTTCTACTCCATCTGGCAACCCGTTTACCTGTACCTTCACCCTGTTATCTCCAGGCTTCTTATCTGTTAAGTCAATATAGGCTTCGAAATTTTTATCGACTTTTGTCGCTTTTGTAATTAAACGGCTCGATCCGCTTAAAGTAACATCTACTGAAGCAGGCAGATCAGTCAGTACAAAGTTCTGTTCATTAAAGTAAGGTTTGATCGGTATATTCTGTAGTGTTTCGCTTTCTTTATACATTTTTGTCCAGAATGTACGGTTTGTCGCTTCTTCTTGTGTTTCCATGGAAACCACTGTGTACATCATTAGAGCAAGGAGGAAAGCAATGATTTTTACAAACCATGAACTATTAAGGAGTTTGTCCATTTTTCTTCCCCCTCCAATTCCAGCGATTTGAGGAAGTAGACTTATGTGAAATAATTAATTCCGCATTTAATAAATTCTTTAACGATTCTTCCTCTAAGTTACGATAAATCTCTCCATTCTTCGTAAGAGAGATCGTGCCTGTTTCCTCTGAAACGATAACCGTTACTGCATCTGTTACCTCACTGATTCCAAGTGCCGCTCTATGTCTTGTTCCAAGTTCTTTTGAGACGAACGGACTTTCTGTAAGCGGCAGATAGCATCCCGCTGCATAAACTTGACTTTGCTTGATAATAACAGCCCCATCATGCAGTGGTGTATTTGGAACAAAAATATTCGTTAAGAGCTCGGATGTAAGCTCACCTTTTATCGGGATCCCCGTTTCCACATATTCACTCAATCCCGTTTCTCTTTCAATCGAAATAATGGCACCAATTCGGCGCTTTGACATGTAGTTTGTTGACTTTACGACGGCTGCAATCGATTTTTCAATTTCCTCTTCTTCAGGAATTCCTGCTCTGGAGAAGAACTTTCCTCGCCCTAGCTGTTCGAGTGCACGCCGGAGTTCAGGCTGGAAAATGATAATGATGGCAAGCAATCCGTATGTAATGACTTTGTCCATTAACCAAGACATCGTACGAAGATCAAACGCACTGCTTAAAAACCATACAACAATGATAACGCTTATCCCTTTTAACAATTGAACGGCTTTCGTTCCGCGGATCAGCATGATCAGCTTATAAATGACGTAGGTCACCAATAAAATATCAATGATTTGTGTAATGTAATTAAAAATATTAAAGTTTGCGATTGGTAACATATCTTCCCTCCCAACTCGGTTACTATGATTTCCAAGCTGAAGTTTCAAAATAGATTTAACTTATTTATTATAGCATACCTCATTATTTAGAAAACTGAGCATGGAAGCTGATAAATAGATTCATGACAACGAGTCTCTCCGTTTATCTTCCCTATCATTTGTTCACTTAAAAACAAGAAGATCGAGGAAGTGAAGTTTCCGGGGAGCAGCGTGTAGTTTTTCCTACATGAGCACCGAAAAAATGAAAATGACAAAGAGATTCGCCGTTTATCAATCAACAATATAAAAAAAGCCGTCAGACAACGGCTTATCATACCCACTACCCATAGATTCTTGTTTTGTCGTAAATATAGATTTCAACTTGTACCATACCCATTCGACAACTTGTTCTATTTCTTGACTGTGACCTGTTACTTCGCCTGCTGAGGCTACGTATTGATTTCCTTTGATGACAGTTACATTACCATCTACTTTTCCTTCAATCCGGACATCAGCATTTTTAACGACAAGGTCACCTTTAATGGTTTCTCCTTTTGGAACGATAACCATTCGGTCTGCTTTCTGGATCTCCAGATTTCCTTGTCCTTTCACAACCGCTAATTCTTCTTGATTGAATGTCGTAAACACTGAAGCTGCCATAAATATCATAAAAATAGCTGCCGCTGTTAGAGCCGGATGGTGCTGCATCCATCGCTTCCATCTAAATGCCTGCTTTTCTCTTGGCAGTTTTGCCATTACGGCTTTCGTAAAACCCTCTGGGGCTTTTAAATCCGTTTCTATCTGCAATTCTTTTAGTGTACCTGTTAGCATTTCATACTCAAATTTACATGAATCACACTCTTCCAAATGTGCATAGAATTGGCGTTCCTCTT
This sequence comes from Bacillus sp. NEB1478, assembly GCF_031582965.1. Taxonomy (NCBI): domain Bacteria; kingdom Bacillati; phylum Bacillota; class Bacilli; order Caryophanales; family Bacillaceae; genus Bacillus; species Bacillus sp. NEB1478. The sequence goes on from NZ_CP134049.1 coordinate 3,753,256, forward strand.
CAGGAGTTGCCTCGTGATCCAGTACTTTATTCATCAATTCATCATAGGTTGAAACTTCACACTGCATTGATCGTCACCTCGTTTTTACAACCATTTGGAATACTTTTTTTAATGCTTCCCGTCCTCGATGTATACGGGTTTTTACAGTCGGAACTGGAATATCCATGATCTGGCTTATTTCCTCTAATGATAGATCTTCTACATATTTGAGTATGATTGCTGTCCGATATTTTTCAGGTAATTTCATAATCTCTTGCTGCAATTCGTTTTTGCGTTCATTCTCGGTTACAACCTCTTCAGGCAGTGGATCTTCAACAGCAAGCTGGCTATACATGTTCGCCCCTTCTGTCCCCGGAACTTCTGCATCTAAATAATAATCAGGCTTCTTTTTCCTTAATCGGTCGATGCATAAGTTTGTTGCAATTCTAAAGATCCAAGTTGAAAATTTAAAATCGTTATTGTATTTATCAATATTACGGTAAGCTTTTAAAAAAGTTTCTTGTGCTAAATCTTCTGCTTCATGTCCATTGCCGACCATCCGGAAACAATGCCGGTATATTTTATCTTTAAAAAGGTCGACAATGCCTTCAAACGCTTCTTGGTCCCCTTTTTTCACTTGGGCAACCATATTCGCTATTAAGGCATCCATTCATTATCACCACTCGGATTTTATTTACGTTTGTTTCAGAAATAAGTTTCAACATCTTTTATTCTTTTTTTATTTTATCATGCCGCGGAATTTGACGAAATGAAAAGGTATAATTTTCTAAAAATGGGGTTTTGAAAAAAACATGCCTGGGAATATTAAGTTTATAAAATAATTATCCCATTAGAGAGGTGTTATTCTATGTATAGAGATGTATTAATTGAACAAATTGAACACTCCCGGCAGCAGATGAATGAGTTATCAAAACATCTTCCTTTAATTGCGGAGGAAGTTGTTGAACTCTCTCAAGAAATCGATCAACTACTCAATCAGTACCAAAGAATCAACGATACTATAAATGATAAAGAAAAGTTGCTCCCGTAAATACAGAAGCAACTGTTTCATTTACTATAGATTTATAAAAGTTTTTCACCAAATAAAGATCCCATTAAAGCTACAGCAACTGTAGCCGTTTTGTTTTTCTCATCGAGAATTGGATTTACTTCTACAAATTCAGCAGAAGTAATAATTTCTGCTTCAGCAAGCATCTCCATAGCCAAATGACTCTCTCTGTAACTAATTCCTCCAAGAACAGGAGTCCCTACGCCTGGAGCATCATGAGGATCCAATCCATCAAGATCTAAGCTCAAATGAACACCATCTGTATGTGATAGGTATTCAATCGCCTCTTCCATAACTTTGGTCATACCAAGACGATCAATTTCATGCATCGTATATACTCTAATGCCTTTTTCCTTAATGAGTTCTCTTTCTCCTTCATCAAGAGAACGCGCACCGATAATTACAATATTTTCAGGCTTAATTTTAGGAGCATAGCCGCTAATATTCGTTAGCTTTTCATGGCCAATTCCTATACTCGCCGCCAATGGCATACCATGAATATTTCCGCTTGGAGAAGTATCTGCCGTATTCAAATCACCATGGGCATCATACCAGATTACCCCAAGGTTTTTATAATGCTTAGATACCCCAGCTAAAGTACCGATAGCTATACTATGATCTCCACCTAAAACGAGTGGAAATTTATTTGATTTTATTACTCCTGAAACGGCTTCTGAAAGTTTTTCACTCGCCTCAATTACACCGTTTAAGTTTTTTAATTTTCCATCGTTCGCTGTATCCTGTTTTTCAGGAAGTGCGATTTCAATATTCCCCATATCTTCAACTCTATAATGAAGGTTTTCTAATCGCTCTACAATCCCCGCATATCTGATGGCACTTGGTCCCATATCCACACCGCGGCGCATTTGTCCTAAATCCACTGGAACACCGATCATTGTTATATCTTTCTTCATTTCTTTCTTCCTCCCTTATTACAAAGAAACAAATACCTATGTCTATTGTATATGTAAGGGTTTTCATGGTTCAACTGGACAAAAATTTGCATAGATATACTAAAATATAAGGACTTTCGGAAGTGAAATACATATTTATTAGTTAAATTAAAAAATGAAGATGGAATCGTCCATCTTCAAACAGTTGTGTTCTCTTGTTTTCTTTCTTGCGATTCAATAAAAAAAATTCAGGCATCAGCCTGAATTGTCATTAGTTATGTATATGGTGGAGCTTAGCGGGATCGAACCGCTGACCTCCTGCGTGCAAGGCAGGCGCTCTCCCAGCTGAGCTAAAGCCCCAACAAAAGATAATGGAGCGGGTGATGAGAATCGAACTCACGACCAGAGCTTGGAAGGCTCTTGTTTTACCATTAAACTACACCCGCAGTATTAAAAAATTATTACCTATGTTTCTAGAAGTTATACAAAAATGGTGGAGGGGGACGGATTCGAACCGCCGAACCCGGAGGGAGCGGATTTACAGTCCGCCGCGTTTAGCCACTTCGCTACCCCTCCACATATAAAAAAAAGACTAACATTATCAATTTAATTTTTTGTTAAAATAAAATTGATGGTGCCGGCTAGAGGACTTGAACCCCCAACCTACTGATTACAAGTCAGTTGCTCTACCAATTGAGCTAAACCGGCAAGTAAATAAATGGTGGAGGATGACGGGTTCGAACCGCCGACCCCCTGCTTGTAAGGCAGGTGCTCTCCCAGCTGAGCTAATCCTCCGTGAAAAATATATGGTGACCCGTACGGGATTCGAACCCGTGTTACCGCCGTGAAAGGGCGGTGTCTTAACCGCTTGACCAACGGGCCATTTATTTTATTTATATGGAGCTTCCAACCGGGCTCGAACCGGTGACCTCTTCCTTACCATGGAAGCACTCTACCTGCTGAGCTATGGAAGCAAAGAAAGTAAATGGCTCCACAGGCAGGACTCGAACCTGCGACCGATCGGTTAACAGCCGATAGCTCTACCACTGAGCTACTGTGGAATAACATAATAATATACAATCCACTAAACGGAAATCCTTTTAATTTTAAGACTATAGCCCAGCGACGTCCTACTCTAACAGGGGGAGACCCCCAACTACCATCGGCGCTGAAGAGCTTAACTTCCGTGTTCGGTATGGGAACGGGTGTGACCTCTTCGCCATCATCACTGGACCAAGTTACATATGTAACATCTTAAAATCTTTATCCTGTTGGACAAGATAAATTTTATAATATTTCATTATAGAAATCAAGAGAATCTTTATCGATTTTTAAAATCAATATGCATGCTCTCTCAAAACTAGATACGACGTTTCCAAACGTTATGCTTTTTTAAGGATAAGCCCTCGACCGATTAGTATCTGTCAGCTCCACGTGTCGCCACGCTTCCACACCAGACCTATCAACCTCATCATCTCTAAGGGGTCTTACTCACTTGACGTGATGGAAATCTCATCTTGAGGGGGGCTTCATGCTTAGATGCTTTCAGCACTTATCCCGTCCACACGTAGCTACCCAGCTATGCCCCTGGCGGAACAACTGGTACACCAGCGGTGTGTCCATCCCGGTCCTCTCGTACTAAGGACAGCTCCTCTCAAATTTCCTGCGCCCGCGACGGATAGGGACCGAACTGTCTCACGACGTTCTGAACCCAGCTCGCGTACCGCTTTAATGGGCGAACAGCCCAACCCTTGGGACCTACTTCAGCCCCAGGATGCGATGAGCCGACATCGAGGTGCCAAACCTCCCCGTCGATGTGGACTCTTGGGGGAGATAAGCCTGTTATCCCCAGGGTAGCTTTTATCCGTTGAGCGATGGCCCTTCCATGCGGAACCACCGGATCACTAAGCCCGACTTTCGTCCCTGCTCGACTTGTAGGTCTCGCAGTCAAGCTCCCTTGTGCCTTTACACTCTGCGAATGATTTCCAACCATTCTGAGGGAACCTTTGGGCGCCTCCGTTACTGTTTAGGAGGCGACCGCCCCAGTCAAACTGCCCACCTGACACTGTCTCTGAACCGGATCACGGTTCTAGGTTAGAATTTCAATACAGCCAGGGTAGTATCCCACCGACGCCTCCACCGAAGCTGGCGCTCCGGCTTCTCAGGCTCCTACCTATCCTGTACAAGCTGTACCAAAATCCAATATCAAGTTGCAGTAAAGCTCCATGGGGTCTTTCCGTCCTGTCGCGGGTAACCTGCATCTTCACAGGTACTATAATTTCACCGGGTCTCTCGTTGAGACAGTATCCAAGTCGTTACACCTTTCGTGCGGGTCGGAACTTACCCGACAAGGAATTTCGCTACCTTAGGACCGTTATAGTTACGGCCGCCGTTTACTGGGGCTTCAATTCAGAGCTTCTCCTAAAAGGATAACCCCTCCTCTTAACCTTCCAGCACCGGGCAGGTGTCAGCCCCTATACTTCACCTTGCGGTTTCGCAGAGACCTGTGTTTTTGCTAAACAGTCGCTTGGATCTATTCACTGCGGCTCTCTCGGGCGATAAACCCTATCAGAGCACCCCTTCTCCCGAAGTTACGGGGTCATTTTGCCGAGTTCCTTAACGAGAGTTCTCCCGATCATCTTAGGATTCTCTCCTCGCCTACCTGTGTCGGTTTGCGGTACGGGCACATCTTTCCTCACTAGAGGCTTTTCTTGGCAGTGTAGGATCAGGGACTTCGGTACTAAATTTCCCTCGCCATCACAGCTCAGCCTTCACGTTGGACGGATTTGCCTATCCAACAGCCTAACTGCTTAGACGCACTATTCCATCAGTGCGCTCACCCTACCTTACTGCGTCCCCCCATCGTTCAAACGGAAAGGAAGTGGTACAGGAATATCAACCTGTTATCCATCGCCTACGCTTTTCAGCCTCGGCTTAGGCCCCGACTAACCCTGAGCGGACGAGCCTTCCTCAGGAAACCTTAGGCTTTCGATGGACAAGATTCTCACTTGTCTTTCGCTACTCATACCGGCATTCTCACTTCAAAGCGCTCCACCAGTCCTTCCGGTCTGACTTCGCTGCACTTCGAACGCTCCCCTACCCCTGTACCATACGGTACAAGCCATAGCTTCGGTGATACGTTTAGCCCCGTTACATTTTCGGCGCAGAGTCACTCGACCAGTGAGCTATTACGCACTCTTTAAATGGTGGCTGCTTCTAAGCCAACATCCTGGTTGTCTGGGCAACTCCACATCCTTTGCCACTTAACGTATACTTTGGGACCTTAGCTGATGGTCTGGGCTGTTTCCCTTTTGACTACGGATCTTATCACTCGCAGTCTGACTCCCGCGGATAATTCTCTGGCATTCGGAGTTTGACTGAATTCGGTAACCCTGTGGGGGCCCCTAGTCCAATCAGTGCTCTACCTCCAGGAATCTTGCCGCGAGGCTAGCCCTAAAGCTATTTCGGGGAGAACCAGCTATCTCCGTGTTCGATTGGCATTTCACCCCTACCCACACCTCATCCCCGCACTTTTCAACGTGCGTGGGTTCGGGCCTCCATTCAGTGTTACCTGAACTTCACCCTGGACATGGGTAGATCACACGGTTTCGGGTCTACGACCACGTACTATGTCGCCCTATTCAGACTCGCTTTCGCTGCGGCTCCGTCTATTCAACTTAACCTTGCACGGGATCGTAACTCGCCGGTTCATTCTACAAAAGGCACGCCGTCACCCGTTAATGGGCTCCGACTACTTGTAGGCACACGGTTTCAGGATCTATTTCACTCCCCTTCCGGGGTGCTTTTCACCTTTCCCTCACGGTACTGGTTCACTATCGGTCACTAGGGAGTATTTAGCCTTGGGAGATGGTCCTCCCGGATTCCGACGGGGTTTCACGTGTCCCGCCGTACTCAGGATCCACTCTGGAGGGAACGAAGTTTCAGCTACAGGGCTGTTACCTTCTTCGGCTGGCCTTTCCAGACCACTTCACCTACCTCGTTCCTTTGTAACTCCGTATAGAGTGTCCTACAACCCCAGAGGGCAAGCCCTCTGGTTTGGGCTGATTCCGTTTCGCTCGCCGCTACTCAGGAAATCGCATTTGCTTTCTCTTCCTCCGGGTACTTAGATGTTTCAGTTCCCCGGGTCTGCCTTCTCATACCCTATGTATTCAGATATGGATACCATCCCATTACGGATGGTGGGTTCCCCCATTCGGAAATCCCCGGATCAATGCTTACTTACAGCTCCCCGAGGCATATCGGTGTTCGTCCCGTCCTTCTTCGGCTCCTAGTGCCAAGGCATCCACCGTGCGCCCTTTCTAGCTTAACCTTATAACTTACGATCAACTTCGAATTTCTTCGTTTCTCGTAACTTAACTTAAAAAGTTATTGCTTGGCGCAGATAAATAATATATATCTGCCTTGCATATTGTTTGGATGTCGATATCTAGTTTTCAAAGAACATAGTTAAAATAACCTTTCCGATCTTTAAGAACGAAAAAATGTTATTTAGTTGAGAGTTTTGAGTTCTCTCAAAACTGAACAAAAGAAGAATAGGCGTACTTACGAAACAGACTAGCTGTCTCATAATCTCCATAGAAAGGAGGTGATCCAGCCGCACCTTCCGATACGGCTACCTTGTTACGACTTCACCCCAATCATCTGTCCCACCTTCGGCGGCTGGCTCCCAAAAGGGTTACCCCACCGACTTCGGGTGTTACAAACTCTCGTGGTGTGACGGGCGGTGTGTACAAGGCCCGGGAACGTATTCACCGCGGCATGCTGATCCGCGATTACTAGCAATTCCAGCTTCATGTAGGCGAGTTGCAGCCTACAATCCGAACTGAGAGTGGCTTTTTGGGATTGGCTTGGCCTCGCGGCTTCGCAACCCTTTGTACCACCCATTGTAGCACGTGTGTAGCCCAGGTCATAAGGGGCATGATGATTTGACGTCATCCCCACCTTCCTCCGGTTTGTCACCGGCAGTCACCTTAGAGTGCCCAACTGAATGCTGGCAACTAAGGTCAAGGGTTGCGCTCGTTGCGGGACTTAACCCAACATCTCACGACACGAGCTGACGACAACCATGCACCACCTGTCACTCTGTCCCCCGAAGGGGAAAGCTCTATCTCTAGAGTGGTCAGAGGATGTCAAGACCTGGTAAGGTTCTTCGCGTTGCTTCGAATTAAACCACATGCTCCACTGCTTGTGCGGGCCCCCGTCAATTCCTTTGAGTTTCAACCTTGCGGTCGTACTCCCCAGGCGGAGTGCTTAATGTGTTAACTTCAGCACTGAGGGTGGAACCCCCCAACACCTAGCACTCATCGTTTACGGCGTGGACTACCAGGGTATCTAATCCTGTTTGCTCCCCACGCTTTCGCGCCTCAGCGTCAGTTACAGGCCAAAAAGCCGCCTTCGCCACTGGTGTTCCTCCACATCTCTACGCATTTCACCGCTACACGTGGAATTCCACTTTTCTCTCCTGCACTCAAGTCTCCCAGTTTCCAATGACCCTCCACGGTTGAGCCGTGGGCTTTCACATCAGACTTAAGAGACCGCCTGCGCGCGCTTTACGCCCAATAATTCCGGATAACGCTTGCCACCTACGTATTACCGCGGCTGCTGGCACGTAGTTAGCCGTGGCTTTCTGGTTAGGTACCGTCAAGGTACGAGCAGTTACTCTCGTACTTGTTCTTCTCTAACAACAGAGCTTTACGACCCGAAGGCCTTCATCGCTCACGCGGCGTTGCTCGGTCAGGCTTTCGCCCATTGCCGAAGATTCCCTACTGCTGCCTCCCGTAGGAGTCTGGGCCGTGTCTCAGTCCCAGTGTGGCCGATCACCCTCTCAGGTCGGCTACGCATCGTCGCCTTGGTGAGCCGTTACCTCACCAACTAGCTAATGCGCCGCGGGCTCATCTGTAAGTGTCAGCCGAAACCGACTTTCAAAAAAGAAACATGCGTTTCTTCTTATTATCCGGTATTAGCCCCGGTTTCCCGGAGTTATCCCCGTCTTACAGGCAGATTACCCACGTGTTACTCACCCGTCCGCCGCTAAATCAGAGGAGCAAGCTCCTCATCATTCGCTCGACTTGCATGTATTAGGCACGCCGCCAGCGTTCATCCTGAGCCAGGATCAAACTCTCCATAAAAGTGTTTGTCTTGCTCGATTTTAAAACTGACGGAATTAATTTAATTCCTTACCTATTTCTTTTGTTCAGTTTTCAAAGAACTTGTTTTTTTAATGCCGCTCGTTTTGGCGACTTTTATAAGATACCACCGTCGGCTAGTTGATGTCAACAGCTTTTTTCAGTGAATCTTTTTTTGTTCAATCGCACCTTGTAAAAGCGACAAGAAATAATATACCACCATATTTATATAATGGTCAACACTTTTTCTGAAAAAATTAAAAAACATCTGTTTTTCTCATATATCTTCTGCAATCTGCCGGTTTCGCGAACCTGCAGAACAAACGATATAGGACTTGATATCTTTCTTCGAGCACGAGTTTAACGATATGATCAAGTTTTTGATCCTCTAGATCATACCGTATTTCTTCCATCTCTTTTTTTAATACATATTCAAATTCGTTTAGTTCCAGATGGTTTAACATCATCCCTACCAAGACACAACACCCCGCTCTTATTCCTTTTATCATTGTTGCCAGGAAAAGAGTTCGTTATTATTTTCAGCTTTGAAAATTTTTCTGCATATCTTGTCCGGAAATTCATAAATATTTTGTAAGGAATAATGGACAAGGGGGATATGTTTTTATGAAATTTTTTTATGTTATTAACGGCAAGAAACTTAAACAATACATGGTCGTTGTATTTGCAGCATTCTTTGCTGCCTCCCTCGCCTTTGTAGGACAGCAGCAGTTATCCGTTTTTTCATCAAAAGATGGACCGCGTGCGATCTATAAAGGAGAAGATAAGGGAAATAAAGTGGCTTTGACGTTTGACATTAGCTGGGGTGATAAACGGGTTACTCCAATATTGGATGTACTCAAAAAGAATGGCATAAAAAACTGTACATTCTTCTTATCCGCAGCATGGGCGGAACGTCACCCTGAAATTGTAGAACGAATTGTAAAAGATGGTCATGAAGTGGCGAGTCTGGGCTATCAATATAAAAGCTATACAGAATGGGAAGATAAGCAGATTAAACGTGATATTCTTCTAGCTCAAGAAAAAATCAAAAAGGTTTCTGGAAAGACCACTTCTCTTCTTCGTCCGCCTAACGGAAATTTTGATGATCGCGTTTTAAACATTTCTGAGGACCTGCATCATACAGTTGTGCACTGGAGCATTGATACGAAAGACTGGAAAAACCCTGGTGTAAATAAAATCGTGGAAACTGCTACAGACGGAACAAAAGCTGGAGATATTATTTTGTTACATGCATCCGATTCTGTTAAACAAACTCATTTAGCTCTGCCGCATATTATTGAAAAATTAAAAACGGATGGATTTAAACTTGTAAGTGTCAGTGAAATGATTGCAAACACAGCAGCAAATACGAAGGAAGTTAATTAAAACAAGGAAAAACGGCCGATCTTCTTCATTTGGAGATCGGTCTTTTCTTGATTTCTGATCATTTTGTATACGATAACCCTTTAAGAGCCTGCTTAAGGACATGACCCCAATTAGATAATGTATATGGATTTCGTTAATTAAGTCAATTGAAAGAGGATTAAGTTTCTTGAGAACGAGATAAAGTCTGATATTCGAAAATTAAGTCTAACTCATCTAAATTAAGTCTCATAAAAAACAATTAAGTCTTTCTACAAATTTCGACAACCTGACCGCGAAAAAATATGAATAATCGATCTCAGTCCATCTTTTATGTTCATTCAGATGCAAAGTACAACGAGCTAGTTGCAACTTCTCCAACTTAAGCACCTGCACACTCTGTGCGGAATGCGACAAGTAACCGATGAAGCAAACAAAATGAGATTTGCCGCTTGTCAATGAACTTAAAAAAAGCCCTCGCACGTTAAGAAGCGAGAGGCTTTTTTTGATTAGATTGCAGCAATCTGTGCAGCATCAATATTTGATACGTATTACATAAGATCAAAGGAATAAATGCCATCCATAAAGATAACGTATTGTTCTCTTTTAAAACCGGCACCCACTCCAGAACCGTAACTACTGTGATAAAGAACAGTGTTGGAATAAATGCGACATTGTTCGTTTGTTTTACTTTTAAGAAAGCAACAATCATGCCATATGCTAAAAGAAGCAGTGGAATGGCAATATAATTGAGAATACTTTCCCCTTCTTTATGAAAAGAAGAATATCTTAAATAAAACAAATCAAACAATACGACTGCTATTAATAAAAGTTGCACACCATTCCAAAGACCGTGGCTTTTAAAGATCCCCAAACCAAAACGATGAACGGTTAAATACGCGAAAAAGCCCATTTGACTAAAAACACTGAATAGAGCTCCAAAACCGATTAACCCAAGGATATATAAGAAAAAGTCTAAAAAGCTGCCGCCTTCTGGCAATTTTAAGAAAAGACCTACTACAATGGCACCAATAATACCAATGATGAGTGTAGTAAAGAATAAAAAGAGCCAACTTTTGATTTTCACGTGTTTTCCCCCTCATACATGCTCCGTAAACGATTGTACCAATGTCCTTTTTAAATTGCCAGTTTTCCTTTAAATAACCAGTATAAATAAGTCCAAAACACCAATCCTAACAGTAACGAACCCAATGAAAGGAGGAGGAATCGTTGAAAAAACTTTATATGTTCTTTTTTTGCATCATTCTAGCCGGCAGTCTTACTGGCTGTGCTCAAAATACAGCACAAGGCAGTTCCCAGATGGATTACCAAACACAAAAGAAAATGCTCGTTGACTTGCTGAAAACAGATGAAGGAAAAAAAGCCATCAAAGAAGTATTATCCGATAAAGAAATTCAGCAAGAAATGTTAGTTGATCAAGAAGTAATTAAACAGACGATTGAAAAGCAGCTTCTTTCTGAAAAAGGAGAAAAGTTTTGGCAAAAGCAGTTTAAAGACCCTAAGTTTTCAGCAGCATTTGCTAAAAGTATGCGGAAAGAACATGAAAAACTGATGAAAGAACTAATAAAAGATCCTCAATATCAAGCTGAGGTTATGAAGATCATGCAAAATCCTCAAATGGCTCAAAAATTGTTATCGCTTGTTGATACACAGCCTGTAAGGAAAGAAATGAAAAAAGTAATGCTTGAAACATTCAACAGCCCAATCGTTCAAGCTCAAATACAAGAAATGCTTAAAAAAGTGGCACATGATGAAATTGATCAGTCCATTTCAAAAAAGGAAAAAGAAGCTTCTGCTAAGAAAAGCGAACAAAGTACACAATAAAAGCCTCCCTATAAAGAGAGGCCTTTTCTTATTTTGTCTTTTCAATAACTGATTTAGCGATGTTAATATAATGCTCACCAATTGGGTGTGTTCGTTCATAAACACTCGGTGCGAAGTCTTCTTCGTCCACTTTAGGCTGACCTAGAGGAATCTGGCCAAGCAATGGAACTTTTAATTCTTCCGCTAAACGCATCCCGCCATCTTTACCGAATACATATTCTTTTTCCCCTGTTGTTTCACTTTGGAAATAAGACATGTTCTCTACGATACCGAGTACTTGATGGTTCGTCTTAATTGCCATTGTACCCGCTCGCGCTGCAACAAATGCTGCAGTTGCATGCGGTGTAGTAACAATGATTTCTTTACAGCTCGGAAGCATCTTATGAACATCTAATGCAACATCACCAGTTCCAGGAGGCAGATCTAGAAGCACATAATCTAAGTCGCCCCACTCGACTTCGCTGAAGAAGTTCATTAGCATCTTTCCTAGCATCGGTCCGCGCCAAATGACAGGGGCATTATCTTCCACGAAAAATGCCATCGAAATCACTTTTACCCCAAATCGTTCAACAGGAAAAATGCGATCGCCTTTAACTTTCGGGCGTTCTTGAATTCCCATCATATCAGGAACACTGAACCCGTAAATATCAGCGTCAATCAGTCCTACCTTCTTGCCTAAACGAGCAAGAGCTACCGCCAAGTTAACAGAGACAGTAGATTTCCCTACTCCGCCTTTTCCACTCGCGATCGCAATAAACTCGGTCTTGCTGTTTCCTGAAAGAAGTGAAGGAGTTCCTGGCTGCTGCGGTGTTTCTTGTTGTTCGCCTGTTTGAATATCTTCTCTTTTCTCAAAACGAAGACCGACTGATTCTACTCCTGCATTTTTTAGTACTTGTACAATTTGCTGCTGCAGCTGCATTTGTTCAGGTGTACCTGTATGAGCAAGGGCTAGTTTTAATCCGACATATCCTTCTTTGATCTTTATTTCTCTAATGCTTCCGGAGTCCACAACACTTTTATGTAAATAAGGATCTATAATAGAACCTAGTAGCTCAATGACTTTTTCTTCTGTAAGCACTTAGACACATCCTTTACCTGTAAAATTCCTTTTCAGTATAGCATATGAACATCCTTTTTCGCATGTAAGCGGTTTTAAAGAAGTAGTTTGATTTCCGTTCCGGGGAGTTTCTTTTAAAGAACACAATCATTTAATAAACTGCCAAAAGAAAAACTCCTCATTCAGGAGGAGTTTCATTTGTATAATATCTGAGCATTCCTTGATAAATAGAAGCTGCTACTTTCCTTTGATACGATTTTGTTTTTAGCAATTCGCGCTCACTAGGATTTGATAAGAAGCCGACTTCAACTAATGCACCGGGTATTTCAGCTGTCCTCAGTAAATATAGCCCTTCAATCGACTTTGCCAGACGGTTTGTGTTTTCAAGATTTCTTTTTATTTCATCTTGGATAAATTTAGATACCCCTTCCCCTTCTTCTCTTCCAGGGTGGTAAAAAACTTGCGCCCCTCTCCATCTGGAGGATGGCAGTGAATTTAAATGAATACTGATAAATAAGTCCGCATCATTATTGTTTATGATTTTTTTGCGTGCTTTCAAGTCTTCATACTTGCGATGTCTTAATTTTTTCGTACCTTTTTCAGCTAAGTCCTTATCTGATTCTCGTGTCATAATTACGAATGCTCCAGCTTCCTGTAAATAATCACGAAGCATCATGGAGATATTCAATGCAATTTCTTTTTCAAGTACTTCACCGTCACCAACGGCGCCTCCATCAGCACCCCCATGACCTGGATCGATTACGATGATTTTTCCGGATAACGGCAGGTTCCAAGATCGCCAAGAATCATTATCTAAAAAATGATAGGTGAAAATAAAAATCAGTACTGCACACCCTAGCGCAAGTGATGCCCACTTCACCCATTTCTTCATGTTTTTGTCCCCCTATACAAGCCATATATCACTATGTATATGGGACAAGAAGAAATTTATAACTTAATGAAGTTTCATTCTGTAGCGTTTTTCACCATTTCGATAGCCTTCCATCCACCAAACATGGATATAAGCTTCACAGCAAAGATGAAGTGATTCCATCATCATCTCAGTTCCCCAGCACCAAAATTGCCAATATTCAAATAAGCCGTCGGCAAGTGCTTTTTGTTTATCATATGAACGGTCTTTAATTTTTTCCAATGTCTCTCCGTGATAAGCAAATCGGCTATAACCCGCTCCAAGCAGATAAGCGTCAATCGCCATATCAATACAAGCATCCTCGATATCATTTTGGTAAAGCAATGAGTATTCAAAGAACGGTTGAAATAACCGTTGGAATTCTTTTTTTATGTTAGGCAATGATAAGTCCCGTAGAACTTTTCGTTCAAAATTTTCTTTTTTAAAACGTTGTTTTTCTCTGAAATTGTTTAAAACGATAGCCACGACTTTCTCCCCTTCTTGCGTGTTGGTAACGCATTTTTATTCCATACGTTTATGTTCTGCAGATAACGGCTTATCGACACTGCATAAAAGATGGTAAGGGAAAAGATGGCACAAAAAAACCCGCTCTCCAAATGGAGAACAGGTTTTTGAAAGATTAACGTTTTGAGAACTGAGGTGCACGACGAGCGCCTTTAAGTCCGTACTTCTTACGCTCTTTCATACGAGCGTCACGAGTAAGGAATCCAGCTGCTTTAAGTGATCCGCGGTACTCAGGATCTGCTTCAAGAAGCGCACGAGAAATCCCGTGACGGATAGCTCCCGCTTGTCCAGTGTATCCACCACCGTGAACAGTTACTAATACGTCATATTTGCCGTTAGTTTCTGTTGTGTTAAGTGGTTGCTTAACGATAAGCTTTAATGTTTCTAATCCGAAAAATTCGTCTATGTCACGTCCGTTGATAACGATACGGCCTTCACCAGGAACTAATCGTACACGTGCAACGGAGTGCTTACGACGTCCAGTGCCATAATATTGTACTTGTGCCACGTAAATACCCTCCTTTAATTAACCGCGTAATTCGTAGTTCTCAGGTTTTTGTGCTTGGTTATTGTGCTCAGCTCCAGCATAAACGTGAAGCTTTTTGAACATTTGGCGACCAAGGCTGTTCTTAGGAAGCATACCTTTGATTGCTAGCTCAAGCATTTGGACCGGACGAGTTGTACGCATTTCTAATGCAGTTCTCGTACGAAGTCCACCTGGGTGACCCGTGTGGCGGTAATAAATTTTGTCTGTTAATTTCTTACCTGTTAATTCGATCTTTTCCGCGTTGATGATGATCACGTGATCACCAGTGTCAACGTGTGGTGTATAAATAGGCTTATGCTTACCGCGAAGGATAGAAGCAACTTCACTAGAAAGACGTCCTAGAGTCTTGCCTTCAGCGTCGATCACAAACCATTTACGTTCTACTTCAGAAGCTTTCGCCATGAAAGTCGTACGCATGTGTTTTCCCTCCTGTATCTTCAATCAAATTCAATTATATTCAATGTGAACATTTCCCAAAATATCTCCGGGGCATGTGGACGATATCTTTAGAAATACCAAATAATATCTTATAATATATAAACAACGATGTCAAGTGTATCCTAATATTTATTCGGTTTTCTACTCGTAATTCACTTGATGCAAATAAAGGCCATGAGCAGGTGCTGTTTTGCTTGCAAATGCTCTATCTTTGCGCTGAATGATTGTTGTTATATCTTCTGGTCTTTTTCTTCCTTGTCCCACATCCAGCAGAGTACCTACAATGATTCTCACCATGTTGTATAAAAAGCCGCTTCCTTTAATTATAAAGGTCAGGTCATCACCATCTTCAATCAATGATAATTCATAGATCGTTCTCACTTTATCCGTTACATGTGTTTTTACAGATGAAAACGAAGTGAAATCATGAGTACCTAAAAATTGTTCGCATCCCATTCTAATATCATCCCTATTTAATCGATATGGAAAATAAAAGGCGTGATTTCTTCTAAAGATATCTGGCTGATGACCTGTAAGCAGCTTGTAATGATATTCTTTGCTTACGGATGAAAAACGGGCATGAAACGTCTCGTCTACTTCCTCAACGTCTCTCACTTGAATATCCTTTGGAAGCATGGCATTTAAACCTCTTTGCCATCCAGAAGCAGGTATATCCATATCTGTATCAAAATGAATAACTTGTCCAATGGCATGTACTCCTGCATCAGTTCTGCCTGAAGCTGAAGTTGGGACAAATTCTCCTTTGTGTATCTTTTTTAGTACCGCTTGAACGGAGCCTTGCACCGTTCTTCCGATAGGCTGTATCTGGTAGCCGGCAAAGTCTGTACCGTCATATGCTACCGTTACTTTCATACGAGCCATTTCCATTCTCCTTTTTAACTGCGTAATAAAATGAGGAAGGTTGTCAAAAGGGCTAGCAGCAATAAAGCAATTGTATCCCTTTTATTCCATTCGAGCGCTCTCAGCCTTGTTCTTCCTTCACCCCCGCGATAACCGCGCGCTTCCATTGCAAGCGCCAGTTCTTCTGCACGTTTAAAGGAAGATACAAACAAAGGAACAAGCAATGGAACGAACGCTTTCGCTCTTTCTTTTAGTGAACCTGTTGTGAAATCGGCTCCCCTTGCCATCTGTGCCTTCATGATTTTCTCAGTTTCCTGCAGCAGTGTAGGAATGAAACGAAGTGAAATCGACATCATCAAAGCAAATTCATGAACAGGAAGTTTCCACTTTTTTAATGGACCAAGTAAATTCTCGAGACCATCTGTTATATCAATTGGCGTTGTTGTCAGCGTTAACAGTGATGTCATCATTACGAGCAATAAAAGCCTCATCGCAATAAAAACACCTTGCTTAATTCCGCCTGAATAGATTTCAAGCCATCCAGTCTTGTATAACAAATCGCCTTCTTTTGTTAAAAAAATATGCAGCAGCATCGTAAAAACGACCAGAATCAAAATCGGCTTCAGCCCTTTATACAGGAATCGCATAGGGACTTTAGAAGCCGTTATCGTAAAGATCGTAAAAACAGCCAGCAATCCATAAGTCAGCCAGTTATTCGCCAAAAAAACGATGAACAGGTACACAAAAGCTGCGGTCAGTTTCGAACGGGAATCCATCTTGTGCAGAGGGGATTCCGCAGGGTAATATTGACCGATAATAATGTTTTGCAGCATTTCAATTCCCCCTCTTCTTCAGGGTTTCACTTATGCGCTTAGCCAGTTCCTCGATTGTAAACTCATTTAGAGAGAGGTTTTGACCTGATAATTCATTCCATTTCACTAAAAATTGAACTGTTTCCGGTACATCCAGACCGACTCTTTGCAGTGCTTCTCTCTGGCTGAAGATTTCACTAGGATTGCCATGCAGGTAAAGTTCACCTTTGTGCATAACAGCAATTTCATCAGCGTATTTGGACGCATCTTCCATACTGTGTGTTACGAGAACCGTCGTTAATTTGTTTGTTTGATGGAGCCGGTAAAACAACTCCATAATTTCCACGCGGCCAGCTGGATCCAATCCTGCAGTAGGTTCATCAAGAATTAAGACTTCAGGATTCATAGCTAATACACCAGCAATTGCTACTCTCCGCATTTGTCCTCCGCTGAGGTCGAATGGTGATTTACTTAATACCGTTTGCGGCAATCCCACCATTTCGATAACATTTGATGCTGTGTTTTTCGCTTCCGCTTCTGAAACGCCGAAATTCCGCGGTCCGAACATGATATCCTTTTCCACCGTCTCTTCGAACAGCTGATGTTCCGGATATTGAAAAACAATACCGGCTTTCCTTCTAAGAGGTTTTAAGTTTTGCTTTTTTCCGCCTGCCTTAATTAACGTCTCACCTAATTGGACAGAACCTGATGATGGTTTCAAAAGGCCGTTCAGATGCTGGATCAATGTAGATTTACCAGAACCGGTATGTCCGATCAGGGCGAAGAACGTACCGTCAGCTATATGGAGTGTAACATCTTGAAGAGCACGTCTTTCAAACGGTGTTCCTTGCATATATAGATGCTGAAGTTGTTTTATGCTAATTTCCATATTGCATTCACCAGCTCTTCCTGCGTCAAATAACTTTTATCCAGTTCTACACCTTCTTGGAGAAGAGCTTCACTTAACTTTAGTGAAAACGGTAAATCCAGACCGGCTGACACTAATAATTTTCTTTGCTGAAAAATATCTTCAGGCTTACCTTCAGCTGCTTTTTCACCCATTTTCATTACGACTACTCTGTCTGCACTTAACGCTTCCTCTAAATCATGAGTAATAGAGATAACGGTAATTCCTTCTTTTTCATTCAGTTCCCGAACGGTTTGCATCACTTCTATTCTTCCTATTGGATCCAGCATAGATGTAGCTTCATCCAGAATGATGACAGAAGGTTTTTGCGCCAATATACCCGCTATAGCAACCCTTTGCTTCTGACCACCGGATAACTGGTGAGGTTCCTGATTTAAAAAAGCTTCCATTCCGACTCTATGCACACTCTCATCAATACGCTTAATCATCTCTTCACGCGGAACACCAAAATTCTCAAGTCCGAATGCGATATCATCTTGAACGCTTGTCCCAACGAACTGGTTATCAGGATTTTGAAAAACCATTCCTACTTGTCTGCGGACTTCCCATATATCATCGTAGCTCATTGTTGAGTACTTGCCTGAAACGATAACGGCCCCTTCATTGGGCAATAACAACCCGTTGAGTAGTTTAGCCAGCGTAGACTTGCCGGAACCATTATGCCCAACAATTGAAAGCCATTCTCCTTGATTAACATCCAAACTGACATTTTTCAGTGTGGTATTCTCTTCTCCTGGATATAAAAAGGTCACATCTTTAACTGAAATGATGTTTTCCATGTAACATCCTCCTCTTAGCTGCTGCTCTAGCTATTCTCTGCTAGTTTGTTATAAAAGCTCATACGTTTAGCGTTGATTTTTCAATTGAAGAATGGAAATCCACTCCCTTTCCGCGGACGAACAGCCAAGCCTCCTCGCTCGTTCCTCTCTGCGGGGTCTCGGCAGCCCGTTTTTCCGCAGGAGTGTCGCAGATTTCCTTTACAATTAACAATGATGTATTGCAGAGCTTTTATAAAGGCTTTTTTCTAAAGGATTGTTGTTTCGAATCGTTTTTAACCCTTCGTTGACAAGTTGATTGGAGCGCAAGGTGCGAGACTCCTCGAAAATGAACTTCACATTTTCTTCGTGCGATGTAAAGCTGCCGAAGCGTTCCTTGTCCTACGGGATCTTCCACAGAGGCTCACCGCACGCCCCGCGGAAAGCGAGCATCCTGGAGAGGAAATCAACTACTACGAAATAACAACAATGAATAATCTCTAATATAAATTCTTCAAATAAAAAAGGGCAAGATTGTCATTGAAGACTTGATCCCGCCCTTTAATCGGTTTATTAAACTAATTCAATGATAACCATTGGTGCACCATCACCACGGCGAGGGCCGATTTTTGCGATGCGAGTGTAACCACCGTTACGCTCTGCATAGCGAGGTGCAAGATCACTGAAAAGCTTTTGAAGAGATCTTTGTCCAGACTCAACGTCAGCAACTTCATTACGAAGGAATGATGCTGCTTGACGGCGAGCATGAAGGTCTCCACGCTTACCAAGCGTAATCATTTTTTCAGCAAATTTACGTACTTCTTTTGCACGTGCTTCTGTAGTTTCAATACGCTCGTTGATAATTAAATCAGTAGCTAAATCACGAAGCATTGCTTTACGAACCGCAGATACACGACCTAACTTTTGGTATCCCATGCTTGTATTCCCTCCTCTGCGCGTTTCTCTCTAGTCTTGAAAAAGCGCGTTTTACGAATTAATCGTCAGCGCGTAATGAAAGACCTAGCTCGTCAAGTTTCTCTTGAACTTCTTCAAGAGACTTCTTTCCAAGGTTGCGTACTTTCATCATGTCCTCTTCAGACTTATTCGCAAGTTCTTGAACTGTATTTATTCCAGCACGCTTTAGGCAGTTATAAGAACGAACAGAAAGATCAAGCTCTTCAATAGTCATTTCAAGAACTTTTTCTTTTTGGTCTTCTTCTTTTTCTACCATAATCTCAGCGTTCTGAGCTTGATCTGTTAAGCCAACAAAAATATTTAAATGTTCGCTAATGATCTTCGCACCAAGAGAAACTGCTTCCTCTGGACGAATGCTCCCATCTGTCCATACATCAAGCGTTAGCTTGTCATAGTTTGTTACTTGTCCTACACGAGTGTTTTCAACTTGATAATTCACACGTGAAATTGGCGTGTAAATTGAATCAACAGGAATAACACCAATAGGCATATCATCGCGTTTATTGCCTTCTGCCTGAACATAACCACGACCACGTTTTGCGAAAAGCTTCATTTGGAAATGAGCACCTTTTGCTAGTGTTGCGATGTGAAGATCCGGGTTAAGGATTTCAACATCACTGTCATGTGTAATGTCTCCAGCTGTTACGACACCATCACCTTGAATATCAATTTCAAGTGTCTTTTCTTCATCAGAGTAAATCTTCATTGCAAGCTTTTTCAAGTTTAAGATAATAGTAGTAACATCTTCAACTACACCTTCAACTGTTGAGAACTCATGCAATACGCCATTAATCTGAATAGATGTAACTGCTGCACCAGGTAGTGAGGACAACAAGATACGACGCAAGGAGTTGCCTAGTGTAGTCCCGTATCCACGTTCAAGTGGTTCAACAACAAACTTTCCGTATGTGGCATCGTCGCTGATTTCAACCGTCTCAATTCTTGGCTTTTCGATTTCGATCATTCAACTGAACCCTCCTTCAAACGTCGAATTTCGGCTGGATCATTCCAGCCGAAATTCCCCATAGGCATTCCGACTTATCTTACCAAAACTATTTCTACATAACCATTATAGACAAGTTATGGAATTATATACCGTGTATATGATTATACGCGACGACGTTTTGGCGGACGGCAACCGTTGTGTGGTACAGGAGTAACATCACGAATAGCTGTTACTTCTAAGCCTACCGCTTGAAGGGCACGGATTGCTGCTTCACGTCCAGCTCCAGGTCCTTTAACGGATACTTCCAACGTCTTCATACCATTTTCCATCGCTGTTTTACCAGCTGTTTCAGCAGCCATTTGTGCTGCGAATGGAGTAGACTTACGAGATCCTTTAAATCCCATGTGACCAGCAGTCGCCCAAGAAATTGCGTTCCCGTGCGTGTCTGTAATTGTTACGATCGTGTTATTAAATGTTGAACGGATATGTGCTACGCCGACTTCAATATTCTTTTTGACACGACGCTTACGTGTATTAGTCTTACGTGCTTTTGCCATTTAGAGTTTACCTCCTTTTCTTACTTTTTCTTATTCGCTACTGTACGACGAGGTCCTTTACGAGTACGAGAGTTGTTCTTCGTGTTTTGACCACGTACTGGTAATCCACGACGATGACGAACACCACGATATGCTCCGATCTCGATTAGACGCTTAATGTTAAGAGACACTTCACGACGAAGGTCACCTTCAACTTTGTGTCCATCGATGACTTCGCGGATCTTGTTTAATTCTTCTTCAGTTAAATCGCGAACGCGAGTTTCCTCTGAAACACCAGCTTCAGCAAGAATTTGCTGTGCTTTTGTTTTCCCGATTCCGAAGATATAAGTTAAAGAGATTACTACTCGCTTATCGCGAGGAATATCTACACCTGCAACACGTGCCATAATTGCACCTCCCTGTAATTAACCTTGTTTTTGTTTATGTTTCGGATTTTCACAGATCACCATTACAGTGCCTCTGCGGCGAATCACTTTACATTTTTCACATATTGGTTTGACTGATGGTCTTACCTTCATTTTTTTAACCTCCTTATGTCGCGGAGTATATAGATTTATTTAAAACGATACGTTATACGACCACGTGATAAATCATACGGAGACAATTCTACGGTTACTTTATCTCCTGGCAGAATTCGAATGTAGTGCATACGAATCTTTCCAGAAACGTGCGCTAGAACTTTGTGTCCGTTTTCTAGTTCAACACGAAACATGGCGTTCGGTAAAGGCTCGATAACCGTACCTTCTACCTCGATAACATCATCTTTAGCCATCGACTTGATCTCCCTTCTTCAGAGCAATGACTTTCTCGTCGGAAAACTTCGCTACTGCATAACGTAATTTGCCGTTGGTAACACGACCTGTTTCAAGAATGTTTTTTACAACTTCCGGAGAAATAAAATCAAGCAGCTCTAAGTGGTTCAGGTTCTTACGTTTGGCGCGATCGTATTTACGCTTGTCGCCATCCGCAACTAGAACAAAACGTTCATCTAGAATACCGACTATAACACCTAACCGATCTGCGTCTCTTCCTTTAAGTATCCGAACCATTTGTCCTAAGTTCGGTACCGAATCAGATTCGCTCACCATTTCATCACCTTCACTTAGATCTTTGTTAAGATTTCAAAGCCTTCCTCCGTAATGACAACCGTATGTTCAAAGTGAGCACACCATTTGCCATCCGTTGTGACAACCGTCCAGTTATCGGATAATGTTCGAACATAGCGAGTTCCCGCGTTAATCATTGGTTCTATTGCTAAAACCATACCCTTTTTCAAAACCGGCCCTTTTCCGGGCGGTCCGTAATGAGGAATTTGCGGGTCCTCATGTAAGTCCTGGCCTATTCCGTGTCCTACATACTCACGGACAACTGAAAATCCTTCTCCCTCAGCATACTTTTGTATTTCATGAGAAATATCGGTTAATCGGGCACCGGCCTTTGCTTTTTCAAGTCCTTTATACAAAGACTCTTCGGTTACATCCAGAAGTTTTTGAGATTCATCAGATATCTCTCCAACTCCGTACGTCCAAGCGGAATCACCGTGGTAACCGTTGTACTTCGCCCCAATATCTATAGAGATAATGTCGCCATGGTTTAGTACGCGTTTACCTGGTATTCCATGTACAAGCTCTTCATTCACAGAAGCACAGATGCTCCCGCTAAAACCATTATAGTTTTTAAATGAAGGAATTGCACCATGGCTGCGGATAAACTTATCAGCAATTTTGTCCAGTTCCTTTGTTGTTATGCCAGGTTTTATGTGTTTTTTTAACTCTTGATGAGTTAAGGCAACGATGCGACCTGCTTCCCGCATAAGTTCAATCTCGCGCGGCGTTTTGCAGATAATCATTTCGCCAATCCCCCAATAAGTTGGTCAATGTCTTGAAAGACTTTGTCGATATCCTGATCACCAATAATGTTTTTCAGGTAACCTTTATCACCATAAAAATCAAGCAATGGTTTTGCCTGCTTCATGTTCACATCCAAACGGTTTCGAACGGTCTCTTCATTATCATCTTGACGTTGGATAAGCGTACCGCCGTCTTTATCACATACTCCTTCAACCTTTGGCGGGTTGAATATTACATGATACGTGCTTCCGCATGTTTGGCAAATCCGACGACCTGTTAAGCGCTGCATAAGTTTATCCGAATCCACTGAAATGTTTAGTACATAGTCAATTTTTCGGCCTAGCTCATTTGTGATCTCTTCCAGTGCTTCCGCTTGGGCTACTGTCCGTGGGAAACCATCTAGTAAAAATCCTTTTTCACAGTCAGCTTTAGAAAGTCGGTCACGTACGATACCGATTGTAACTTCGTCTGGAACGAGGTTACCCGCATCCATGTACGATTTTGCCTCAAGTCCTAGAGGAGTTTCCTCTTTAATTGCAGCCCGGAACATATCTCCGGTAGAAATATGCGGAATTCCGTATTTCTCAACAATTCTTTCTGCTTGAGTACCCTTACCTGCGCCGGGTAAACCCATTAAGACTAGATACATCTAATCCCTCCATAAATCACAATCATCTTTTTTTAAATAGATGGCCGGGAAGAATGATCTTCCCATGCTCCTATTTAATGAAGCCTTTGTAGTGTCGCTTAATCAGCTGACTCTCAATTTGCTTCATGGTGTCTAATGCCACACCTACAACAATCAGCAAGCTTGTTCCACCAATTTGAATGGCTGGCGGAAGATTCAAACCTGGAATTGCTGTAAAGACAACTGGAAGTACTGCAATTGCAGCAAGGAATAGTGATCCAACAAACGTTAATCGATACAGAATTCTTGTTATATAAGTTTGAGTGTTAGCTCCTGGACGAATACCAGGAATGTATCCACCCTGCTTTTTCAAGTTTTCCGCCATTTGCTCCGGATTTACCTGGATAAACGTATAGAAATACGAGAACCCGATAATTAGGAGCGCATATATAATCATTCCGACTGGTTTCGTGTAGTCAAACGTGTTGATAATCCATGTCGTTACATTATTCTGACCAAAGAATCCTGCAACAGTTCTCGGTGTAATAAGCAAAGAAATCGCGAAGATAACCGGTATTACACCTGCCGCATTAACTTTAATCGGTAAATGTGTTGACTGGCCTCCAACAGGCTTTGTTCCAACGACACGTTTTGCATACTGAATCGGGATTTTCCGAACACCTTGTTGAATAAAAATAACACCCATTATGATGAGTACAATCGCTATCGCAAGCAGGGCAATCGTAACGATGTGCATAAACATCTGATCGCTTCCACCTTTGAATTGCGTTGTGAAAAGCTGATTAACTGCTGTAGGAATAGCAGCGGCAATCCCCGCAAAAATCAGAACTGAAATTCCGTTTCCAATTCCTTTTAGGGTAATCTGTTCACCTAACCACATTAAAAATGCAGTACCTGCAGTTAAAACTAACGCGATAAATAGATACGTTGTAATGCTAGGGTCTTGTATAAGTCCTGGAAATAGATTGTTAAAACCGATAGACATACCGATTGCTTGGATAAAACCAAGAACGATCGTTCCATAGCGTGTGAATTGAGCTAATTTCTTTCGCCCAACCTCACCTTGCTTACTCCACTCCGTAAATTTAGGAACAACGTCCATCTGCAAAAGCTGCACGATGATCGATGCTGTAATGTACGGCATGATACCCATAGCGAAAATGGAGAAGTTTTTCAACGCTCCACCGCCAAACGTATTTAGAAAACCAAATATGTTAGCACTGTTGCCCGAACTAAATTGTAAAACATCGCGGTTCACACCAGGTACCGGGATGAATGTTCCAAGACGGAACACCACCAGCATTGCAAGTGTAAACAATATCTTGTTTCTCAGATCACCCACACGAAAAATGTTGGAGATTGACTGGATCATTAGATCACCTCAGTTTTTCCGCCCGCTGCTTCAATTGCTTCTTTAGCAGAAACAGAGAATTTATGCGCCTTAACTGTAAGCTTAACTTCCAACTTGCCATTACCTAAAACTTTAATTCCGTCATTAAGTTTGCTTACTACGCCTGTTTCAAGAAGAAGTTCTGGAGTTACCTCTGTTCCTTCTTCGAAACGTGCAAGCTTCTCAAGGTTAACAACCGCATACACTTTACGAGTAGGGTTTGTGAACCCGCGTTTCGGTAAACGACGCGCTAATGGGTTTTGTCCACCCTCAAATCCTGGTCTTACTCCACCGCCTGAACGAGAGTTTTGACCTTTATGACCACGGCCACTTGTTTTACCATTTCCAGATCCAATACCGCGACCTACACGGTTGCGAACTTTACGGGATCCTTCTGATGGCTTCAACTCATGAAGTTTCATGTGAGCACCTCCTCATGGTTTATTTATCTTATTAAGCTTCTAATTCTTTCACTGTTAAAAGGTGAGATACCTTGTTAACCATACCGCGGATAGCCGCGTTATCTTCGTGTACAACTGTCTGGTGCATTTTGCGTAAACCAAGAGTTTTAACAACTACACGTTGGTTTTCCGGACGGCCGATAACACTGCGAGTGAGGGTGATTTCTAATTTCTTAGCCATCTAATTTCCCTCCTTAACCTAAAAGCTCAGATACTGATTTGCCACGAAGTTTCGCAACGTCTTCAGCACGCTTTAAATTTTTCAATCCTTCTAGTGTTGCACGAACCATGTTGATTGGGTTGTTAGATCCAAGTGACTTAGAAAGAATGTCACCTACACCAGCAAGCTCCAATACAGCACGTACAGGTCCACCAGCAATAACTCCCGTACCTTCAGAAGCTGGCTTAAGAAGTACGTTACCTGCTCCAAAACGACCAACGATTTGGTGAGGAATTGTTGTTTTTACGATTGGCACAGAAATTAAGTTCTTCTTAGCATCTTCAATCGCCTTACGGATCGCTTCTGGCACCTCTTGGGCTTTACCAGTACCGAATCCAACGTGACCATTTTTGTCACCTACGACAACCACTGCAGCAAAGCGGAAACGACGTCCACCTTTTACTACCTTAGCTACACGGTTAACCGTAACGACGCGTTCTTCAAGTTCAAGTTTGTTAGGGTCGATACGCATCAGGTTCCCTCCTTCGATTAAAATTCTAACCCAGCTTCACGAGCTGCGTCTGCTAATGCTTTAACACGTCCATGGTATAAATAACCGCCACGGTCAAATACTACCGCTTTGATTCCTTTTTCAACTGCACGCTTTGCGATTTCTTCACCAATCGCTTTAGCAGCATCTACGTTTCCACCGTTTTCTACATTTACACCTTTATCAAGTGAAGATGCAGATACAATCGTTACACCATTTTGATCATCGATCAATTGAGCGTAAATGTGCTTTGTAGAACGGAATACGTTCAAACGAGGACGTTGTGCTGTTCCGCTTACAACGCGGCGAACACGAGCATGTCTTTTCTTACGAGCGACATTCTTATCGGCTTTCGTGATCATCCTTTGCACTCCTTTCCGTTTTTAACTAACGGCTTTATTTACCTGTTTTACCTTCTTTACGGCGTACGAATTCACCTTCGTAACGAATACCTTTACCTTTGTAAGGCTCTGGTGCACGAACTGAACGGATGTTTGCAGCAACTTCTCCAACACGTTGCTTGTCAATACCCTTAACGATTACCTTTGTGTTTGAAGGTACTTCGATGTCGATTCCTTGTTCAGGAACGATTTCAACAGGGTGGGAGTAACCAACGTTAAGTACAAGCTTGTTACCAGCTTTAGATGCACGGTAACCAACACCAATGATGTCAAGAGCTCTTTCATATCCGTTTGTTACACCAATTACCATGTTGTTTAATACGCTGCGAGTAGTACCGTGTAGTGCACGGTGCTCTTTGTGGTCGCTCGGGCGTTCCACTGTAATTTGGTTATCTTGTAGATTGATTTTAATGTCAGCATTAAATTTGCGCGAAAGTTCACCTTTAGGGCCTTTTACAGATACAGTGTTGTCAGAAGCAACATTGATCGTAACGCCGCTTGGAACTTCAATCAGTTTGTTTCCTACGCGAGACATGTTGACACCTCCATTCGCTTTTTATTACCTTACCAAACGTATGCTAGAACTTCGCCGCCCATTTTTGATTGGCGAGCTTCTTTATCAGTCATTAAACCTTTTGAAGTTGATACGATAGCAATTCCAAGTCCGCCAAGTACACGTGGCAGTTCAGTAGATTTTGCATATACACGTAGACCAGGCTTACTAATACGCTTAAGACCTGAGATTACGCGTTCGTTGTTAGAACCGTATTTAAGGAAGATACGAATCATTCCTTGTTTGCTGTCTTCTACATATTCCACATCACGTACAAAGCCTTCACGCTTAAGGATTTCAGCAATTTCTTTCTTTGCGTTAGAAGCAGGAAGCTCCAACTTATCGTGACGAACAGTGTTAGCGTTGCGGATACGAGTTAGCATGTCTGCAATTGGATCTGTCATAACCATTACTAGTTACCTCCTTCCCTTTTTTCAGGGTTTTACCAGCTGGCTTTTTTAACGCCAGGAATTTGACCTTTGTAAGCAAGTTCTCTGAAACAAATACGGCAGAGTTTGAACTTGCGGATTACTGAATGAGGACGCCCACAACGTTCACAGCGCGTATATTCTTGCACTTTGAACTTTTGCTTGCGTTGTTGCTTAGCAATCATAGATTTCTTTGCCACGGGTAGACCTCCTTTGGCTAAAGGTTATTTTTGGAATGGCATTCCGACTTGAGTTAATAGCTCGCGAGCTTCCTCGTCAGTGTTCGCAGTCGTTACAATAACGATGTCCATTCCGCGAACTTTGTTTACTTTATCGTAATCGATCTCAGGGAAGATCAATTGTTCTTTTACACCAAGTGTGTAGTTACCGCGACCATCGAAAGATTTCTTAGAAACCCCGCGGAAGTCACGAACACGTGGAAGGGATACGCTGATTAACTTATCAAGGAAGTCATACATGCGCTCTCCGCGAAGTGTAACTTTTGATCCGATCGGCATACCTTCACGAAGTTTGAAACCAGCGATAGATTTCTTAGCACGAGTAATTACAGGCTTTTGACCAGCAATTGCAGTAAGTTCTTCAACAGCAGTATCCAAAACTTTAGAGTTAGAAACAGCTTCACCTACACCCATGTTAATTACGATTTTTTCAATCTTAGGTACTTGCATTACAGAAGTATATTCAAACTTCTCCATTAGAGATGGCATGATCTCTGCTTTATATCTCTCTTGTAGACGGTTCATTATGTGTCCTCCTTTCACTATGAGACTTATTTATCTAGGGTTTCACCAGATTTTTTGGCCACACGAACTTTTGTTCCATCAACTGTTTTGTAACCTACACGAGTAGGAGCACCAGTTTTAGGGTCAAGAGGCATTACGTTAGAAGCATGAATCGGTGCTTCTTGGCTAAGAATTCCGCCTTGCGGATTAGCCTGAGAAGGTTTAGCGTGTTTTTTAACAACGTTCACGCCTTCTACAAGCACTCGGTTTTGCTTCGGATACGCTTCAAGGATCACACCTTGTTTGCCTTTATCCTTGCCGGAAATTACCTGAACTTTATCGCCTTTTTTCACATGCAATGGCATTGTGATGTTGCACCTCCTTACAAGACAATAAACGCCTTGCTAGTAAATATATTAAAGAACTTCTGGAGCAAGAGAAACGATTTTCATAAATTGCTTGTCACGAAGTTCACGGGCTACTGGTCCGAAGATACGAGTTCCTCGAGGACCTTTGTCGTCTTTAACGATTACAGCCGCGTTCTCATCAAAGCGGATGTAAGATCCGTCATTACGACGCATTCCACGCTTAGTACGTACCACTACCGCTTTAACTACGTCACCTTTCTTAACAACGCCGCCTGGTGTTGCAGACTTAACAGTACAAACGATAATGTCACCGATGTTAGCATACTTACGTCCAGAACCACCAAGAACTTTAATGCAAAGCACTTCTTTTGCACCAGAGTTATCAGCAACTCTTAAACGGGATTCTTGTTGAATCATGCGAATGGACCTCCTTTCGGATATATATATAATCCGAACAATTTATTAAATAATTACTGCTTCTTCAACTACTGACAATAGACGGAATCGCTTGTCTTTGGAAAGCGGACGCGTTTCCATAATTTTTACGATATCACCGATCTTAGCAGTGTTGTTTTCATCATGCGCTTTTAACTTTTTAGAGTATTTAACGCGCTTACTGTATAAAGAATGTGTCTTGTAAGTTTCTACAAGTACTGTAATCGTTTTGTCCATCTTGTCAGAAACAACACGACCAGTGTACACTTTGCGCTGGTTACGTTCACTCATTGTGCGAACCTCCTCTCAAGAATTAACCGTTAGTAATCCCAAGCTCTCTTTCACGTAAAACCGTTTTTGCACGGGCAATTGCTTTACGAACTTCACGAATGCGGGCCGGGTTTTCTAATTGACCTGTTGCAAGTTGGAAACGAAGGTTAAAAAGCTCTTCTTTAAGTGCTTTTGCTTTTTGTTCAACTTCAGCAGTGGTCAGGTTACGAATATCATTAGCCTTCATTTGTGTCACCACCCAC
This sequence comes from Bacillus sp. NEB1478, assembly GCF_031582965.1. Classification (NCBI taxonomy): domain Bacteria; kingdom Bacillati; phylum Bacillota; class Bacilli; order Caryophanales; family Bacillaceae; genus Bacillus; species Bacillus sp. NEB1478. Next base: position 3,782,382 of record NZ_CP134049.1, read on the forward strand.
TTCTTCGCGTTTAACAAACTTACATTTTACAGGAAGTTTGTGTGCTGCAAGACGCAACGCTTCGCGTGCCACTTCTTCAGAGACACCAGCGATTTCAAACATAACTTTTCCTGGCTTAACTACTGCTACCCATCCTTCAGGAGCACCTTTACCAGATCCCATTCGGACTTCTAGAGGCTTTGCAGTGTAAGGCTTAGACGGGAAAATTTTAATCCATACTTTACCGCCACGCTTCATATAACGAGTCATCGCAATACGAGCTGCTTCAATCTGACGGTTAGTAATCCATGAAGCTTCAAGAGCTTGCAATCCGAATTCTCCGAAATGAACTTCCGTTCCGCCTTTCGCGTTACCACGCATTTTACCGCGGTGTTCACGACGATATTTAACACGTTTTGGCAATAACATAATTATTTGCCTCCTTCCTCTTTTTTCGTTCCTCTTGTTGGAAGGACCTCACCACGATAAATCCAGATTTTTACACCAAGCTTACCGTAAGTTGTGTCTGCTTCTGCAGTACCGTAATCGATGTCTGCACGAAGTGTGTGAAGAGGAACAGTTCCTTCACTATAATGTTCACCACGAGCGATATCAGCTCCGCCAAGACGGCCTGACACTTGTGTTTTGATACCTTTCGCTCCAGCACGCATAGCACGTTGGATCGCCTGCTTCATTGCACGACGGAAAGATACACGATTTTCAAGTTGACGAGCGATGTTTTCAGCAACTAGCTTAGCATCAACGTCTGCTTGTTTGATTTCAAAGATGTTAACATGAACTCTTTTACCAGTGATATCGTTAAGAGCTTTACGAAGTGCTTCGACTTCAGATCCACCTTTACCGATAACCATTCCTGGCTTAGCAGTTTTGATTGTGATATTAACACGGTTAGCGGCACGTTCGATCTCGATACCGGAAACTGCTGCGTCTTTTAGACGCTTTTCAATATATGAACGGACTTTAAGGTCTTCGTGTAAAAGATTAGCGTAATCCTTTTCAGCGTACCACTTTGAATCCCAGTCACGGATGACGCCAATACGTAGACCTATTGGATTTACTTTTTGACCCACGTCTTAACCCTCCTTCTTTTCAGAAACAACGATTGTGATGTGGCTAGTACGTTTGTTGATACGGCTTGCTCGACCCATCGCACGTGGACGGAATCTTTTAAGAGTAATACCTTCATCAACGAACGCTTGCTTGATCACTAAGTTGTTCGGTTCCATTTCATAGTTGTGTTCTGCGTTTGCAATAGCAGACTTAAGCACCTTTTCAATAACAGGAGAAGCTGCTTTAGGCGTCAAACGTAGAATCGCAAGTGCTTCACCTACTTGCTTACCTCGAATCAAGTCGATTACGATGCGAGCTTTACGAGGAGCAATACGCACTTGTTTAGCAATTGCTTTTGCTTCCATTTTGTGTACCTCCCCTCAATTAACGTCTAGTTTTCTTATCATCAGCTGCATGGCCTTTGTACGTACGAGTTGGTGCAAATTCACCCAACTTGTGTCCGACCATATCTTCTGTACAGTATACTGGCACATGCTTACGACCATCATAAACAGCGATTGTGTGACCGATGAAGTCAGGGAAAATCGTAGAACGACGAGACCAAGTTTTAACAACTTTCTTGTCGTTAGATTCATTAAGCGCCTCGACCTTTTTCATCAAGTGGTCATCTACAAAAGGCCCTTTTTTCAAACTGCGACTCATTTGAGAACCTCCTTTGTGTTTGCGCTACGGCTCGATTGAACCGTAGGACAATCACATTATTTTTTGCGACGACGTACAATGTACTTGTCAGTTTGGCTATTCTTCTTACGCGTTTTGTAACCAAGAGTAGGTTTACCCCATGGAGACATTGGCGATTTACGTCCGATTGGAGCGCGGCCTTCACCACCACCGTGCGGGTGATCGTTAGGGTTCATTACAGAACCACGAACTGTTGGGCGGATACCCTTCCAACGAGAACGACCTGCTTTACCAACGTTTACTAGTTCGTGTTCCAAGTTACCAACTTGACCGATTGTTGCACGGCAAGTAAGAAGGATCATACGAACTTCACCAGAACCTAGACGAACTAGAGCGTATCTCTCTTCTTTTCCAAGAAGTTGAGCTTCAGCACCAGCTGAACGAGCTAGCTGTCCACCTTTACCAGGCTTAAGTTCGATGTTGTGAATTGTAGTACCTACAGGAATGTTAGCTAATGGAAGTGAGTTACCTACTTTGATATCAGCTGTAGTACCAGACAAGATTTCTTGTCCTACTTTAATTCCTTTAGGAGCTAAGATGTAACGCTTCTCACCATCTGCATAGTGGATAAGAGCGATGTTAGCAGTACGGTTTGGATCGTATTCGATTGTAGCAACGCGACCTGGTATTCCATCTTTGTTACGTTTGAAATCGATGATACGATACTTACGCTTGTGTCCACCACCTTGGTGACGAACAGTTAGTTTACCTTGGTTGTTACGTCCACCTTTTCTGGTAACAGGAGCAAGCAAGGATTTTTCTGGCTGGTCAGTTGTGATTTCAGCAAAGTCAAGCTGAGACATTCCACGACGACCGTTTGTTGTCGGTTTAAACTTTTTAATACCCATCGTAATTTCCCTCCTTTACGAGTTCTTTTTAAACTCCCTCAAAAAAGTCGAGTTCTTTGCTTTCTGGAGTTAATGTTACAACTGCTTTTTTACGCTTAGACGTATAACCAGTATGACGACCAACACGTTTGAACTTACCTTTGTAAGTAGCAGTGTTTACAGATTGAATTTTAACACCGAAGATTTCTTCTAGTGCGCCTTTGATTTGAGTCTTAGTAGCACGAGTATCAACTTCGAATGTATATTTTTTGTCAGCCATTATTTCAGTTGAACGCTCTGTAATAACGGGGCGCTTAATCACATCACGAGCTTCCATTATGCGAGCACCTCCCCTACTTTTTCCACAGCGTCTTTAGTCATAAGAAGCTTGTCGTGGTTTAACACGTCAAGAACACTAACGCCGTTTGCCGTAACTACTGTTACGCCAGGGATGTTTCGAGCAGATAACGCAACATAGTCATTGTAGTCTGCTGTAACAACTAGTGCTTTGCGATCTGCGGATAGATTTGAAAGTACTTGCATCATGTCCTTTGTTTTAGGCGCATCAAAAGCAAGTGCTTCTAAAACGATTAAATCGTTATCAATAACCTTAGAAGATAGCGCTGATTTAATAGCTAAACGGCGAACCTTCTTAGGAAGTTTGTATGAATAGCTTCTTGGTGTTGGTCCGAAAACCACTCCACCGCCAACCCATTGTGGAGAACGGATAGATCCTTGACGAGCACGTCCAGTACCTTTCTGTTTCCAGGGCTTGCGTCCACCACCAGCAACTTCAGAACGATTCTTTACATCGTGCGTTCCTTGGCGCTGTGATGCTTGCTGCATAATAACAGCGTCAAAAAGCACGCTTTTATTTGGTTCAATACCGAAAACGGATTCGTTTAATTCGATATCGCCAGCTTGAGTACCATCTTGTTTAAATAATGCTACTTTTGGCATCAGATTGTCCTCCTTCCTTATTTAGCATCCTTTGCTTTAACAGCAGAGTTAATTGTAACGTAGCTCTTTTTCGCTCCAGGTACGTTACCTTTGATCAATAGAAGATTACGTTCTGTATCAACCCTAACAACTTCAAGGTTTTGTACAGTTACTGTATCTCCACCAGTACGTCCAGGCAATGCTTTCCCTTTGAAAACACGGTTAGGGTCAACTGCACCCATTGAACCAGGACGACGGTGATAACGGGATCCGTGACTCATTGGTCCACGTGATTGTCCGTGACGTTTGATAACACCTTGGAAACCTTTTCCTTTAGATGTTCCAGTAACGTCTACAGCTTCACCTTCTGCAAAAATATCAACCTTGACTTCCTGACCAACTTCGTATCCCGCAACATCAACATTACGGAATTCTTTAACGTAGCGCTTAGGGCTAGTGCTAGCTTTTGCTGCATGACCTGTTTGCGGCTTGTTAGTACGGGATTCTTTTCTATCGTCAAATCCAAGTTGGATAGCTTCGTAGCCATCGTTCTCTGCGGATTTCTTTTGAAGAACAACGTTAGGAGTTACTTCTACTACAGTAACTGGAATTAAATCACCGTTTTCAGCGAAAACTTGAGTCATACCAATTTTCTTACCTAAGATTCCTTTGGTCATTCGTCACACCTCCTATTAATAAGTAAAATTATATAAAGCAATCATGAAATTATAGTTTAATTTCGATGTCTACACCAGACGGCAGATCCAAACGCATTAATGAATCAACAGTTTGTGGTGTTGGCTCGATGATATCGATCAAGCGCTTGTGTGTACGCATTTCGAACTGCTCACGAGAATCCTTGTACTTATGAACCGCACGTAGGATTGTGTAAATAGCTTTCTCAGTAGGTAGTGGGATTGGACCAGATACCTTTGCTCCTGAACGCTTAGCAGTTTCTACGATTTTTTCAGCTGATTGATCCAGAATTCTGTGATCATACGCCTTTAAACGGATACGAATCTTTTGCTTTGCCATTTTTTTCCCTCCTTTATTCGCCTATTTTGATAAACAGACATTGCTCCGCGGAAATTTAACCTGATATCACCAGCCATGGCAAAGGGGCCTAGTGTGTCAGCAACCTTCCGGATCATCGCAGTGAATGACCAACATTACTCATTATAGAGATATTCAACGCCTAATGCAAGTTTTATTTGCATTTTTATTGCTCAATCGCACTTTTTCTATTATAGAGACTTATAGTGGTGATTTCAACAGGAATTTTGTTCAAATTACAGGTTTAAAAATGTGTAGTGATCCCGGTAAGTTTTAATGGGATTTCATAACATAATGCATGTCGTTATTCGATATTATAACAGCTCTATAGAATGTGAGATCGAGGTGCAGATTGTCGGACTTTGTTTTTCGCAAGTATATATGGAAAGTTTCGTGTGAGTAGAGGACGTTTTCGTGATTTATACAAATTTTCTGCGAGAATATCACTTGTATTCCCAAGATTAATCAAGATGCGGGCAACAACCAGCCGTTCTCGAACACTAAAGTGAGATAATTCACCGAGTTTTAAGCATAATCCACCGGATCTTAGCCATAATCCACCGAACTTTCCCACTAATCCACCGAGTTATCACGATATACTCCCGGACTGACAAAACTCGACAAACCGCAGCAGCGCTTTTACATCTTTACATACACAAAAAAGCACCCTCCAATGGAGGATGCTTTTCTATTAAAGAGTAATAAGATTACTTAGTGATTGTTGCAACTACACCTGCACCAACTGTACGTCCACCTTCACGAATAGAGAACTTAGTTCCTTCTTCGATTGCGATTGGAGCGATTAGTTCAATAGTCATCTCAACGTTATCACCAGGCATTACCATTTCAACGCCTTCAGGAAGTTGAATGATACCAGTTACGTCAGTTGTACGGAAGTAGAACTGAGGACGGTAGTTAGAGAAGAATGGAGTGTGACGTCCACCTTCTTCTTTTGAAAGAACATAAACTTCTGATGTGAAATTAGTGTGAGCTTTAACAGTACCTGGCTTAGCAAGAACTTGTCCACGCTCAACATCGTCACGGGAAACCCCACGAAGAAGTGCACCAATGTTGTCACCAGCTTCAGCATAATCAAGAAGCTTACGGAACATTTCAACACCTGTTACAGTAGTTGATTTTGGCTCTTCAGTAAGACCAAGGATCTCGACTACGTCACCAACTTTAACTTGTCCACGCTCAACACGTCCAGTAGCAACTGTACCACGGCCAGTGATTGAGAATACATCCTCAACTGGCATCATGAATGGCTTATCAACGTCACGTGGAGGAGTTGGGATATAAGAGTCAACTGCATCCATTAATTCAAGAATTTTAGCTTCCCACTCAGCGTCTCCTTCAAGAGCTTTAAGAGCAGAACCTTTGATAACTGGAATGTCATCACCAGGGAAGTCATAATCAGAAAGAAGGTCACGAACTTCCATTTCTACTAGCTCAAGAAGTTCTTCGTCATCTACCATGTCACATTTGTTCATGAATACAACAAGGTAAGGTACACCTACTTGACGAGAAAGAAGGATGTGCTCACGAGTTTGTGGCATTGGGCCGTCAGCAGCAGATACTACTAGGATCCCACCATCCATTTGTGCTGCACCAGTGATCATGTTTTTAACATAGTCAGCATGTCCTGGGCAGTCTACGTGTGCATAGTGACGAGAATCAGTTTCATACTCAACGTGTGCAGTTGAGATCGTGATTCCACGTTCGCGCTCTTCTGGAGCACCGTCGATTTGGTCATAAGCCATAGCTACACCTTTACCGTTTTTCTTTGCAAGAACAGTAGAGATAGCAGCTGTTAAAGTTGTTTTACCATGGTCAACGTGACCAATAGTACCAATGTTAGCATGCGTTTTGGAACGATCAAATTTCTCTTTACCCATGAGAAAGATTCCTCCTTAAATATGGTTACATATAGTAGTTTTTTATTTAAAACAGACAGATATTACTGCCTATTTTAGATTACATGAAAAGTTTACTTCTTACAACCGGAGAGATTAAGCTCCAGTTGCTTTCTTGATGATTTCTTCAGAGATTGACTTAGGTACTTCTTCGTAGTGATCGAAGTGCATTGAGTAAGTACCGCGGCCTTGTGTACGAGAACGCAAGCTAGTTGCATATCCGAACATCTCAGAAAGTGGAACCATCGCTTTAACGATTTGTGCATTACCACGAGCTTCCATACCTTCAACACGTCCACGACGAGAAGTTACGTCACCCATGATATCACCCATGTACTCTTCAGGAACCGTAACTTCAACTTTCATGATCGGTTCAAGAATTGCAGGGTCACACTTTGCTTTTGCGTTTTTGAGAGCCATTGATCCGGCAATTTTAAACGCCATTTCGTTGGAGTCAACATCATGGTATGAACCGTCAACGATACGAGCTTTAAGGTCCAATAATGGGAAACCAGCAAGCATACCGTTTTTCATTGATTCTTCAATACCATTTTGTACAGCTGGGATATATTCACGAGGAACTGATCCACCAACAATTTTGTTTTCAAATACGAATCCAGATCCTTCTTCACCCGGCTCGAATTCGATCCAAACGTGACCGTATTGTCCACGACCACCAGACTGACGAACGAATTTACCTTCAACTTTAGCAGCTTGGCGAATTGTTTCACGGTAAGCAACCTGAGGAGCACCCACGTTAGCTTCTACCTTGAATTCGCGACGCATACGGTCAACTAGGATATCAAGGTGTAGTTCACCCATACCTGCGATGATCGTTTGTCCAGTTTCTTCGTTTGTTTCAGTACGGAATGTTGGATCTTCTTCAGCAAGCTTAGCAAGCGCCATACCCATCTTGTCTTGGTCTGCTTTAGACTTAGGCTCGATAGATAGTGAGATAACCGGCTCTGGGAACACCATTGATTCCAAGATAACAAGGTTCTTCTCGTCACAAAGTGTATCACCAGTTGTAGTGTCTTTAAGACCTACAGCAGCTGCGATATCTCCAGCGTATACGATAGAAATCTCTTCACGGGAGTTTGCGTGCATTTGAAGGATACGTCCAACACGCTCGCGCTTTCCTTTAGTAGAGTTCTGTACGTATGAACCAGAATTTAATGTACCTGAGTACACACGGAAGAATGTTAACTTACCAACATAAGGGTCAGTCATAACTTTAAATGCAAGTGCAGAGAATGGTGCTTCGTCACTTGATTCACGAGTTACTTCATCTTCTGAATCCGGCAGAGTACCTTTGATAGCAGGTACATCAACTGGCGATGGAAGGTAATCAAGAACAGCGTCTAGCATTAGCTGAACACCTTTGTTCTTAAATGCTGATCCACAAGTTACTGGGTAGAACTCAACGTTACAAGTACCTTGACGGATTCCTGCTTTAAGTTCTTCCTTTGTAATCTCTTCGCCCTCTAAGTACTTCATCATCATTTCTTCGTCAAGTTCAGCTACCGCTTCAACTAATTTACCACGGTATTCTTCAGCTAAAGGCATGTGTTCTTCCGGAATGTCACGAACTTCGATATCAGTACCAAGATCGTTACCGTAGAATACAGCTTTCATCTCAACTAAGTCGATGATTGCTTCAAATTGGTCTTCAGCACCGATCGGCAATTGGATCGGATGTGCGTTAGCACCAAGGCGGTCATGAATGGTTTTTACAGAATATAAGAAGTCTGCACCAATCTTGTCCATTTTGTTTACGAATACTACACGGGGAACTCCGTAAGTAGTCGCTTGACGCCATACTGTTTCTGTTTGTGGTTCAACACCTGATTGTGCATCAAGTAAAGCAACCGCTCCGTCTAATACACGTAACGAACGTTCTACTTCAACTGTAAAGTCTACGTGTCCTGGTGTATCAATGATATTGACACGGTGACCTTTCCATTGAGCAGTTGTAGCAGCGGAAGTAATTGTGATTCCGCGCTCTTGTTCCTGCTCCATCCAGTCCATTTGTGAAGCTCCTTCATGAGTTTCACCAATTTTGTGGATACGGCCAGTGTAATATAGTACACGTTCAGTAGTCGTTGTTTTACCAGCATCGATGTGAGCCATGATACCGATATTACGAGTATTTTTTAAGGAGAATTCTCTAGCCATGAAATTCTCTCCTTCCTATTAAAAGGAATATTTATAGTTTTTAGAGACAGTCATTATAACTGTCTCTATTATTTTACCAGCGGTAGTGAGCAAACGCTTTGTTTGCTTCAGCCATTTTGTGCATATCTTCACGCTTCTTAACAGAAGCTCCTGTGTTGTTAGCAGCATCCATGATTTCGTTCGCAAGACGTTCTTCCATTGTCTTTTCTCCGCGAAGTCTAGCATAGTTTGTTAACCAACGAAGTCCTAATGTAGAACGACGCTCTGGGCGAACTTCTACAGGTACTTGGTAGTTAGCACCACCAACACGACGTGCACGTACTTCTAGAACTGGCATGATGTTTTTAAGAGCTTGTTCAAACACTTCCATAGGATCTTGGTTTGTACGTTCTTTAACAAGGTCGAACGCATTGTACAAGATTGTTTGAGCTACCCCTCTCTTACCGTCAATCATAATTTTGTTGATTAGACGAGTAACAAGCTTAGACTTGTAAATTGGATCAGGTAACACATCACGACGAGTAACAGGTCCTTTACGTGGCATGTGGTCCCCTCCTTTCAGATCATTATTTTTTATTTAAAATACGATATTATTTCTTAGGAGCTTTTGGACGCTTCGTTCCGTATTTAGAACGACCTTGCATACGGTTGGTTACACCAGCCGTATCAAGAGCACCACGAACGATGTGGTAACGTACCCCTGGTAAGTCTTTTACACGTCCTCCACGGATAAGAACAACACTGTGCTCTTGAAGGTTGTGGCCGATACCAGGAATGTAAGCTGTAACTTCGATTCCGTTAGTTAAGCGAACACGCGCATATTTACGAAGCGCTGAGTTCGGCTTCTTAGGAGTCATAGTACCAACACGAGTACAAACTCCACGCTTTTGCGGAGAAGTAACGTTAGTTTGGGACTTTTTGAAGCTGTTATAACCTTTGTTCAAAGCAGGAGAGTCAGATTTCTTGATTTTAGAAACGCGACCTTTGCGAACTAGTTGGTTAATTGTAGGCATTTGTTTTCCTCCTCTCTTTTCATGTAATACCACCGACCCGGGCGGTTCATTTTCGGACAAAAGAAAGTTTTTGCGCATTTAGAGCGGTGCTGTCTTGCTCCACGCGCAAAAACATATATATTATCCTTTTATCGCAACAGTTGCGGCTCCGACATCTATACCGCATGCTTTGCCAAGCTTTTTCATAGAATCAACCTTTACAATTGGAACTTGCTTTTCTTCAGCAATTTGCAATACTTTGCTTGTTACACGAAAATCAGCATCTTCCGCAACGACCAGTTCTTTGACTTCGCCGTTTTGCAAAGCTTTGATTGTTTGCTTAGTACCTACGATAATTTCAGAAGCCTGTGTCACTTTTTCATAAGACATGCAAATATCCTCCAAAGTAACATTTCTTAGGAGCACATCCGTAATAATATCACCGATGGGCTCCCGATGTCAACATTTCATTTATTAATCTTGAGAAACAAGTTCTGTTGGCAATTCTGCCTCTTCGTTGTTCTCTTCTTCCACAACCGGAGAATTAATTCCGATCTTTCTGTAACGATTCATTCCAGTACCAGCCGGGATCAACTTACCGATAATAACGTTTTCCTTAAGTCCAAGCAATTCGTCACGCTTACCTTTGATGGCAGCATCAGTAAGGACTCTCGTTGTTTCCTGGAACGATGCAGCAGAAAGGAACGATTCTGTTTCAAGAGATGCTTTAGTAATACCAAGAAGTACTGGACGACCAGTTGCAGGTGTCCCGCCTTCAAGAAGTACGTTACGGTTAACATCTGTAAATGCATGAATATCCATAAGTGCTCCCGGAAGAACTTTAGAATCTCCAGAATCGATAATACGCACTTTTCGAAGCATTTGGCGAACCATAACCTCAACGTGCTTATCTCCAATTTCTACCCCTTGCATACGGTAAACTTTCTGTACTTCACGCAATAGGTATTCTTGAACGCCTTCTGCGCCGCGAACTTTGATAAGTTCTTTTGGATCGATCGAACCTTCAGTCAATACTTGACCTGCAATTACTTTATCGCCTTCAACTACCTTAATACGGGCACCGAATGGGATTGTGTAAGATCTTGATTCGATTTCACCTTGTACAACTACTTCACGCTTATCTTTAGCATCGTTTACGCCGACAACCGTACCGACAAGCTCTGAAATAACAGCTTGACCTTTAGGGTTACGAGCTTCAAACAATTCTTGAATACGCGGAAGACCTTGTGTGATATCATCTCCAGCTACCCCACCTGTATGGAAGGTACGCATTGTAAGCTGTGTACCTGGTTCACCGATGGATTGAGCAGCGATAATACCAACTGCTTCTCCGACTTCAACGTCAGAGCCAGTTGCAAGGTTTCGTCCATAACATTTTTTACAAACACCATGACGTGTATCACAAGTAAATACTGAACGGATCGTTACAGCCTTTACGCCAACTTCCTCAATGTAAGAAGCCATATCTTCTGTAACTAGTTCGTTAACATCTACTAGAACTTCATTTGTTTCTGGGTGGTAAATCTTTTTAAAGGCTACACGGCCAATCAGACGTTCATGCAACGGTTCGATAACTTCGTTGCCTTCTTTAATAGCTGCAACTTCTAAGCCTCTATCTGTTCCACAATCATCTTCACGGACAATTACGTCTTGAGCAACGTCAACCAAACGACGAGTCAGGTAACCTGAGTCAGCTGTTTTAAGAGCCGTATCGGCAAGACCTTTACGCGCTCCGTGAGTAGAGATAAAGTACTCTAGTACTGTTAAACCTTCACGGAAACTTGATTTGATTGGTAGCTCGATGATTTTACCAGCCGGGTTGGCCATCAAACCACGCATACCAGCTAGCTGTGTAAAGTTAGACGCGTTACCACGGGCACCAGAGTCACTCATCATAAAGATCGGGTTACGCTTATCAAGTGTACCCATCAATTTATTTTGAATCACGTCTTTAGAAGCACTCCAAATGTTGATAACACGCTCGTAACGCTCTTCTTCTGTGATTAGACCACGTCTGAATTGCTTTGTTACGTTTACTACTTTTTCTTCCGCTTCAGCAAGAATCCCCTGCTTTTCAGGTAATACAACGATATCGGAAACACCGATCGTAATACCAGCACGCGTAGAGTATTTAAATCCTAGTTCTTTCATGCGGTCAAGCATGATAGATGTTTCAGTAATTTTAAAGCGTTTGAAGATTTCAGCGATAATCTTACCGAGAATACCTTTCTTGAAAGGAACAATCTCTTCACATTTAGCGATTTCTTCTTTTACATCAGCAGCCGGATCTAAGAAATACTTCTCAGGTGTTTCTACTTGAAGGTTCGAAGTAGTCGGCTCGTTAATGTATGGGAATGACGGCGGCAGGATTTCGTTAAATAACAATTTCCCTACTGTTGTCATAAGAAGTTTAGATTGCTGTTCTTCTGTAAAGGATTCTTTATTTAAAGTGGAAACAGGCACCGCAATTCTTGAATGCAAGTGAACATATCCGTTTTCGTAAGCAATAATTGCTTCATTGATATCTTTAAACACAGAACCCTCACCAATAGCTCCTGCACGTTCTAAAGTTAGGTAATAGTTACCTAAAACCATATCCTGTGAAGGTGTTACTACCGGCTTACCATCTTTCGGGTTCAAGATGTTTTGGGCAGCAAGCATAAGAATACGTGCTTCAGCTTGCGCTTCAGCTGATAAAGGAACGTGAACCGCCATTTGGTCACCGTCAAAGTCAGCGTTATAAGCTGTACATACGAGTGGGTGAAGACGGATAGCGCGACCTTCAACAAGTGTTGGTTCAAATGCTTGAATTCCAAGTCTGTGAAGTGTAGGTGCACGGTTTAGCAGAACCGGGTGCTCACGAATTACTTCTTCAAGAACATCCCAAACTTCAGGCTGAACACGCTCTACCTTGCGTTTTGCACTCTTAATATTATGTGCAAGCCCTTTTGATACAAGTTCTTTCATAACAAACGGCTTAAACAATTCAAGTGCCATTTCTTTAGGTAAACCACATTGGTACATCTTTAAGTTTGGTCCAACAACGATAACCGAACGTCCAGAGTAGTCAACACGTTTACCAAGCAAGTTTTGACGGAAACGTCCTTGTTTCCCTTTCAGCATATGTGAAAGAGATTTAAGCGGACGGTTTCCTGGTCCTGTAACCGGACGGCCACGGCGACCATTGTCGATTAAAGCATCGACCGCTTCTTGTAGCATACGTTTTTCATTTTGAACGATAATGTTTGGCGCACCAAGATCTAATAGACGCTTCAAACGGTTGTTACGGTTAATAACACGGCGATATAAGTCGTTCAAGTCAGATGTAGCGAAACGTCCGCCATCCAGCTGGACCATCGGACGCAATTCCGGCGGTATAACCGGAAGCACTTCAAGAATCATCCAATCCGCTTGGTTGCCCGAGTGACGGAATGCTTCAAGTACTTCTAATCGTTTAATTGCACGTGTACGACGCTGACCTTGAGCAGTTTTAAGCTCTTCTTTTAGAGCTTCAACTTCTTTTTCAGCATCGATATCTTCTAAAAGACGCTTGATTGCCTCTGCACCCATTTGGGCAGAAAAACCTTTTCCATACTTTTCACGGTATGTGCGGAATTCTTTTTCAGAAAGCAGCTGTTTCTTTTCTAGCGGAGTATCACCTGTATCTGTAACAACGTACGATGCAAAGTAGATAACTTCCTCTAGCGCTCTTGGAGACATATCCAAAACAAGACCCATACGGCTTGGAATTCCTTTGAAATACCAAATATGGGAAACCGGAGCAGCAAGCTCGATGTGACCCATACGGTCACGTCGAACTTTTGCTCTTGTTACTTCAACTCCACAGCGGTCACAAACGACACCTTTATAACGGACGCGCTTATACTTACCGCAATGACATTCCCAGTCTTTCGTTGGACCGAAAATTCTTTCACAGAATAAGCCGTCTTTTTCAGGCTTAAGCGTACGGTAGTTGATTGTTTCAGGCTTCTTTACTTCCCCTCTTGACCACGACCGGATCTTATCCGGTGAAGCAAGACCAATTTTCATATATTCAAAATTATTTACATCTATCAAGGAGCGTACCTCCCTTTTGATATCCTGTTTTAGTCATTCGCAGTATAAGACTCAAGATTTAAATTTAATTTCTCGCTTGCCTGATCGTCTTCATCATCAAGCTCTCGCATTTCAATTTCCTTGTCATCTCCAGAACAGATTTTAACGTCCATTCCAAGAGATTGAAGTTCTTTAATTAATACTTTAAACGATTCTGGAACACCTGGTTCAGGAACGTTTTCACCTTTTACAATGGCTTCATACGTTTTCACACGGCCGACAACGTCATCCGACTTGACCGTAAGAATTTCCTGAAGTGTATAAGCAGCACCATATGCTTCAAGCGCCCAAACTTCCATCTCCCCGAAACGCTGACCTCCAAATTGTGCTTTACCACCAAGAGGCTGCTGTGTAACAAGTGAGTATGGTCCAGTTGAACGAGCATGCAGCTTGTCGTCAACCATGTGAGCAAGTTTGATCATATACATGACACCAACTGATACACGGTTATCAAAAGCAGCACCTGAACGTCCATCATAAAGTACTGTTTTACCATCACGAGCCATTCCGGCTTCTTCAATCGTAGACCAAACATCTTCCTCACGCGCACCATCGAATACTGGTGTTGCAACGTGAATTCCTAGCTGACGAGCAGCCATTCCAAGATGCAGTTCCAATACCTGACCGATGTTCATACGGGAAGGTACCCCTAGCGGGTTTAACATGATGTCAACTGGAGTTCCATCTGGAAGATACGGCATATCTTCTTCTGGCATAATTTTAGAAATTACACCTTTGTTTCCGTGACGTCCGGCCATTTTATCCCCTTCGTGAATCTTACGTTTTTGCACGATATATGCACGAACGAGCTGGTTAACACCAGGAGGAAGTTCATCGCCGTCTTCACGGTTAAATACTTTTACATCTAGTACAATACCATCGCCGCCGTGAGGTACTCGCAATGAAGTATCACGTACTTCACGTGCTTTTTCCCCGAAGATAGCATGTAATAGGCGTTCTTCAGCAGTAAGTTCTGTAACTCCTTTAGGTGTTACTTTACCTACTAAGATATCTCCATCTTTAACTTCTGCACCAGTGCGGATAATTCCACGCTCATCCAGATTACGTAATGCGTCCTCACCAACGTTTGGAATATCACGTGTGATTTCTTCTGGTCCGAGCTTTGTATCACGTGCTTCTGATTCATACTCTTCAATATGAATAGAAGTGTATACATCGTCTTTTACAAGACGCTCGCTCATGATGACAGCATCCTCGTAGTTGTAACCTTCCCAAGTCATGAAGGCAACAAGTACGTTGCGTCCTAAAGCAAGTTCACCTTTTTCCATGGAAGGCCCGTCAGCAAGGATTTCACCTTTTGTTACACGGTCTCCAGTAGAAACGATCGGACGCTGGTTATAGCAAGTCCCTTGGTTGGAACGAATAAATTTAAGCATGTTGTAAGTGTCAAGGTCGCCAGAAACTTCCTTGCCATCTACTTCTTTAATACGGCGAACTTTTACTTGTTTCGCAGTTACACGTTCTACAATTCCTTCGTGCTTACAGATAACTGCAGCTCCGGAGTCTTTTGCGGATACGTGCTCCATTCCTGTACCAACAATTGGTGATTCAGGAACAAGCAAAGGTACAGCCTGACGTTGCATGTTCGCTCCCATTAGGGCACGGTTGGAGTCATCGTTTTCCAAGAACGGTATACATGCTGTTGCAGCAGATACAACCTGTTTTGGCGATACATCCATATAATCGATACGATCACGTTTTACAACTGTGTTGTCTCCACGGAAACGAGCGATTACGTCTTCATTTAAGAATTCACCGTTCTCACCAAGCAGTGAGTTCGCCTGTGCAACTACGTATAGATCTTCTTCATCAGCAGTCAAGTAATCGATTCGGCTTGTCACGTTACCTGTTTCAGGATCAACGCGTCGGTATGGAGTTTCAATAAATCCATATTGATTCACTTTCGCAAAACTAGAAAGTGAGTTGATCAAACCGATATTCGGACCCTCCGGAGTTTCGATCGGACACATACGCCCGTAGTGGGAATAGTGAACGTCACGAACTTCAAAGCCGGCACGTTCACGTGTAAGACCACCTGGCCCTAGTGCGGAAAGACGGCGTTTATGCGTCAATTCAGCAAGCGGGTTCGTTTGATCCATGAACTGTGAAAGCTGAGAGCTTCCGAAGAACTCTTTAATAGAAGCTATAACAGGACGAATATTGATTAACGCTTGCGGTGTAATCGCGTTCGTGTCTTGAATAGACATACGTTCGCGAACAACGCGCTCCATTCTGGAAAGTCCGATTCTGAATTGGTTTTGCAGAAGCTCACCAACAGAACGTAAACGACGGTTTCCAAGATGGTCAATATCATCTGTATTACCTACTTGATGCAGCAAGTTAAAGAAGTAGTTAATTGAAGCAATAATATCTGAAATCGTAATGTTTTTAATTTCTTTATCAACAAAACCATTTCCGATAACATTAATAATTCTTTCGCCTTCTTGATCATCCGGCGCATAGATTTTAATAGATTGTAAGGAAATATCCTGATCTTCCGCTACTCCGCCAGCTGGCGTAACCGTTTTAAAACCTACACCGCTCTCAAGAGCAGGAATGATCTTATCTAAAGTTCTGCGGTCCAGCAATGTGCCTTCTTCCGCAATTACTTCACCAGTTTCAGCATCAACAAGAGTTTCCGCTAACTTTTGGTTGAATAGACGATTCTTTATATGAAGCTTTTTATTGATTTTATAGCGTCCAACGTTTGCTAAGTCATAGCGTTTCGGATCAAAGAAACGTGAATCTAATAAACTTTTTGCATTATCTACTGTTGGAGGCTCTCCCGGACGAAGACGTTCATAGATTTCGAGAAGGGCTTTTTCTGTACCTTCTGTATTATCCTTATCTAACGTATTACGCAGATACTCGTCTTCTCCAAGCAAATCAATGATTTCTTGATCAGACCCAAACCCTAGAGCACGAAGCAATACGGTAATCGGGATTTTCCTTGTGCGGTCGATACGCACATAAACTACGTCCTTAGCATCAGTTTCAAACTCCAGCCAAGCACCGCGGTTTGGAATGACAGTAGCGGTAAAACCTTTTTTACCGTTTTTGTCTATTTTTTCACTATAGTAAACACTTGGTGAACGAACGAGCTGTGATACAATAACACGCTCTGCCCCGTTGATCACAAAGGTTCCCGTATCTGTCATTAACGGGAAATCTCCCATAAATACTTCCTGCTCTTTTACTTCGCCCGTCTCTTTATTGATCAGACGCACTTTCACACGAAGCGGAGCAGCGTAAGTAACATCGCGCTCTTTTGATTCATCTACAGGATACTTCGGCTCACCTAAGTTATAGTCAATAAACTCTAATACGAGGTTGCCTGTAAAATCTTCAATCGGCGAAATGTCTCGGAACATTTCACGTAACCCCTCATCAAGAAACCATTGATAGGAAGCGGTTTGAATTTCAATTAAGTTTGGTAATTCAAGCACTTCGCTAATCCTTGCATAACTTCTTCGTTGGCGGTGGCGTCCAAACTGAACTAGTTGACCTGTCAACTGCTTCACCCCTCAAATCCAGCGTTTTTTTCGTGTTTTTTATTTCTTTCTAATATTCTAGTAAGAAAATTAGAAAACAAAAAGAAAAAGGGTTTCATAAATTTAAAACCGCAGTTTTCCTATTTTGATAATGCTGATTATATAATTTTGTCCAACTTTTTCACATTTTATACGTCTAAACATGAGTAAAAAACGTTGATTTATCAACGTTTTTTCGCTTACCACGAAAAATAAGCAGGAAAATGCGAATCCATTGGCATTTTATAATACTATCATACGGTTTTTATCAAGTCAAACTTTTATTGCGCGTAAAATATAATAACCTTTTTTCTTAGCAATGGTTTCGACTGACCCGAACAATCCCTCTATTTTTTCTATTGCAGATGGTGCACCTTGCTTCTTTTGTATAACTACCCAAAGTTCACCGCCAACACGAAGTTTGCCATACGCTTCTTCAAAAATCTGATGAACGACCGCTTTACCCGCACGGATAGGCGGATTCGTTATAACAGCAGCAAAGTCACGATCCTGCACTTCAGAAAAGAGATAGCTTTTTTTAATTTTTACATTATAGATTTTGTTTTGCTGCGCATTCCATTTCGATAACTCGACAGCACGTTCATTAATGTCCACCATTTGAACGATACGTTCAGGTTCTTCTTTTGCCAGGGTTAGACCGATCGGGCCATAACCGCAACCTACATCTATATAGTCACCAGTTACTTCTGGCGCAATAAAAGATTCTATTAAAACGCGGCTCCCAAAATCAACTTCTTTTTTCGAAAAGACACCAGCATCTGTGGTGAATCGAAACTTATTGCCCTTTAATTCGAACTCCCAGGCTTCCCTCTTGCTTTGTGTACCTGGCGTTTCAGAATAATAATGATTTTTCATGACTCTAAACTCTCCTTACCTTCTGATAAAGACAGTATTCCCAGTTGTAAGAGCAAAACAAACAAAAAGGTCCGCCATCGGGCGAACCTTTCCAATTGGATTACTTAACTTCAACAGAAGCTCCAACTTCTTCAAGTTTAGCTTTGATTTCTTCAGCTTCTTCTTTAGCTACGCCTTCTTTAACTGGCTTTGGAGCACCGTCAACAAGTTCTTTCGCTTCTTTAAGTCCAAGACCTGTAAGTTCACGAACAACTTTGATAACTTTAATTTTTGAAGCTCCACCGCTTGTAAGAATTACGTCGAATTCAGTTTGTTCAGCAGCAGCGTCTCCACCAGCAGCTCCACCAGCAGCAGCTACAGGAGCAGCAGCAGTTACACCAAACTCTTCTTCGATTGCTTTAACTAGGTCGTTAAGCTCTAAAACAGTCATTGTTTTTAGGCTTTCAATGATTTGTTCTTTAGACATTATAATTTCCTCCTTAAGGAATGTAAGTTATTGGTTGAAGATAAGACTTAAGCGCCTTGCTCTTCTTTTTGTTCAGCAACAGCCTTAGTAGCCAATGCAAAGTTTCGGATAGGTGCTTGAAGCACGCTGAGTACCATAGAAAGAAGACCTTCTCTTGATGGAAGTTCAGCAAGAGCTTTCACTTCTTCTTTAGAAGCGATGCGTCCTTCGATTACACCAGCTTTGATTTCAAGCGCTTCGTTTTTCTTCGCAAAGTCGTTAAGGATTTTAGCAGGAGCTACTACGTCTTCATTAGAGAATGCGATCGCTGTAGGTCCAGTTAAATGCTCTGATAATTCGTTTAGGTTATTAGCTTCAGCAGCGCGAGTTACCATTGAATTTTTGTAAACTTTGAACTCAATGCCAGCTTCACGTAATTGCTTACGAAGTTCAGTAACCTGTGCAACAGTAAGTCCACGGTAATCAACAACGATTGTTGATTGGCTCTGTTGTAATTTCTCGGAGATCGTAGATACTAATTGCTTTTTTGTTTCTAAAATGCCGCTCATTATTACACCTCCTGTAAAATGATTGCATCACCGCAGGTTTTGTTCAAAACAAAGCCCCCATCGTCATAGACAATGGAGGCGTGAGTATCTAAAAGTCATAAGTAACATACTAATGAGCTTATCGATGCTTCACCTCGGCAGGAATATTTAAGCCTGTTGGCTCCTGCTGTCTACGGCATTCATCCGATGCATTTGTGTTTAACAGTATATAATATAACGGGACAAAACCCGTTTGTCAACTATCTTTTTACAGAGAATGAAGATGGATTAACTTTGATCCCAGGTCCCATAGTTGAAGAAATAGCTACGTTCTTCATGTAAGTTCCTTTTGCAGCAGCAGGTTTAACTTTTAACAATGTTTCGATGATTGTTGAAAGGTTTTCTGCAAGCTTCTCAGCTTCGAAAGATACTTTACCGATTGGAACGTGAACGTTACCTGTTTTATCAACACGGTATTCTACTTTACCAGCTTTAATTTCGTTAATCGCTCTTTCTACTTCAAATGTAACTGTTCCTGTTTTAGGGTTAGGCATTAAACCTTTTGGTCCTAATACACGTCCAAGTTTACCAACTTCAGCCATCATGTCTGGAGTTGCAACGATTACGTCGAACTCAAACCAGCCTTGTTGGATTTTGTTGATGTAGTCAGAATCTCCAACGTGATCTGCTCCAGCAGCTTCTGCTTCTTTTGCTTTTTCACCTTTAGCGAAAACTAATACACGTTGAGTTTTACCAGTTCCGTTTGGAAGCACTACTGCTCCACGAACTTGCTGGTCAGCTTTCTTAGTGTCTACACCAAGACGAACTGCTACTTCTACAGACTCATCGAACTTTGCAGGTGCAGCTTTTTTAACTAGCTCAATTGCTTCTGCAAGCTCATATGCTTTTGTGCGGTCTACTAATTTAGCCGCTTCTTGGTACTTCTTACCTTTGTTTGCCATTGTAAATGTCCTCCTTATGTGGTTTAGCGGATATTCCTCCCACTTATTACGCTTATTCAAGCGCAATCAAACGCTTTGCATGAATAAAGGTTGCGAACCGTATGTACGGCAGGATCTCATCCATTTACTCGCAACCTAATAAACATCAGGCATGGAATTAGTCTTCGATAACAATTCCCATGCTGCGCGCTGTACCTTCAACCATACGCATAGCAGATTCAACGCTAGCTGCGTTTAGATCTGGCATTTTTGTTTCTGCAATTTCGCGAACTTTATCACGTTTTACAGTCGCAACTTTCTTTTTGTTCGGCTCACCTGAACCTGACTCGATTCCCGCAGCTTTCTTTAAAAGAACAGCAGCCGGAGGAGTTTTAGTGATGAATGTAAATGAACGGTCTTCGAAAACCGTGATTTCTACCGGAATGATTAAACCAGCTTGATCAGCAGTACGAGCGTTGAATTCTTTACAGAATCCCATGATGTTTACCCCAGCTTGTCCTAGTGCAGGTCCAACTGGCGGTGCCGGGTTTGCTTTACCAGCAGGGATTTGCAATTTCACCATTTTAATAACCTTTTTAGCCACGCGACACACCTCCTTAAGTCCGTGATGTGGTATTATGGGCCGAAACCCTCCCACTCATAAATTACGCTTCCCCCGCTAAACGAGAAGAAGCAGATGTTTAGAAATATCAAACATAAAAAATTCTATCACCTTTTTAAAGTGATTACAAGTGTTTTTCCATTATAACTTGCTAACTTGAGTAAACTCTAACTCTACAGGCGTCTCACGGCCAAACATGTTGACGTGAACTTTCAGCTTGCGTTTAGTAGCGTCAATCTCTTCAATCGTTCCTACAAAGTCTGCAAACGGACCTTCTTTTACCTTTACAGATTCCTTGATTTCGAAATCAACTTCAACGCGAGGAGCTTCCATGCCCATACCCTTAAGAATATGATCAACTTCATCAGGCAAAAGTGCTGTTGGTTTTGAACCAGCACCCGCTGAACCGACAAACCCTGTAACTCCAGGAGTATTTCGGACAACGTACCATGAATCATCTGTCATAATCATTTCCGTCAGAACGTAACCAGGGAATACTTTTTTCATGCTTGTTTTGGTTTTGCCGTTCTTAGTCTCGGTTTCTTCCTCGACAGGAACAAGCACACGGAAAATCTTATCTGACATACCCATAGATTCTACACGTTTTTCCAAGTTTGTTTTTACTTTATTTTCATATCCTGAATAGGTATGAACTACGTACCAATTTTTTTCCATACGACGGGACCCGTGTCCTTTCCCTCCTAAAATGGATATTACTCTAGCATTCTATCCAAAAGAAGCTATATCTAATCTACTTTAAAATCAATTCAACTAATTGTGAAATCCCTAGATCCACAATCCAGAAGAATAATGCCATTACCAATACAGTCGCCAAAACAACTCCCGTATATCGGAATAGTTCTTTGCGTTTTGGCCAGCTAACCCGCTTCATCTCTTTATTTACATCAGACAGAAATTTAGCTGGTGACTTTTTTGTCTTTTCTGCAACGTCCGCCATCTTAATAAACCCCCATGCATCTAATTCATTAAAACATTTATAAAAAAGCTTTTATTGCTTACTTGGTTTCTTGGTGAATGGTATGAGCATTGCAATAACTGCAAAACTTTTTAACCTCGACTCGTTCTGGATTGTTTTGCTGGTTCTTCATCGTTGTATAGTTCCGTTTAGAGCATTGTTTACAGGCTAAAAATACTTTTTTTCTCATGCTAAATAAACACCTTTCGCGCGACAAACCCACTCATCCACGTTACAATGTTACTTTTAAAACCTTAACATAGGGGTATACGCTTGTCAATAAAGGGAAAAAGCCTCAATTGGTCTTTGAAATTGTTTAATCTGTTACTTTTGAATCAAGTTTATGCGCTCTTTCTTGATTTTCAAATTTAGCAAAATGATTCTCAGCAAAAAATACGCTAATACTAAGCTTTATTCGGACAGTATCTCAGTGGAAAACAATCGAATAAGTTAAGCAAATTAATAGTAGGCGTATTTCTATTGCAGAAAAATGAATGAATTTAAGCACTTTAATCAAAAACAAGCGCTAAAAACAGTGATTTTAAGTAATTCCATTGGAAAATTAAGCGTAGCAGGTAAATCTAGGTGCTCTACGCAGCATTCTAAAGAGCAATTCATATCCTTGGACCTACTAATTCAACGAAAAATCATCATATTCTCACGGATTTTTAGATAATTCGACGAAAATGGAGCATAATTCAACGAAAATGAGCAATATATCGACGAGTCGACACCACTCGAGGGAAATCGACATCCTACAACATACGCTAATACATAAAAAAAATCAGGAGAAAATAGTTTCCCCCTGATTGTAACCACTTTCATTTGTAAGCAAAAAAATTAGGAAGTTATTTCCCTTAACTCTAAATATCTCTCTAATTTTCGTTTCACTCGCTGCAGCGCGTTGTCAATTGATTTTACGTGCCGATCGAGATCTACTGAAATTTCCTGATACGATCTTCCATCGAGATACAGCATAAGTACTTTTCGTTCCAAGTCACTCAATATTTCTCCCATTTTCACTTCTATATCATCAAATTCTTCCTGATTGATGATAAGTTCTTCGGGATCTGTAACCTTTGTGCCGCATATGACGTCCATAAGTGTCCGGTCTGATTCTTCATCATATATAGGCTTGTCCAAAGACACATAAGAATTGAGCGGAATATGCTTTTGTCTAGTAGCCGTTTTGATAGCGGTAATCATTTGCCTTGTGATGCACAATTCGGCAAAAGCTTTAAAGGATGACAGCTTGTCCTCTTTAAAATCGCGAATCGCTTTATACAGCCCGATCATACCTTCTTGAATAATATCCTCTCGGTCAGCACCGATCAGAAAATATGACCTTGCTTTGGCACGAACAAAATTCTTGTACTTGTTGATTAAATACTCCAGTGCTGCGCTGTCTCCCTCATGAACCAGTTCCACAAGGCTTTCATCTTCCATTAGCTCGTAATCGATTACTGATAGTTCCTTGAGATCTATGTTCACGACAATCCCCCCGACCAGGTTTTTACCGGCAAAATATAGAAATATTATACTTCATATTTCACAAAAGCGTCAACATTCCTTATTTTTGACCTCTTCTCCATCTTTCAAATATTTCGGCAATTTCGTTAGATAGCGGGATCGATGAATTATTTTGTTTTCTTTTACGTTCTCCGACAGACACGTGGATCTGCTTTTGAATCTCGTCCATTTCGTTCTTCAATTCTCGCGCAGATTTTCTCAGTGCACCTTTTCCGAATATCTGCCACTGCTCGGTTGAATCTGATGTGGCAACGTAGATACGGGTTTCGATAGATTTCAACTCTCCAACTAACCGTTCAATCCGTTCATCCGCTGTTTCATTTTCCCGTGTGAATATGACATCCACCCGGTAATTTTTTGTTTTTTTCTCTATTCCGGGAGACAGATGGGCATCAAACACTACAATGACTTCATAACCTGTAGATCCCTGATATTCTGCCATATACTCAATCAGCAATTCCCTTGCTTTAGCGAAATCGGAATTTTTCAAGCCTCTGAGCTCCGGCCAAGCGCCAATGATGTTGTACCCGTCAACAATCAAATAATGGCGTATTTTCATTTTTTAAATTCAAGCGGATGGCGGTTGCGGTATACCTCATACATTAAAAGACTTGCAGCAACTGATGCATTCAAAGATGTAACTTTACCTACCATTGGCAGCTGGACTAGAAAATCACACGTTTCTGAAACGAGTCTTCCCATCCCTTTTCCTTCACTGCCGATTACAAGACCTAATGGCATGTCCCATTTCGCAGCGCGGTAATCTTCCTTGCCTTTCATATCCGCTCCCGCAAACCACATACCTCGCTCTTTTAATTCGTTCATCGTTTGCACGAGATTCGTAACGCGAACAACAGGCATATACTCAATCGCTCCTGTAGAAGCCTTAGCCACAGTCGCTGTCAGACCTACTGACCGTCTTTTAGGGATGATAACACCATGAGCCCCGACTGCATCAGCTGTACGGATAATCGATCCTAAGTTATGCGGATCTTCTAGTTCATCAAGTATAATGAAAAACGGCTCTTCTCCGCGTTCTTCAGCTACCTTAAACAAGTCATCAATGTCAGCATAGCTGTATGCAGCAACACCCGCTACGACTCCTTGATGGTTTCCTCCGCCACTCAATGAATCGAGCTTTTGCTTTGGAACATACTGAACAAGTACATTCTGTTTTTTAGCCATGGAGACGATCGTGCTGACCGGCCCCTTCTGAGAACCTTCACCTACAAAAATTTTATTAATATCACGGCCGGAGCGCAGTACCTCCAATACCGGATTTCTGCCAATAATAAGTTCTTGTTCTTCATTCGTTTTTTCACTCATTTTCAGCCTTCCCCCTCTCTCTTCTTGTTGTTAAGTATTCTTTTCATGATTACTTCTAATCGATCATGTTCGTTTAACAAATACAAATATCCCAAAATCGCTTCAAAGCTAGTAGCGTGCCTGTATGTTTGGACGTCCGTATTTTTCGGGACAGTCCCTTGGTTAGCGTTGCGGCCCCTTTTGATAACAGCCACTTCTGTTTCCGTAAAAAAGTCTTCTTCAAGCAACTGAATTACTATGCCCGCCTGAGCTTTTGCAGAAACAATTTTAGTTGCTGACGTATGAAGCTTATTCGGCTTCACTTGCCCGCTTCGAATTAAATGTTCGCGAACAAATTGCTCCATAACAGCATCACCCATATAGGCAAGTGTCGTTCCATTCAATTGTTTGAAATCTCCATCAGATAATGTCATTTACTTTTCCCTTTTCCAGCGTACGCCTTGTGCAGTATCTTCTAAAATAATGTTCTGTTCTTTCAATAAGTCACGAATTTCATCGGCACGCGCAAAATTCTTGTCTTTACGGGCTTGGTTTCGTTCTTCAATAAGAGCTTCAATCTGCTGGTCTAGTAGCTCTTCTTCCCTTTTCAACACGATTCCTAACACACCAGCTAATTCGTCAAAAAGCTGAATAAAGCTTACGATTAAATCTTTGGACGTATTTTTTTCCTGCAAGTAAACATTTGCTTCTCTTGAAAAATCAAATAAAATCGAGATCGCATTAGCTGTATTGAAATCATCATCCATCGCTTCAATGAACTTAGCTCTCGCATCGTCCACTATTGCTGACCATTTATCCGTATCTTCAGCTAGATCTGCTGTAACCGTTAAGCGGTGCTTTAAATTTTCATAAGCTGTTTTTATTCTGTTTAAGCTTGTTTCGGCAGACTCCAGCAGTTCCTGGCTGAAATTGATTGGGTTGCGGTAATGTACACTCAGCATAAAGAATCGAAGTACTTGTGCATCAATCTGTTTTAAAAGATCATGTACCAGAACAAAGTTCCCCAGTGATTTGGACATTTTTTCATTATCAATATTAATATACCCATTATGCATCCAATATTTAGCCATCGGCTTTTCATTCAATGCTTCAGATTGAGCAATTTCATTTTCATGATGCGGAAACGCTAAATCCTGGCCGCCCCCATGAATATCAAATGAATCACCCAAATATTTTTTAGCCATCGCCGAACACTCGATGTGCCAGCCCGGACGCCCTTTGCCCCAAGGACTCTCCCAATAGATCTCCCCTTCTTTCGCTGCTTTCCAAAGAGCAAAGTCTAATGGATCTTCTTTCTTTTCCCCGACTTCAATTCTTGCTCCTGATTTTAAATCATCGATGGATTGGTGGGACAGCTTGCCGTAACCATTGAAAGAACGAGTCTTATAATAAACATCTCCAGCTGCTTCATAAGCAAATCCTTTTTTGATCAGGTTTTCAATAAAACTGATAATTTCTGGCATCGTTTCCGTTACACGGGGGTGTGCATCTGCTTTTTTAACACCTAAAGCGCACGTATCATCGTGGTAAGCTCGAATAAACTTTTCGGCAATCGTTGGAACATCGCTCCCCATTTCCTTCGCTGCTTTAATCATTTTATCGTCAACATCTGTAAAGTTAGAGATAAATTTCACATCGTATCCTCTATACTCCAGGTATCTTCTTACCGTATCGAAAACAATCGGCGGCCTTCCGTTGCCGATATGAATATAATTGTAGACGGTCGGACCGCAAACGTACATTTTTACTTTTCCTTCTTCGAGCGGAACAAAAGATTCCTTTTGACGTGTCAGCGTGTTATAAATCACGATACTCATCTAAACTTCACTCCCTTTTTTCAGTTTTTCCATCTCTTCACTTAATTTTTTCATTTCAAGCTGCAATTCTCTAAATTTATCTGATACCGGATCTGGCAAATCACGGTGATCGAGTTCACAACCCACTTTAACTCCATCTTTAATGACGACTCTGCCCGGAATTCCGACCACTGTCGCATTCGGTGGAACATTTTGCAGGACAACTGATCCCGCTCCTACTTTAGAATTCTTACCGATTGTTAACGAACCAAGAACTTTAGCTCCTGTTGCCACTAAAACGTGATCTTCCAGTGTCGGGTGCCTTTTTCCTTTTTCTTTACCTGTACCTCCAAGTGTTACCCCTTGATAAATGGTCACATCATTCCCGATGATACACGTCTCGCCAATCACTACTCCCATTCCGTGATCAATGAAAAAACGTCTTCCGATCTGGGCTCCAGGATGAATTTCAATCCCGGTAAAAAAACGGCTGATTTGTGATATCACGCGAGCTAAGAAAAACCAGTTACGCTTAAATACTCTATGAGCTATTCTGTGTGCCCAAACTGCATGTAATCCCGAATACGTTAAAATGACTTCAAGTGAACTTCTAGCGGCTGGATCTTTTTCAAAAACAACCCGTATGTCTTCTCTCATCCTAGAAAACATGTTTCCCAACCTCCTTGTATTAAAATAAAAGCTGTTTTCGCAATCATTGTTGTTCTTGAAAGCTGTTGATCTCCGTTTCAGGTTGCTCGCTTTCCGCGGGGCAGGCGGTGAGCCACATTCGGACGTTTCACTTTTAAGTGTCTCACCTCTCTAGCTGCAGCGGTTAGCCCCTCGAGGTCAAAAGTTTAATGGTCCTGAAGGCAAAAAGCGCCTTCTTAGCCCATTCCACTTTTGCTTGTCAGGGCTGACCAAACCGCTTCCGCTTTTCGGACTGCCCGCCTGTCCCGCAGGAGTCACGCACCTTACACTCCAATCAACTTTTCTATGATGAGAATGAACAAAACAAGCCAAAAGCAACAACCTTTTGAAAACATTATTAAGAAAAGAGCTAAATAAAAAACGCCCCTGTGCCAATTGACACAGAGACGCTTGTATTAGACGCGGTCCCACTCTGTTTAACAGATACTTATTAAAGAATGGTATATCTGTTCCCTTTAACTCCATAACGGGGAGAATCCGCCCGTGCCTACTTAACGTTCAGCATGAGACTCCGAGGGGCACTTCAGCAGGCATTTTCATAAACCACTTTCAGCCGGTGATGGTTCTCTCTATTAAGAAAAGGCGCCTAGCCTACTTTCCTCATCTACGTTTTGATTCACATTTTTAAGTTTCTTTTACTATATTATAATCTTTGCAAAATGTGTACTTTTATTACTTGCTAATTTTCGATAATACGTTATTTAGACGTTTTACAATTACTTCTTTACCTAACAACGCAACAGCAGCTGGTAAATCCGGACCGTGTGTCTGACCTGTTGTAGCTACACGGATCGGCATAAACAAGTTTTTTCCTTTTTGACCTGTTTCTTTTTGAACAGCTTTCATCATCGCTTTAATATCTTCCGCTTCAAATGATTCACTGTCTTCAACCTGACTTAAGAAACTAGCCATAACTGCAGGCACACCTTCACCTTGCAGAACTTCTACCGCTTCTCCTTCATACTCGATCTCTTCTTTGAAGAAAAGCTCTGTCAGATCAACAATCTCAGCACCATAGCTCATCTTTTCAAGATGAAGGGCTACAAGTTTTGTTACCCACTCTTGTTCTTCAGGAGTCGGATTTTCTGCAATTCTGCCCGCTTTTATTAGGTGAGGCATACACAATTCAACAATTCTTTCAGGATCTTGCTGTTTCATATACTGGTTGTTCAGCCAAGTCAACTTTTGTGTATCAAAAACAGCAGGCGCTTTAGATAAACGGCTAGCATCAAAGATTTTAATAAACTCTTCGCGGCTGAAGATTTCTTCTTCTCCGCCCGGCGACCATCCTAAGAGCGCGATAAAATTGAATAATGCTTCGGGTAAATATCCTAAATCTTTATACTGCTCGATAAATTGAACAATTGATTCATCACGCTTGCTTAATTTCTTTCGGTTTTCGTTCACAATAAGAGTCGTGTGGCCGAATTTAGGGTGTTCGAAACCTAGAGCGTCATAAATCAATAATTGTTTAGGCGTGTTTGAAATATGGTCGTCTCCACGCAGTACGTGAGAAATCGCCATCTCGTGATCATCAATAACAACAGCGTAATTATACGTAGGGATACCGTCTTTCTTTACGATTACAAAATCGCCGAATCCACTGGATTCAAAAGAAACTTCGCCTTTTACCATATCATCGAACGTGATTGTGCGATCCTGAGGCACTAAGAAACGGATATTCGGCTTACGTCCTTCTGCTTCCAAAGCAGCACGGTCTTCATCTGTTAAATGGCGGCAATGTCCGTCATAAACAGGTGTATCTCCTTTTGCCATCTGCTCTTCACGGGAAGCTTCCAACTCTTCTTCCGTACAATAACATTTGTAAGCAAGACCTTTTGTAAGAAGTTCATCTGTATATTTTTGATAAAGATCCAAACGTTCCATTTGGCGGTACGGTCCGTATTCCCCGCCGATATCTACACTTTCATCCCAATCCATTCCAAGCCATTTAAGATGGTTTAACTGACTTTCTTCTCCACCTTGAATGTTGCGCTTTTGGTCTGTATCTTCAATTCGAATAATAAATTTTCCGCCCAAATGACGAGCAAATAAATAATTAAAAAGAGCTGCACGTGCATTACCAATATGTAAATGCCCTGTCGGACTTGGTGCATATCGAACCCTAACTTCGGTTGTCATTCTGCTTCACCTCTATGTTTGATTTATGCTGTTTGCGTAAACTTTGATGCATTGAAAGAAGTTAATTTCGCTCTTAGTGA
Source organism: Bacillus sp. NEB1478 (assembly GCF_031582965.1). Taxonomy (NCBI): domain Bacteria; kingdom Bacillati; phylum Bacillota; class Bacilli; order Caryophanales; family Bacillaceae; genus Bacillus; species Bacillus sp. NEB1478. Next base: position 3,811,714 of record NZ_CP134049.1, read on the forward strand.
CTCGCTTTCCGCAGGGCGTGCGGTGAGCCACATTCGTACGTCACTTTTAAGTGTCTCACCTGTCACGCTGATCCTGCAGGAGTCTCGCCACCCCTCCAATTAACTTTTCAATGAAGAATTTCTCAAAAATATCTCTAAAGCAACAATCTTTTAAAAAGACTGTTTTCGTAACCGTTGTAGCTCTTGAAAGTAGTTGATTTCCGTTTCAGGTTGCTCGCTTTCCGCGGGGCAGGCGGTGAGCCACATTCGTACGTTTCACTTTTAAGTGTCTCACCAGCCCGCCTGTCCCGCAGGAGTCTCGCACCTTACCCTCCAATCAACTAGTCAATGAAGGGTATCCACAAACCAACACAACAATCAATTAAAAACCAGCCTTAAAAGATAGTCTTATTTTATGAATGAAAGCCTTATTTTTCAATTAAAACAACGGCCTGTGCTGCTATGCCTTCTTCGCGTCCAGGGAATCCAAGTTTCTCTGTCGTAGTTGCTTTTACATTGATCTGTTCTGTTGAAACATCAAAAATACGGGCAATGACAGCACGCATCTCTTCAATGTACGGCAGCATTTTAGGCTTTTGTGCGATGATGGTACAATCTACATTTCCTAAACGATATCCTTTATTCTCGACAAGTTTCCAAGAATCAAGCAATAAACGTTTCGAATCTGCACCTTTATAGGCAGGGTCTGTATCCGGAAAATGTTTGCCGATATCTCCTTCACCCGCTGCACCTAGCAATGCATCCGTAACTGCATGCAAAAGAACGTCCGCATCTGAATGGCCTAATAGACCTTTTTCATAAGGAATCGTCACTCCTCCAATAATTAACGGTCTGCCTTCACTAAACGCATGTACATCAAAACCTTGTCCGATACGCATCATGCTTTTCCCCCCTGTCTTTCTACAAGAATCGCTTGTCCAAACAACAAGTCATCAGACGTAGTTAATTTTATATTATGATAGTCTCCCATTACAATAGCCACGTTTTCTCCAATTCGTTCCACAAGACTTGCATCATCCGTTCCGACCCACTTTTCATCTGCCGCTTGTTCATGCGCCTGTTTTACAATAGAAAGACGAAAAGCTTGCGGGGTTTGAACAGCCCACAAGCTGGATCGGTCGATCGTTTCTTCCACTTGGTTCTCAACGACTCGTTTCACGGTATCCTTTAAAGGAACCGCTAAAACAGCAGATCCAGTCTCTGCCGCAATTTTAACAAGCTGCCCAATATGATGCTCTGTTATGAAAGGACGAGCAGCGTCATGTATAAGGACCAGTCCGCAATCTTCCGGAACTTTTTTTAATCCCTCAAAAACACTGTGCTGCCGCTCGCTTCCACCTGGAACGATTTCACGCACTTTTGTATATTGGAATGTCTGTACAAATTCATTCATCTGTTTCAGTTCCTGTTCACTGCCAACAAGAATAACGCCTTTGCAATTTGGATCCTTTTCAAAGACATCCAGTGTATAGGCGAGCACCGGTCTGCCCAAAAGTTCGATCCACTGTTTCGAAATCCCGGCATTCATCCGCTTACCTTGTCCAGCAGCAGGAATGACTGTCCAATAATTCACGTGCTTTCCCCACCGTTCGTTACAATGCTTTTTCTAACAACTTTTTTTTAGCAAAAATCATCCGCCCTGCAGATGTTTGAAGTACAGAAGTCACGACTACATCTATCGTTTTTCCGATATAATCTCGTCCATCTTCTACGACGATCATTGTGCCGTCATCCAGATATCCGACACCTTGATTTTGCTCTTTCCCATCTTTTATCACTTGCACGACCAGTTCTTCACCGGGAAGAACGACTGGTTTTACCGCATTGGCAAGATCATTAATGTTCAGAACGGCAACATTTTGCAGTTCGCACACCTTGTTTAAATTAAAGTCATTGGTTACAACTACACCCGTTAAAAGCTGAGCCAGTTTAACAAGCTTGCTGTCCACCTCGGTTACTTCTTCAAAATCGCCTTCATAGATTTCAACTTTCATAGAAAGCTCTTTTTGAATACGATTTAAGATATCCAGACCACGACGCCCTCTGTTGCGCTTCAACACATCGGAAGAATCAGCAATATACTGCAATTCTTCCAGCACGAAGCGAGGAATAATGAGCGGTCCTTCTAAGAAACCGGTTTGGCAGATATCTGCAACCCGTCCATCAATAATAACACTAGTATCAAGAATCTTGTAGATTCCTCTTGGTTTTTCAGTTTCCGTTTCTTTCTTCCGTTCTTTATTCCCGCGGTTTAATGAGAATAGCTGAATCAATTCATCTCTCTTTTTAAATCCGACTTGAAACCCTAAGTAGCCCAGTAAAAAAGTAATAAAGATTGGTAAGATCGAACTGACGACCACAATGTCCATACTGTTAAGCGGAGACTGAATCAAAAAGGCAACGATAAGCCCGATTATCAATCCCATTGTTCCTGACAGTAAATCAGTCGCAGGAGCTTTTACAACTGTTTCTTCCGCCCACCGAATTAATCCTACTACGTAATCAGAAAGCCAAAATGTAGATAAAAATAGAATAAGTGCACCAATAACCGCTCCAACATATGGGGATGTAACTTGATTCGGTAAATCACCTAGATTCAGTACACGAATTAAATCTGGAATATAAAGATAGCCAAGCATGCCCCCAATGACTATGAAAAACAATTGAACAATTCTTTTTAGCATGCCTTATTCACCTCCCCTAATCATTATTTACAAAATAACGGTAATAGAAACGTATAAATTCCGAAAAAATTTAACTAAATATGCCGATCGACAAACAATTGTTCTTGAATCCGTTTTAAGCCTTCTTTTACTTTCCTTGCACGAATTTCACCGATTCCTTCTACTTCGTCTAATTCGTCGATAGATGCACGCAATATGTGCGGGAGATTTTCAAATGCATCTGTTAAGTTTTCGATAATTACAGCAGGCAGTCTCGGAATCTTGGCAAGTATACGGTACCCGCGCGGATGAATCGTCTCATCTTGTATATTCATACCGGCTGAAAAGCCTAAAAGTTTCATAATTACTGATTCATCAAATAATTCTTCACTCGAAAGCTTATTTAACTGTCGAAGAATTGCAAAAGGATCGCTGTTACTGTCCTTCATGTAATCTTTGATTAATAGCAAAGCTTCTTCTTCGATATTGGAAACGAGTTCTTCCATCTGGATCCGAATCAGCCTTCCTTCAACACCAAGTTCATTAACATATTTAATGATCTCATTTTTTATGCGTAAAACCATTTCAATTCGGTGAATAACTTGTGTAACTTCCTGGAAAGTCACCAATTCTTCAAATTCCAAGGCACCTAGATTCGTAACACTTTGATCAAACACCACTTTATATTTTTCCAGTGTTTGTATCGCTTGGTTCGCTTTCGTCAAGATCACACCTATTTCTTTCAATGAATAACGAATCATTCCTTGATAGAGAGTAATTACATTTCGGCGCTGTGAGATGGAGACTACCAGGTTCCCCGTCTGACGTGCAACACGCTCGGCTGTACGGTGCCGGATCCCTGTTTCTGTTGATGGGATAACTGTATCCGGAATAAGCTGTGTATTTGCAAATAGTATTTTTGTTGCTTCCTCATTTAATATAATTGCTCCATCCATCTTTGCCAGCTCATAGAGTGATGCGGGTGAGTATTTACAGTTTATCGAAAAACCCCCATCGACAATTTCTTTAATCTTATCGTTGAAACCAACAACAATCAGTCCGCCAGTTTTTGCTCGTAAAACGTTGTCGATCCCTTCCCGAAGCGGTGTTCCGGGGGCTACGAGCTGCAGCATCTGGCTAATGATCGCTTCTTTAATCGCATGATCCATATGCTTTACCCTCCTAACGCTGCTTGTAATGCCTCATAAACAGTGGATACGCCGAGAACTTCAATTCCCTTTGGCACAGTCCATCCACCTATATTTTTTTCAGGTATAATAGCACGCGTAAATCCTAACTTTGCTGCCTCATGTACCCTTTGATCAATACGTGAGACTCTTCTAACTTCTCCTGTTAGACCGATTTCTCCGATCATAACATCTGTTGGTTTTGTCGGAACATCTCTGAAACTCGATGCAATGCTCACTGCTATCGCTAAGTCTATAGCCGGTTCATCAAGTCTTACTCCACCTGCCACATTCAAATAAGCATCCTGATTTTGAAGAAGTAAGCCTACCCTTTTCTCCAGAACTGCCATCAATAGTGAAACTCGGTTATGTTCAATACCTGTTGCCATTCTTCTAGGGTTTCCGAAGCTGGTAGGGGAGATAAGTGCCTGAAGTTCGACAAGCATTGGGCGTGTGCCTTCTAATGATGCCACAACGGTAGATCCCGCTGCTCCTTTTGATCGTTCTTCTAAAAAAATTTCAGAAGGATTTAAAACTTCATCAAGTCCTTCTTCTTTCATTTCAAATACACCGATTTCATTCGTTGACCCGAATCGGTTTTTAACAGCCCTTAAAATACGAAAAGTATGATGACGTTCCCCTTCAAAATATAAAACAGCATCCACCATGTGCTCTAAAAGGCGAGGACCTGCAATCGCTCCTTCTTTAGTAACATGTCCGACTATAAAAATAGCAATACCTTTCGTCTTTGCCATCCGCATAAGATGTGATGTACATTCTCTTACTTGGGAAACACTGCCAGGAGCTGAAGTTACTTCTGAACGATAAACCGTTTGAATGGAGTCAATAATCATGACAGATGGCCTAATATCATCCATCGCCTGCTCGATCAGCTCCATATCTGTTTCTGCCAATACATATAAATCTTTTGCTGCTATATCAAGTCTGTCTGCTCTTAACTTCGTTTGCTTAACTGATTCCTCACCTGATATGTAGAGAACGCGTTCTCCTTTTTGAGCGAGCTGAGCTGAAGTTTGCAGAAGAAGCGTTGATTTCCCTATCCCGGGATCGCCGCCAACTAAAACTAAAGAACCTGGAACGATTCCGCCGCCTAGCACCCGGTTGAACTCTTGATAGTTTGTTGGAATCCGAGGTTCCTGTTCACTTTTCACTTCCACTATGGATTGTGGCTTTTGCTTGATTGCTGAATTGCCGGAACTTAATCCTCTAACACTTTTTTCAGGACGGATCGTTTCCTCGACCATCGTATTCCACGCCTGACATCCTGGACATTTCCCCATCCATTTAGGAGATTCATAACCGCAATCCTGGCAAAGAAAGATTGATTTTACTTTCGCCATTTCAAAACTCCTCTTCCAAACTTTACACCATAAAAAACAACTATATTTAAAAAATGTAATCTTTTATATATCTAATTGCTAAAGGTAGTAAATATAATAATTATCTCACTAATATCATAACATAAAAGCTAACAACTCTTTCCATTTTAGACTCTGCGAATAAAGGCGAAACTAAGGAATTATTTCGACAAAAACCCGGAGGACATGACTGCCTTCCGGGTTTCTTTTTTACACCGTTTCTACTACAAAATCATTCTGCTCTACATCAATTTTAACGGTTTGACCCTTATTGATGTTTCCTCTAAGCAGCTCTTCTGATAGACGGTCTTCAATTTTTCGCTGAAGTGCTCTACGAAGCGGCCGTGCTCCGTAGTCTGGATCATATCCTTCTTCCGTAATCTTCTCTAACGCTGCCTGCGTTAATTCAATATCGATTCCTTGATCGCTTAAGCGTTTTTTCAATGCGTCAGACATTAAGCTGACAATCTTGAGAAGATGTTCTTTTTCAAGAGAGTGGAACACGATAATCTCGTCAATACGGTTAAGGAACTCAGGACGGAAAGCTCTCTTAAGCTCATCCATTACCTTTGTTTTCATATCATTGTATTTTTGGTTTAGATCATTTACTGCAAATCCTAATGAACGGTTACGTTTGAGCGTGCTCGCACCAACGTTTGATGTCATGATAACAACCGTGTTTCTGAAATCGACTGTACGCCCTTTAGAATCAGTCAAACGACCATCTTCAAGCACTTGAAGCAGGATGTTGAATACTTCTGGATGCGCTTTTTCAATCTCGTCGAGCAAAATAACGGAATACGGTTTTCTTCTTACTTTTTCCGTTAACTGGCCGCCTTCTTCGTGGCCAACATAACCTGGAGGCGAACCTACTAAGCGGGAAGTCGTATGCTTCTCCATGTACTCGGACATATCGATACGGATAATCGCGTCTTCATCACCGAACAATGTTTCAGCTACTGCTCTTGCAAGTTCTGTTTTACCAACACCTGTTGGTCCTAAGAAAATAAAGGAACCAATCGGACGTTTCGGATCTTTCAAACCTGCGCGAGCTCGGCGGATCGCTTTCGAAATTGCCGTAACAGCTTCAGCCTGACCGATCACACGGTCATGAAGAATTTCTTCCATTTTCAACAGACGTTCTGTTTCCTCTTCAGCTAGCTTTGAAACAGGAACTCCCGTCCAAGATGACACCACTTGTGCGATATCTTCCGGTGTAACTTCTGTATTTTCTTTTCCTTGTTTCTCTTTCCAAACATCTTTTGTTTTTTCCAGTTCCTCACGTAAACGCTGTTCAGAATCGCGCAGTGATGCGGCTTTTTCAAACTCCTGGCTTTGAACAGCTGCGTCTTTTTCTTTGCGGACTTCTTCCAGTTTCTGCTCCAGTTCCTTCAAGTTTGGCGGAGCTGTATATGAACGAAGACGTACTTTTGAAGCTGCTTCATCAATTAAATCGATCGCTTTATCCGGCAGGAACCGGTCTGAAATATAGCGGTCTGATAATTGGACAGATGCTTCGATTGCATCGTCAGTAATTGTTACGCGATGGTGAGCTTCATATCGATCGCGAAGACCTTGCAGGATTTGAATACTTTCATCCTTTGTTGGTTCATTTACAGTGATCGGCTGGAAACGGCGCTCTAACGCTGCATCTTTTTCGATATATTTTCTGTATTCATCAAGTGTTGTCGCACCGATACATTGAAGTTCTCCGCGAGCCAATGCTGGTTTTAAAATATTAGAGGCATCGATCGCACCTTCTGCTCCACCTGCACCGATCAATGTATGAAGTTCATCAATGAAAAGAATAATATTACCAGCCTGGCGAATTTCATCCATCACTTTTTTCAGACGGTCTTCGAATTCACCTCTATATTTTGTACCCGCAACTACCGTTCCCATATCTAGTGTCATAACTCGCTTATCGCGAAGTGTTTCAGGAACTTCGTTGTTGATAATCTGCTGTGCCAACCCTTCTGCTATCGCTGTTTTACCTACGCCTGGCTCACCGATTAAAACCGGATTATTTTTCGTACGGCGGCTAAGCACTTCGATTACACGCTGAATTTCTTTAGCACGGCCGATTACTGGATCCAATGAACCATCACGCGCAATTGCCGTTAGATCTCTTGCAAGGCTGTCTAATGTCGGAGTATTCGCACTAGCAGATGAACCACGGTGGCTGGAAGAAGATTCATTGCTTCCTAGCAGCTGAAGAACCTGCTGGCGAGCTTTGTTCAAGCTTACGCCAAGATTATTCAATACTCGAGCTGCAACTCCTTCACCCTCACGAATGAGCCCTAATAAAATATGCTCTGTTCCAACATAGGAATGTCCTAGCTTACGAGCTTCATCCATGGAAAGTTCAATAACTTTCTTAGCCCTTGGTGTATAATGAATCGTCTGAACAGCTTCCTGTCCACGTCCGATTAGCGTTTCCACTTCCTTTTGAATCTTTTCAGGTCCTAATCCTAAGACTTGAAGCGCTTTGGCAGCAATCCCTTCGCCTTCCCTGATCAATCCTAATAAGATGTGTTCTGTTCCCACGTTGTTATGGCCTAACCGAATTGCTTCTTCCTGCGCTAATGCCAATACTTTTTGAGCACGTTCTGTAAAACGACCAAACATCATACTCTTCACGCTCCTTATCGGTTTTCCAATTTTATTCTTTCTCTGATTAAACTAGCTCTTCTAATGTCTCGTTCATCTGGGTTTAGGACTTCTCCTGCGTATTGTTGCAGAAAACCTGGTTGTGTAAGTATCATTAGTTCATTTAAGATCGTCTTGGAAATGCCCTGAAAAATTTCTAAATCGATTCCAAGCCGCACATCAGATAAACATTTGGCTGCTTCTTTCGATTGTATGATCCGGCTATTCTCCAGCGTTCCTAATGAACGGTATAACTTATCTTCAAGCTGTAATTTCAAACCATCCTGCAGCTGCTGCCTTGCAGCTCGTTCTTGCTGAATAACTTGCATGACAACACCAGCGAGATCTTCTATTATATCCTCTTCCGACTTGCCCAGTGTCATCTGATTTGAAATTTGAAAAATGTTTCCCTGTGCTTCTGTTCCCTCTCCGTATATCCCTCTTACAGCTAAACCTAATTGGTTTATTGCAGGAATAATACGGCTTATTTTTTTTGTAAGAACCAGTGCGGGCAGATGCATCATAACTGATGCACGAAGACCGGTGCCAACGTTGGTTGGACAGCTTGTTAAGTACCCCCGGGCCTCATCAAAAGCGTAGTCTGCATGTTCCTCGATTATGTTATCCATCTCATTTGCTCTTTGAAGCATTTCCTCCAGCTGAAGTCCTGGTGCAAGGCATTGGATCCGAATATGGTCTTCTTCATTAACCATGATGCTGACGGATTCATCATCATTCATTAATACTGCACCATACTTTGCTTGTTCGGCTAAATTTGGGCTAATTAGATGTTTCTCAACAAGTACCCTTTTTTCGAGCGGTTTTAACTCTTCCATCATCAGCATTTCCAAATTTTCAGTTTCACTAACCTCATTTTTCTCATTTATGCATTTAGAAATTTCATCAATAACTTGATGTGCTGATTCTTTATCAGCTGCTATTGGGAAAACAAATTGCTGCAGATTTCTCGCGAGCCGGACACGGCTGCTAAGAACAATGTCTGACTCAGGACCCTCTCTTTTCATCCAGGGACTAATCGCGTCTCTGATAAAACGTTCCAAGGACATAGTCTACGTATCCCTCCCCTGCTGAAGGCGCTGCTCAATCTGCCTGATCTCATCTCTTGTTTCGGCAGCCTTTTCAAATTCCTCATTTAATATATACTGCTGCATAGCTTGCTTTAATTGCTGAAGCTGCTTTTTTTCGTGAATACTGTTTCCTGCTCGTTTAGGTATTTTTCCGGCATGCAATGTATTACCGCCATGAACCCTTTTGAAAATAGGATTTAATCTGGATTCAAAAGCTTTATAACAATGATCACATCCAAATCTCCCAATTTTCGCAAACTGATAGTAACTCATTCCGCATTTATCACAAGCGAGTGTCGGAGGAATGAAGTTAGATGACGGCGTGTTCGGAACATGTCCATCACCGTGTAAAAGACCAGAAAGCAACTGGTGGATTGAAAATGAATTCGAGCCTGGCAGGATTTCTCCTTTTTCTTTAGCACAATGTTCACATATATGAAATTCGGTTTTCTCGCCATTAATTATCTTTGTAAAATGCAATGAAGCTTCTCTCTCATGGCACTCTTCACAAATCATTCTTCTCCCTCCTTTTATATAGAATGAAAAAAAGGGCTATCTGGTTCGATATTTTAAAGTTTTTATCATTGCTTTTAAAAGTTCTGCACGTAATTCATCTCTGTCTGGAAGATTAAGTCTAAGTATAGAGCGATCCATAACACTAAGCATAAGCCTTGCTTCACGCTCTTTCACGATGTCTTCTTCCAGCAATCTCTTAATTACATTTTCTGCGTTGCCTTGTGATATCCTTTCACCAATTAAAATCGTTAATTGGTCAATTAAATGAGCGGAGCTTTCCGTACGGACTTTCATGATCCGTATGTATCCGCCCCCACCTCTTTTACTTTCCACGATAAAGCCTTTTTCAACCGTAAATCTTGTATTAATTACATAGTTAATTTGAGAAGGTACGCACTGAAACCTTTCAGCAATATCTGTCCGTTTAATTTCAATAGACATATCATTAGTACCTGAAAGAATTTGTTTTAAATAATTTTCAATAACGTCCGAAATATTTCTCATTTCCCCTCCCCCTTCTGACTTTGACTAACTTTGACTATAGATATATTATAGCCTGTGAAAATAATAAAATGCAAATAATCTCATGTGACCATTATTACCCCTTCCAGCCGCCTCTAACCTGTATGATTCTGTCGAAAATCGGAGTAATGACTATGGCAGAGAATGGCGTAGCGATTTTGAAGTGAAAATGAAGTGAATTTGATGCGAGTTTGAAGCGAGTTTGAATGCGAATTTTGTTGAATCATGTCGGTTCGTGGTTAAATTCAAATTTACGTGGATATAACGGTGTTTTTCGTGGAATTATGATCCCTGACTGGTGGAATTATTGGCGATTACCGTGGAATTATGGAGTGGCGGGCGCGCTTTTAGGGATTTGTGAAGAGGTGTTTTTATAAGGTTGGAAGATGGAAGGGTCCATCTTCTTCCTTTTTGGTCTTATTTTTTAACGTTTTTTTGCTTTTTTGACCGGAATTTACTTATAAAGAGGAAAAAGAAGATGGATATCTTCAACCATCTTCCTCGTTTTGGTTCACTTTTTGGCTCTATGCTTAATAATCCCACAATTTGCTTTGACAATCTCACACTTTTTGGATCAAATCCCACAGTTTTTCATGAGATACTCGCGAACCAACATCAATCGACAAAAAGAGAAGATGGATCTTGGCTATCTTCTACCATTTCAAAACAAAAAAAGAAGATGGATTTTCATCCATCTTCCTCATTTGCTCAGCGACGTCCTACTCTAACAGGGGGAGACCCCCAACTACCATCGGCGCTGAAGAGCTTAACTTCCGTGTTCGGTATGGGAACGGGTGTGACCTCTTCGCCATCATCACTGAACCTATCATGACGTTAACCATGATTTATTGGGTTTGAGAGTATGTTCTCTCAAAACTAGATACGACGTTTCCAAACGTTATGCTTTTTTAAGGATAAGCCCTCGACCGATTAGTATCTGTCAGCTCCACGTGTCGCCACGCTTCCACACCAGACCTATCAACCTCATCATCTCTAAGGGGTCTTACTCACTTGACGTGATGGGAAATCTCATCTTGAGGGGGGCTTCATGCTTAGATGCTTTCAGCACTTATCCCGTCCACACGTAGCTACCCAGCTATGCCCCTGGCGGAACAACTGGTACACCAGCGGTGTGTCCATCCCGGTCCTCTCGTACTAAGGACAGCTCCTCTCAAATTTCCTGCGCCCGCGACGGATAGGGACCGAACTGTCTCACGACGTTCTGAACCCAGCTCGCGTACCGCTTTAATGGGCGAACAGCCCAACCCTTGGGACCTACTTCAGCCCCAGGATGCGATGAGCCGACATCGAGGTGCCAAACCTCCCCGTCGATGTGGACTCTTGGGGGAGATAAGCCTGTTATCCCCAGGGTAGCTTTTATCCGTTGAGCGATGGCCCTTCCATGCGGAACCACCGGATCACTAAGCCCGACTTTCGTCCCTGCTCGACTTGTAGGTCTCGCAGTCAAGCTCCCTTGTGCCTTTACACTCTGCGAATGATTTCCAACCATTCTGAGGGAACCTTTGGGCGCCTCCGTTACTGTTTAGGAGGCGACCGCCCCAGTCAAACTGCCCACCTGACACTGTCTCTGAACCGGATCACGGTTCTAGGTTAGAATTTCAATACAGCCAGGGTAGTATCCCACCGACGCCTCCACCGAAGCTGGCGCTCCGGCTTCTCAGGCTCCTACCTATCCTGTACAAGCTGTACCAAAATCCAATATCAAGTTGCAGTAAAGCTCCATGGGGTCTTTCCGTCCTGTCGCGGGTAACCTGCATCTTCACAGGTACTATAATTTCACCGGGTCTCTCGTTGAGACAGTATCCAAGTCGTTACACCTTTCGTGCGGGTCGGAACTTACCCGACAAGGAATTTCGCTACCTTAGGACCGTTATAGTTACGGCCGCCGTTTACTGGGGCTTCAATTCAGAGCTTCTCCTAAAAGGATAACCCCTCCTCTTAACCTTCCAGCACCGGGCAGGTGTCAGCCCCTATACTTCACCTTGCGGTTTCGCAGAGACCTGTGTTTTTGCTAAACAGTCGCTTGGATCTATTCACTGCGGCTCTCTCGGGCGATAAACCCTATCAGAGCACCCCTTCTCCCGAAGTTACGGGGTCATTTTGCCGAGTTCCTTAACGAGAGTTCTCCCGATCATCTTAGGATTCTCTCCTCGCCTACCTGTGTCGGTTTGCGGTACGGGCACATCTTTCCTCACTAGAGGCTTTTCTTGGCAGTGTAGGATCAGGGACTTCGGTACTAAATTTCCCTCGCCATCACAGCTCAGCCTTCACGTTGGACGGATTTGCCTATCCAACAGCCTAACTGCTTAGACGCACTATTCCATCAGTGCGCTCACCCTACCTTACTGCGTCCCCCCATCGTTCAAACGGAAAGGAAGTGGTACAGGAATATCAACCTGTTATCCATCGCCTACGCTTTTCAGCCTCGGCTTAGGCCCCGACTAACCCTGAGCGGACGAGCCTTCCTCAGGAAACCTTAGGCTTTCGATGGACAAGATTCTCACTTGTCTTTCGCTACTCATACCGGCATTCTCACTTCAAAGCGCTCCACCAGTCCTTCCGGTCTGACTTCGCTGCACTTCGAACGCTCCCCTACCCCTGTACCATACGGTACAAGCCATAGCTTCGGTGATACGTTTAGCCCCGTTACATTTTCGGCGCAGAGTCACTCGACCAGTGAGCTATTACGCACTCTTTAAATGGTGGCTGCTTCTAAGCCAACATCCTGGTTGTCTGGGCAACTCCACATCCTTTGCCACTTAACGTATACTTTGGGACCTTAGCTGATGGTCTGGGCTGTTTCCCTTTTGACTACGGATCTTATCACTCGCAGTCTGACTCCCGCGGATAATTCTCTGGCATTCGGAGTTTGACTGAATTCGGTAACCCTGTGGGGGCCCCTAGTCCAATCAGTGCTCTACCTCCAGGAATCTTGCCGCGAGGCTAGCCCTAAAGCTATTTCGGGGAGAACCAGCTATCTCCGTGTTCGATTGGCATTTCACCCCTACCCACACCTCATCCCCGCACTTTTCAACGTGCGTGGGTTCGGGCCTCCATTCAGTGTTACCTGAACTTCACCCTGGACATGGGTAGATCACACGGTTTCGGGTCTACGACCACGTACTATGTCGCCCTATTCAGACTCGCTTTCGCTGCGGCTCCGTCTATTCAACTTAACCTTGCACGGGATCGTAACTCGCCGGTTCATTCTACAAAAGGCACGCCGTCACCCGTTAATGGGCTCCGACTACTTGTAGGCACACGGTTTCAGGATCTATTTCACTCCCCTTCCGGGGTGCTTTTCACCTTTCCCTCACGGTACTGGTTCACTATCGGTCACTAGGGAGTATTTAGCCTTGGGAGATGGTCCTCCCGGATTCCGACGGGGTTTCACGTGTCCCGCCGTACTCAGGATCCACTCTGGAGGGAACGAAGTTTCAGCTACAGGGCTGTTACCTTCTTCGGCTGGCCTTTCCAGACCACTTCACCTACCTCGTTCCTTTGTAACTCCGTATAGAGTGTCCTACAACCCCAGAGGGCAAGCCCTCTGGTTTGGGCTGATTCCGTTTCGCTCGCCGCTACTCAGGAAATCGCATTTGCTTTCTCTTCCTCCGGGTACTTAGATGTTTCAGTTCCCCGGGTCTGCCTTCTCATACCCTATGTATTCAGATATGGATACCATCCCATTACGGATGGTGGGTTCCCCCATTCGGAAATCCCCGGATCAATGCTTACTTACAGCTCCCCGAGGCATATCGGTGTTCGTCCCGTCCTTCTTCGGCTCCTAGTGCCAAGGCATCCACCGTGCGCCCTTTCTAGCTTAACCTTATATTGATGTTTGATAAGCATCGAATCTCTTCGTTGACTTCGTCTTTCCGGTGCTCATGTATCGAAACACACTCCGCTCCTTCAAGACTTTGTCGCCTCGATCTTCTCGCTTCTGAAACATCAAACAGTTCTTGCTTGGCGCAGATAAATAATATATATCTGCCTTGCATATTGTTTGGATGTCGATATCTAGTTTTCAAAGAACATAAAACCATTAAAAAAGGCATCATCGTAAGATGTGCAATGGTGGAGCTTAGCGGGATCGAACCGCTGACCTCCTGCGTGCAAGGCAGGCGCTCTCCCAGCTGAGCTAAAGCCCCAAATGTTTGGGTTTTATAAAAATGGTGGGCCTAAATGGACTCGAACCATCGACCTCACGCTTATCAGGCGTGCGCTCTAACCAGCTGAGCTATAGGCCCATAAAGGAATGTTGAAGTTCCTTCAAAACTGAACAAAAGAAGAATAGGCGTACTTACGAAACAGACTAGCTGTCTCATAATCTCCATAGAAAGGAGGTGATCCAGCCGCACCTTCCGATACGGCTACCTTGTTACGACTTCACCCCAATCATCTGTCCCACCTTCGGCGGCTGGCTCCCAAAAGGGTTACCCCACCGACTTCGGGTGTTACAAACTCTCGTGGTGTGACGGGCGGTGTGTACAAGGCCCGGGAACGTATTCACCGCGGCATGCTGATCCGCGATTACTAGCAATTCCGGCTTCATGTAGGCGAGTTGCAGCCTACAATCCGAACTGAGAGTGGCTTTTTGGGATTGGCTTGGCCTCGCGGCTTCGCAACCCTTTGTACCACCCATTGTAGCACGTGTGTAGCCCAGGTCATAAGGGGCATGATGATTTGACGTCATCCCCACCTTCCTCCGGTTTGTCACCGGCAGTCACCTTAGAGTGCCCAACTGAATGCTGGCAACTAAGGTCAAGGGTTGCGCTCGTTGCGGGACTTAACCCAACATCTCACGACACGAGCTGACGACAACCATGCACCACCTGTCACTCTGTCCCCCGAAGGGGAAAGCTCTATCTCTAGAGTGGTCAGAGGATGTCAAGACCTGGTAAGGTTCTTCGCGTTGCTTCGAATTAAACCACATGCTCCACTGCTTGTGCGGGCCCCCGTCAATTCCTTTGAGTTTCAACCTTGCGGTCGTACTCCCCAGGCGGAGTGCTTAATGTGTTAACTTCAGCACTGAGGGTGGAACCCCCCAACACCTAGCACTCATCGTTTACGGCGTGGACTACCAGGGTATCTAATCCTGTTTGCTCCCCACGCTTTCGCGCCTCAGCGTCAGTTACAGGCCAAAAAGCCGCCTTCGCCACTGGTGTTCCTCCACATCTCTACGCATTTCACCGCTACACGTGGAATTCCACTTTTCTCTCCTGCACTCAAGTCTCCCAGTTTCCAATGACCCTCCACGGTTGAGCCGTGGGCTTTCACATCAGACTTAAGAGACCGCCTGCGCGCGCTTTACGCCCAATAATTCCGGATAACGCTTGCCACCTACGTATTACCGCGGCTGCTGGCACGTAGTTAGCCGTGGCTTTCTGGTTAGGTACCGTCAAGGTACGAGCAGTTACTCTCGTACTTGTTCTTCTCTAACAACAGAGCTTTACGACCCGAAGGCCTTCATCGCTCACGCGGCGTTGCTCGGTCAGGCTTTCGCCCATTGCCGAAGATTCCCTACTGCTGCCTCCCGTAGGAGTCTGGGCCGTGTCTCAGTCCCAGTGTGGCCGATCACCCTCTCAGGTCGGCTACGCATCGTCGCCTTGGTGAGCCGTTACCTCACCAACTAGCTAATGCGCCGCGGGCTCATCTGTAAGTGTCAGCCGAAACCGACTTTCAAAAAGAAGAAATGCTTCTTCTCTTGTTATCCGGTATTAGCCCCGGTTTCCCGGAGTTATCCCCGTCTTACAGGCAGATTACCCACGTGTTACTCACCCGTCCGCCGCTAAATCAGAGGAGCAAGCTCCTCTTCATTCGCTCGACTTGCATGTATTAGGCACGCCGCCAGCGTTCATCCTGAGCCAGGATCAAACTCTCCATAAAAGTGTTTGTCTTGCTCGTTTTTAAAACTGACGGAATTAATTCTTAATTCCTTACCTATTTCTTTTGTTCAGTTTTCAAAGAACTTTTAAGCATTAAAAAAGAAAATGTCAGAAACATTTTCTGAAAATGGTGGAGCTTAGCGGGATCGAACCGCTGACCTCCTGCGTGCAAGGCAGGCGCTCTCCCAGCTGAGCTAAAGCCCCAAATAACTTATACAGTTATAATGGTCGGGAAGACAGGATTTGAACCTGCGACCCCCTGGTCCCAAACCAGGTGCTCTACCAAGCTGAGCCACTTCCCGTAAAACATGGCGCGCCCTGAGAGATTCGAACTCCCGACCTTTTGATTCGTAGTCAAACACTCTATCCAGCTGAGCTAAGGGCGCATGTATGTGGTGCCGAGGACCGGAATCGAACCGGTACGGTAGTCACCTACCGCAGGATTTTAAGTCCTGTGCGTCTGCCAGTTCCGCCACCCCGGCACATACATAAATAAATCTGGAGCGGAAGACGGGATTCGAACCCGCGACCCCAACCTTGGCAAGGTTGTATTCTACCACTGAACTACTTCCGCGTATATTTAATTTTAAAAAGGAAATTGGTGCGGGTGAAGGGACTCGAACCCCCACGTCAAAGACACTAGATCCTAAGTCTAGCGCGTCTGCCAATTCCGCCACACCCGCGTTAAAAATGGTGAGCCATGAAGGATTCGAACCTTCGACCCTCTGATTAAAAGTCAGATGCTCTACCAACTGAGCTAATGGCTCTTGCAAAATGGTGCCGGCTAGAGGACTTGAACCCCCAACCTACTGATTACAAGTCAGTTGCTCTACCAATTGAGCTAAACCGGCAAGTAAGTAAATGGTGGAGGATGACGGGTTCGAACCGCCGACCCCCTGCTTGTAAGGCAGGTGCTCTCCCAGCTGAGCTAATCCTCCATATAAAATTATCTAGCCTAGCGATGTCCTACTCTAACAGGGGGAGACCCCCAACTACCATCGGCGCTGAAGAGCTTAACTTCCGTGTTCGGTATGGGAACGGGTGTGACCTCTTCGCCATCATCACTAGACCAGAAAGCGAGTTTTTTATCTCGACAAGATAAAATTATACTCTATAAATTTGATTAATGCAAGAGATTTTTTATTGATTTTTGATCAATATGTATGTTCTCTCAAAACTAGATACGACGTTTCCAAACGTTATGCTTTTTTTAAGGATAAGCCCTCGACCGATTAGTATCTGTCAGCTCCACGTGTCGCCACGCTTCCACACCAGACCTATCAACCTCATCATCTCTAAGGGGTCTTACTCACTTGACGTGATGGGAAATCTCATCTTGAGGGGGGCTTCATGCTTAGATGCTTTCAGCACTTATCCCGTCCACACGTAGCTACCCAGCTATGCCCCTGGCGGAACAACTGGTACACCAGCGGTGTGTCCATCCCGGTCCTCTCGTACTAAGGACAGCTCCTCTCAAATTTCCTGCGCCCGCGACGGATAGGGACCGAACTGTCTCACGACGTTCTGAACCCAGCTCGCGTACCGCTTTAATGGGCGAACAGCCCAACCCTTGGGACCTACTTCAGCCCCAGGATGCGATGAGCCGACATCGAGGTGCCAAACCTCCCCGTCGATGTGGACTCTTGGGGGAGATAAGCCTGTTATCCCCAGGGTAGCTTTTATCCGTTGAGCGATGGCCCTTCCATGCGGAACCACCGGATCACTAAGCCCGACTTTCGTCCCTGCTCGACTTGTAGGTCTCGCAGTCAAGCTCCCTTGTGCCTTTACACTCTGCGAATGATTTCCAACCATTCTGAGGGAACCTTTGGGCGCCTCCGTTACTGTTTAGGAGGCGACCGCCCCAGTCAAACTGCCCACCTGACACTGTCTCTGAACCGGATCACGGTTCTAGGTTAGAATTTCAATACAGCCAGGGTAGTATCCCACCGACGCCTCCACCGAAGCTGGCGCTCCGGCTTCTCAGGCTCCTACCTATCCTGTACAAGCTGTACCAAAATCCAATATCAAGTTGCAGTAAAGCTCCATGGGGTCTTTCCGTCCTGTCGCGGGTAACCTGCATCTTCACAGGTACTATAATTTCACCGGGTCTCTCGTTGAGACAGTATCCAAGTCGTTACACCTTTCGTGCGGGTCGGAACTTACCCGACAAGGAATTTCGCTACCTTAGGACCGTTATAGTTACGGCCGCCGTTTACTGGGGCTTCAATTCAGAGCTTCTCCTAAAAGGATAACCCCTCCTCTTAACCTTCCAGCACCGGGCAGGTGTCAGCCCCTATACTTCACCTTGCGGTTTCGCAGAGACCTGTGTTTTTGCTAAACAGTCGCTTGGATCTATTCACTGCGGCTCTCTCGGGCGATAAACCCTATCAGAGCACCCCTTCTCCCGAAGTTACGGGGTCATTTTGCCGAGTTCCTTAACGAGAGTTCTCCCGATCATCTTAGGATTCTCTCCTCGCCTACCTGTGTCGGTTTGCGGTACGGGCACATCTTTCCTCACTAGAGGCTTTTCTTGGCAGTGTAGGATCAGGGACTTCGGTACTAAATTTCCCTCGCCATCACAGCTCAGCCTTCACGTTGGACGGATTTGCCTATCCAACAGCCTAACTGCTTAGACGCACTATTCCATCAGTGCGCTCACCCTACCTTACTGCGTCCCCCCATCGTTCAAACGGAAAGGAAGTGGTACAGGAATATCAACCTGTTATCCATCGCCTACGCTTTTCAGCCTCGGCTTAGGCCCCGACTAACCCTGAGCGGACGAGCCTTCCTCAGGAAACCTTAGGCTTTCGATGGACAAGATTCTCACTTGTCTTTCGCTACTCATACCGGCATTCTCACTTCAAAGCGCTCCACCAGTCCTTCCGGTCTGACTTCGCTGCACTTCGAACGCTCCCCTACCCCTGTACCATACGGTACAAGCCATAGCTTCGGTGATACGTTTAGCCCCGTTACATTTTCGGCGCAGAGTCACTCGACCAGTGAGCTATTACGCACTCTTTAAATGGTGGCTGCTTCTAAGCCAACATCCTGGTTGTCTGGGCAACTCCACATCCTTTGCCACTTAACGTATACTTTGGGACCTTAGCTGATGGTCTGGGCTGTTTCCCTTTTGACTACGGATCTTATCACTCGCAGTCTGACTCCCGCGGATAATTCTCTGGCATTCGGAGTTTGACTGAATTCGGTAACCCTGTGGGGGCCCCTAGTCCAATCAGTGCTCTACCTCCAGGAATCTTGCCGCGAGGCTAGCCCTAAAGCTATTTCGGGGAGAACCAGCTATCTCCGTGTTCGATTGGCATTTCACCCCTACCCACACCTCATCCCCGCACTTTTCAACGTGCGTGGGTTCGGGCCTCCATTCAGTGTTACCTGAACTTCACCCTGGACATGGGTAGATCACACGGTTTCGGGTCTACGACCACGTACTATGTCGCCCTATTCAGACTCGCTTTCGCTGCGGCTCCGTCTATTCAACTTAACCTTGCACGGGATCGTAACTCGCCGGTTCATTCTACAAAAGGCACGCCGTCACCCGTTAATGGGCTCCGACTACTTGTAGGCACACGGTTTCAGGATCTATTTCACTCCCCTTCCGGGGTGCTTTTCACCTTTCCCTCACGGTACTGGTTCACTATCGGTCACTAGGGAGTATTTAGCCTTGGGAGATGGTCCTCCCGGATTCCGACGGGGTTTCACGTGTCCCGCCGTACTCAGGATCCACTCTGGAGGGAACGAAGTTTCAGCTACAGGGCTGTTACCTTCTTCGGCTGGCCTTTCCAGACCACTTCACCTACCTCGTTCCTTTGTAACTCCGTATAGAGTGTCCTACAACCCCAGAGGGCAAGCCCTCTGGTTTGGGCTGATTCCGTTTCGCTCGCCGCTACTCAGGAAATCGCATTTGCTTTCTCTTCCTCCGGGTACTTAGATGTTTCAGTTCCCCGGGTCTGCCTTCTCATACCCTATGTATTCAGATATGGATACCATCCCATTACGGATGGTGGGTTCCCCCATTCGGAAATCCCCGGATCAATGCTTACTTACAGCTCCCCGAGGCATATCGGTGTTCGTCCCGTCCTTCTTCGGCTCCTAGTGCCAAGGCATCCACCGTGCGCCCTTTCTAGCTTAACCTTATATTGATGTTTGATAAGCATCGAATCTCTTCGTTGACTTCGTCTTTCCGGTGCTCATGTATCGAAACACACTCCGCTCCTTCAAGACTTTGTCGCCTCGATCTTCTCGCTTCTGAAACATCAAACAGTTCTTGCTTGGCGCAGATAAATAATATATATCTGCCTTGCATATTGTTTGGATGTCGATATCTAGTTTTCAAAGAACATAGTTAAAATAACCTTTCCGATCTTGTAAGAACGAAAAAATGTTATTTAGTTGAGAGTTTTGAGTTCTCTCAAAACTGAACAAAAGAAGAATAGGCGTACTTACGAAACAGACTAGCTGTCTCATAATCTCCATAGAAAGGAGGTGATCCAGCCGCACCTTCCGATACGGCTACCTTGTTACGACTTCACCCCAATCATCTGTCCCACCTTCGGCGGCTGGCTCCCAAGAGGGTTACCCCACCGACTTCGGGTGTTACAAACTCTCGTGGTGTGACGGGCGGTGTGTACAAGGCCCGGGAACGTATTCACCGCGGCATGCTGATCCGCGATTACTAGCAATTCCGGCTTCATGTAGGCGAGTTGCAGCCTACAATCCGAACTGAGAGTGGCTTTTTGGGATTGGCTTGGCCTCGCGGCTTCGCAACCCTTTGTACCACCCATTGTAGCACGTGTGTAGCCCAGGTCATAAGGGGCATGATGATTTGACGTCATCCCCACCTTCCTCCGGTTTGTCACCGGCAGTCACCTTAGAGTGCCCAACTGAATGCTGGCAACTAAGGTCAAGGGTTGCGCTCGTTGCGGGACTTAACCCAACATCTCACGACACGAGCTGACGACAACCATGCACCACCTGTCACTCTGTCCCCCGAAGGGGAAAGCTCTATCTCTAGAGTGGTCAGAGGATGTCAAGACCTGGTAAGGTTCTTCGCGTTGCTTCGAATTAAACCACATGCTCCACTGCTTGTGCGGGCCCCCGTCAATTCCTTTGAGTTTCAACCTTGCGGTCGTACTCCCCAGGCGGAGTGCTTAATGTGTTAACTTCAGCACTGAGGGTGGAACCCCCCAACACCTAGCACTCATCGTTTACGGCGTGGACTACCAGGGTATCTAATCCTGTTTGCTCCCCACGCTTTCGCGCCTCAGCGTCAGTTACAGGCCAAAAAGCCGCCTTCGCCACTGGTGTTCCTCCACATCTCTACGCATTTCACCGCTACACGTGGAATTCCACTTTTCTCTCCTGCACTCAAGTCTCCCAGTTTCCAATGACCCTCCACGGTTGAGCCGTGGGCTTTCACATCAGACTTAAGAGACCGCCTGCGCGCGCTTTACGCCCAATAATTCCGGATAACGCTTGCCACCTACGTATTACCGCGGCTGCTGGCACGTAGTTAGCCGTGGCTTTCTGGTTAGGTACCGTCAAGGTACGAGCAGTTACTCTCGTACTTGTTCTTCTCTAACAACAGAGCTTTACGACCCGAAGGCCTTCATCGCTCACGCGGCGTTGCTCGGTCAGGCTTTCGCCCATTGCCGAAGATTCCCTACTGCTGCCTCCCGTAGGAGTCTGGGCCGTGTCTCAGTCCCAGTGTGGCCGATCACCCTCTCAGGTCGGCTACGCATCGTCGCCTTGGTGAGCCGTTACCTCACCAACTAGCTAATGCGCCGCGGGCTCATCTGTAAGTGTCAGCCGAAACCGACTTTCAAAAAGAAGAAATGCTTCCTCTCTTGTTATCCGGTATTAGCCCCGGTTTCCCGGAGTTATCCCCGTCTTACAGGCAGATTACCCACGTGTTACTCACCCGTCCGCCGCTAAATCAGAGGAGCAAGCTCCTCTTCATTCGCTCGACTTGCATGTATTAGGCACGCCGCCAGCGTTCATCCTGAGCCAGGATCAAACTCTCCATAAAAGTGTTTGTCTTGCTCGATTTTAAAACTGACGGAATTAATTTAATTCCTTACCTATTTCTTTTGTTCAGTTTTCAAAGAACTTGTTTTTCAATGCCGCTCGTTTTGGCGACTTTATTAGGTTACCATGCCTAAACCCTTGTTGTCAACAGCTTTTTTTAAAACTTTTATTTGTTTTGTTTAGCCATTTTCACAATCAAGTATTTCTTGCGACGAAGAATAATATACCACCATTTTCGTTCTTGTACAATAGTTTTTACTAAAAAACATTTACTTTTATTTACCCCGTTATAACCTCTTTCAACCTTCCACAAGATAAGGTGAAAATAATAGTTCTATAATACAAGATATAGGTGAAAGGGTTGTTTGTTTATCCACACCTTAATTATCATGCTCCGATCCCAGATTTATCATTCTTCATTAAAAAACAAAAACCAGCACGAAGGCTGGTTTTTAAAATCATCTTATTTATCAGAATGACGCATTTGCGGGAACAATAATACATCACGGATAGACGGTGAATTCGTCAATAACATAACAAGTCGGTCAATACCGATTCCAAGACCGCCCGTTGGAGGCATTCCATATTCTAGTGCTTCCACGAAATCTTCATCCATCATATGTGCTTCATCATTACCTTCAGCACGCTCTTTAAGTTGTTCTTCAAAACGCTCACGCTGATCTATAGGATCATTAAGTTCAGAGAAAGCATTCGCGTGTTCACGGCCAACAATGAAAAGTTCAAAACGATCTGTAAAACGCGGATCTTCTGGATTCTTTTTAGCCAATGGAGAAATCGCCACTGGATGACCATATACGAATGTAGGCTGTATTAGTTTTTCTTCAACAAAATGTTCAAAGAATTCATTTACTACATGTCCATAAGACATTGTATTTTTTACAGGTACATTATACTTTTTAGCAAGTTCGCGAGCTTCTTCATCTGACATTTTCGGCCAGAAGTCTACTCCCGCTGCCTCTTTAATCGCATCTACCATGTGAACTCTTTTCCATCTAGGATTAAGATCCACTTCATAATCACCATATTTTACTGTAGTTGAACCAAGTACATCTTGTGCGATATGTGCGATCAGATTTTCAGTCAGTTCCATAATATCAAGATAATCAGCATACGCTTCATACAATTCAATCATGGTAAATTCCGGATTATGACGAGTAGATACTCCCTCATTACGGAATACGCGTCCGATTTCATATACTTTTTCAAGTCCGCCTACGATTAGACGCTTTAAGTGAAGCTCGATAGCGATACGCATATAAAGCTCCATGTCTAATGTATTATGATGAGTGATGAAAGGTCGGGCAGAAGCTCCACCTGGAATTGAATGCATTGTTGGCGTTTCAACTTCCAAGTAACCATGGTCATCTAGGTAGCGACGCATTGAACGGATAATTTTAGAACGTGAAATAAACGTATCTCTTACTTCCGGGTTCATGATTAAATCAACATAACGCTGTCTGTAACGTTGTTCAACGTCTTTTAAACCATGAAACTTATCAGGGAGCGGACGTAAAGATTTTGTAAGCAACTGAAAATCTTTAGCTTTAATAGAAAGTTCTCCTACTTTTGTCTTAAATACAGTTCCTGTTACTCCAACCCAGTCTCCGATATCAATAGAATCAAACAATTCGTATTGTTCTTCCCCTACTGCATCTGTTCTTACGTAAATTTGGATTTTGCCAGTAAGATCTTGAATGTGAGCAAATCCCGCTTTACCTTTACCGCGCTTTGTCATGATACGGCCGGCAATTGTTACTTCAAGCTCAAGGCTGTCTACTTCTTCTTTTTCTTTTTCTCCGTATTCGGAAATAAGTTCTGAAGCTGTGTGGGTACGGTTAAACTTTGTCCCAAACGGATCCATCCCTTTTTCTGTTAGAGCAGTTAACTTTTCGCGCCGCACCCGCAGCAAATCATTTAATTCTACTTCTTGACTCATGGGAACACTCCTAGCTTTAGCAGTTTTGAATATCTATAATGGTATAAATTAATTCGCTGCCCATAGGCACCTGAATACTGAAAGATGTATTTATGGTTTTTCCAATGGCAGCTTTGGCAATCGGGGAATGTACCGATATTTTATTTTCACGCGGATCCGCTTCAAATGGATGTACAATCATATATGTATATCGCTCATGAAAAACGGTTTCCTCTATTGTAATTGTTGAACCGGGTTGTACAAAGTACCCGGATTCTTTTACAACAGGCCAAGTTAAGGATCGTGATAACAGACTATCAATTTCGTTCATTCTGCTGGTAATGAAATCTTTATCTGGCGAATTCCGAAATTCTCTCTTGCGCTTAGACAATTCTTTCAGTTCATTTTCTAGCTTCCTGATGCCTTCTTGTGTGAGTTTTAGCATATGCATATGCTATTCCCCCTGTAATTTTAATAAAAGAAAACATAGGCTGCTGCTGCTATCTCATATTTTAAGCAAACAACAGCCAGTCATCTGATGATCTGGCTGTATGTCACTATTGTCAGCTAACTATCTTTTGCTGGTTTTCTTCCAATTGATCCACGTAACCGAACAATAGCTTGCTCATATCGTCACGTGTCGTCATTAAGTTGATCTCGTTACGGACAGAACCTGTTTTCGGCAGGCCTTTTAAATACCAAGCTGCATGTTTTCTCATTTCTCTAACCGCTACATCTTCACCTTTAAGTTCGATCAAGCGATCCATGTGCAGTATGCAGATATTCATTTTTTCACGAGCATTTGGTTCTGGTACAATTTCACCGTTTTGAAGGTATTGAACAGTTCGGTAAAGCATCCATGGATTACCTAGAGCAGCTCTTCCGATCATTACACCATCGACTCCATATTTCTCAAGACGTTCTTTAGCTTCTTGAGGCGTTGAAATGTCACCATTACCGATTACAGGAATGGAAACATTCTTCTTTACTTCACCAATGATGTCCCAGTCAGCTGTACCTTCATACATTTGAACACGAGTACGTCCATGAACCGCTACTGCAGCTCCGCCGGCACGTTCAACGGCTTGTGCATTTTTCACCGCATAGATGTGATCTTCGTCCCATCCTACTCGCATTTTTACCGTTACTGGCTTTTGAACTGCATCAACCGTTGCAGCCACCATTTCATATATCTTATCAGGATCTAAAAGCCATTTAGCTCCAGCATCACACTTCGTGATTTTCGGAACCGGACATCCCATATTAATATCTATAATATCTGCGTTTGTATGATTATCAACGTATTTGGCTGCAGCAACTAGAGATTCGCGCTCTCCGCCAAATATCTGCAGACTTAATGGTTTCTCTCGTTCGTCAACATAAAGCATTTTTAGAGATTTTTCATTTTCATACAGGATACCTTTATCACTAACCATCTCTGCACAAACAAGACCTGCTCCAAATTCTTTAGCGATCAAACGGAAAGCTGGATTACAAACACCCGCCATTGGTGCAAGCACAACAGGATTTTTCAACGTAATATCGCCAATTTTCAACGTACATATCACCTCGTTTCCATTCATGTTTTTATCTATACTTCTTACTGTAGCTCTTCAACTTTAATACTGAACTGATCCGCTATTTTATGAAGCAGATCTACCTTAGGCTTTCGGCTGCCTCTTTCCACCTCGCCAAGCACGGATACTGATATCCCAATATCTTTAGCAAGCTGTTCTTGTGTATAGCCTTTTAACTTTCGGAACGCGCGTATGCGTCTTCCCAGTCGATCTTCTTCCATATGCGTACACCTTCTTTATCTCTTTGTTCGCAAAGGACTTGATGCAAAGAAATTGATTCCCCGGGATAAATATCATCTGGAGCAATTTCACTTAGAGGTATGAGAACAAATGCCCTTTCCAGCATACGTGGATGTGGAATTTCTAACACTTCCGTTTGTATACTTACACCATTATACAATAAAATGTCAAGGTCTATTGTTCGAGGACCCCATTTCCGGATCCTTTTTCTTTCCAAATTCTCTTCCACCTCATGCAGTTTACTCAAAAGGGCCCGTGGAGAAAGATTGGTTTTCAGTTTTATAGCTAAATTTAAAAACAAAGGCTGATCTGTAACACCTACTGGATCGGTTTCATAAATAGATGAGATTTTCTCTATCGCAATATCAGGACAATCTGCCAATGATCGAATGGCTTTTTTGAGTAAGTCCTCTCTCTCACCCATATTTGAACCAACTGATAAATAAGCTGTTTCCATTTCTGTTATCAACCTCTGCCTCTTGTAATTTCAACCGCAACCGAATCATAATGACCTGGGATTGGAGGATCAGGCTTGATTACTTTAACTGTTGTTTTGTCTATGGAAGTGAATTTACCGAGCAATGAAGCTGCAATCGATTCGGCTAAAGACTCAAGGAGCTTTACTGAACTGCCTTCGATGATTTCTTTTACAGCGTCATAAACCTCTTTGTAGTTTACGGTAGCATCCAAATCATCCGACAGCCCTGCTTTTGAAAGATCGAGAAGCAGCGTCACATCGACATTAAACCGCTGACCTAGTTTTTGTTCTTCCGGAAAAACACCATGGTACCCATAAAACTTCATACCGTTCACATAAATTTTATCCATGGATTTCAGCACCTTTCCCGAGCATAATATCCATCATCTTAGCCATCCGGCTCATTTCTTTAACATCATGGACACGAACAATCGAACATCCTCTTTCTATTCCGAGACAAACGGTAGCACCTGTTCCTTCCACACGTTCTTCAACCGGCAGATCCAGAGCTTTTCCGATCATTGATTTACGTGAGGTTCCTAGTAAAACAGGATAGCCCATATTTGCAACTTCATTCAGTTTTCTCATCGTTTCAAGATTTTGATCAAACGTTTTTACAAATCCGATACCGGGATCTAATATGATGTTCTCAGGTTTAACCCCAGCTTTTACTGTCATTGCGATGCTAAGCTCCAAGTCAGCGATTAAATCAGACATGAATTCTTGGTAGTTCGTATCAAAGCGGTTATGCATCAAAATAACAGGCACTTCTGATTCAGCCATAACTTTCGGCATATCGGGATCTTTTTTCGCGCCCCATACGTCATTGATGATGTGAGCACCCGCTTTAACAGCTTCTAATGCAGTTTGGGCTTTGTACGTGTCAATAGAAAGCGGTATATCTACTTCTTTCCTTAAAGCTTCAATGACAGGAATAACTCTTTCCAGCTCATCTTCTGCTGTAACGAAAGATGCACCAGGTCTCGTAGATTCACCGCCAATATCAATAATATCCGCTCCGTCACTGATCATCTTTTTCGCATGGACGATGGCTTGTTCAATTCGATTATGATGACCACCATCGGAAAAAGAGTCAGGTGTCACGTTTAAAATGCCCATAATATACGTCTTTTTTGAAAAGTCGAGTATATACTCTCCGCATTTCAGCTTAGACTGCTTCATCATCAATTCATGCATGTTTCTATCTACCCTTTCACCTATACTCAAATCTGAGTCCGTTTTTCTTTCGTGTGCAGACGGTATAAGTTTTGAAATTTTTGAAGGGTACGCCCTTCATTCCCGGCATATTCTTTATCTTCAAAGCGGCGAACCGGCACAAGTTCCTGAATCGAATTCGTGAGAAATACTTCTTCGGAACGTTTAAGCTCATTTATAGTATAGTTCCCCGTTTTGACCGGAATGTTCAGCAATTCTGAAGTGTGCAGCATCCATTTTCTCGTGATGCCTTCTAAAATGCCTGTTGATACACAAGGCGTGAACAGTTCTCCTTCATTGACCCAGAACAAATTCGAAACCGTTCCTTCGCTGATGTATCCTTCTTTCGTTAAAAAGAAACCTTCTTGGGTCAGAGGATTTGTCAGTTCTCTTTTGCCCAAAATACTATTTAGATAGTGATGTGATTTTATTCGTTTTTCCCCTTCAGGCGTATTGCGGACCGTCTTTAGCTTTACTAGTTCTTTTTCTGACGGCTTACTTGATAGGGCTAACGGTTTTGTAAAAAGAATAACGGTGGGCTCTTCATAAGGATCAGTCTGCAGCCCAATATCACCTGCCCCCGCTGAAACGTTTAAACGAAAGTAAGCGTCCTTTAATTTATTCTTATTTAACAGCATAGTGACCATCTCTGTTACATCTGCTGTACTGATTTTTATTGAAATATTCAATTCTTCCAAAGCTTCATGTAGCCGGCTGATATGCTCATCAATTAAAAACGGAAAGCCATCGTATGTCCTGAATGTCTCAAAGGCCCCGAGTCCATACATAAACCCATGATCAAAAGGAGAGATACGTGCCTCTTCCCTCGATACGATTTGCCCGTCTAAATAGATGAACATGTTTTTTTGCCTTTATAAAAAGTAATGAAATTCTTCAATAATTTCTTGCCGTCTTCCGTTAAGATTGACTCTGGGTGATATTGTACCCCTTCTATCGGAAGTTCTTTGTGGCGGATTCCCATAATTTCTCCTTCTTCTGTCCAAGAAGAAATTTCAAAGCAATCCGGAAGTGTTTCTCTTTTAACAATTAATGAATGATAGCGAGTTGCTGTAAACCCATTATTAAGTCCTTCATAAACGGTTTTCCCATCATGGAGAACCGGCGATGTCTTGCCGTGCATCAATCGGTCTGCGCGAACAACATCTCCTCCAAAAACTTGTGCAATTGCTTGATGACCAAGACAAACACCAAAGATAGGAAGTTTACCGGCAAAATGCTGAATCGCATGTAAACTAATACCCGCTTCATCCGGTGAACAGGGTCCTGGAGATATCATTAAAAATTCAGGATTCAGTTTTTCGATATCCTCAATCGTAATCTCATCATTTCGCTTTACGACTAGCTCCTCACCCATCTCACCCAAATACTGAACGAGGTTGTACGTAAAAGAATCATAGTTATCAATCATCAATATCATCTCGTCTCATCTCCTCTCATGCTGTGTTTAAACCAATATGGATCCGTGCTCACTCTGCTCTTTAGCACGCCACAGCGCCTCTGCTTTTTTTAAAGACTCTTTGTATTCATTCTCCGGTACGGAATCAATTACAATACCCGCACCAGCTTGAACGTGTGCAGTACCATTTTGACATACCATCGTCCGAATTGCGATATTCATTTCCGTATCACCATTAAATCCGATCCAGCCGATGCTTCCTGTGTAAACACCTCTTCTGACCGGTTCAAGCTCTTCGATAATTTCCATCGTTCTCACTTTGGGAGCTCCTGTTATTGTTCCTCCCGGGAATGTAGCTTTTATGCAATCAAACGCATCACATTCAGGTTTAAGCTTGCCGACAACGTTCGAAACGATATGCATCACGTGCGAATATCTTTCAATCACCATAAATTCATCAACATTCACACTGCCATAAACAGCCACTTTCCCGAGATCATTTCTTTCTAAATCAACGAGCATAACATGTTCCGCTCGTTCTTTTTCGTTCTCGATCAATGTATTTGCAAGCTTCAGATCTTCCTCTTCTGTTCTTCCGCGAGGACGTGTTCCAGCGATCGGTCGCGTACTGATCACATCCCCTTTTTTCTTAACAAGCAATTCAGGAGATGCACTCACGAGCTGAAAATTAGAGGTTTGCAAATATCCCATGTAAGGAGAAGGGTTGATTCTTCTTAATTCTTCATAAATATGAAAAGGTGCCGTCTGCAAAGCCTTTGATTGACGAACAGAAAGATTCACCTGAAACACATCACCATCTGATATATAAGACTGAATCCTTTTTACAGCATTTACAAAAACATCCTCTGTCATGGATACGTGTGTAAAGTCATCGTTATCGTGATATGTTTTTTCTTCCGCCTCATTAAGTTTCAGCGAACATGGCGCTTGCCACATTTCTTTAAAAGCACGAAGTTTGTCCGAACTGTAGGAGTCTTCTCTTTCCTCACTTAAAACAATTATCCACATTTTACTTGTTTCATGATCATATACAAAAAGATCTTTAAACAGCAAAAAATATAAATCAGGCAAACCTAAATCATCATTCGCTGAGTTTTTCAGTTTTTCAAACTCACGTGTAAGATCATAACTAAGATAACCGATAGCTCCACCTGTGAAATCGGGAAGATCCTTTATTTGTTCAATCTGAAATTTTTGAAACCATTCTTTAAAAAGTGTATAAACAGAACCTTTTTGCGTAACTGTCCCACTTTCGGTGTTAATTGAAAGTACATTTTCTTTTCCGGTTACCTCAGCAAAAGGTGTAAGTCCAATAATGCTATACTTTCCAGTCCTGCCGCTCTCCAATAAAACGTGCCTGGGTTCAGTTGCTGATAATGCTTTATATTTTTGAAACCAATCTTCTTTAGAAAGGGAAACACTCGTGTGCTGCACATACCATTTTCTATCCATCCCCATAATCGGTCACTCTCCCAAAAATCATCTTCTTACATTGTACATGAGCTGTTTTTAGTTTTACACAGCCAACTTGTAATTTCCTGTATTTTCAATTGGGGAAATAAATAAAAAAGCCCCCGAAAAGGGAGCATTTTAAAAAGAAGTCGTTAACTATTCTTCAAATTTATAGAGAGCTGTACTTAAATATCTTTCACCATTACTCGGAATAACGGCAAGCACCTTTTTCCCTTTACCGAGCTTCTTCGCCACTTTTAAGGCAGCAGAAATGGCTGCACCTGAAGAGATTCCGCCTAAAATACCTTCTTCACGCGCTGCTCTTCTCGCATATTCGAACGCTTCATCATTTGTTACTGTTAAGACTTCATCATAAATGTCTGTACTTAATGTATCTGGAACAAAGCCCGCTCCAATTCCTTGAATTTTATGTGGACCTGGTTTTCCGCCTGATAAAATTGGAGAATCTGTCGGTTCAACCGCGTAGATTTTAATTTCGGGATATTTTTCTTTAAGTACTTCACCTGCACCCGTAATCGTTCCGCCCGTACCGATTCCAGATACAAATCCGTCAAGACCATCCGGAAATTGAGCTAAAATCTCTTTTCCTGTCGTTCTTCGATGTACCTCCGGGTTTGCTTCATTTTTGAACTGCTGCGGCATAAAGTATCCATTATCTTTTGAAAGTTCTTCAGCTTTTGCAATTGCGCCTTTCATTCCTTCAGATCCAGGAGTTAAAACGAGTTCCGCCCCATAGGCTCTTAACAAATTCCGGCGTTCTAAACTCATTGTGTCGGGCATCACAAGAACCGATCTATAACCTTTAGCTGCTGCGACCATCGCAAGACCAATTCCTGTATTACCGCTTGTAGGCTCTACAATTGTATCGCCTTCTTTTAGGTTTCCTTTCTCTTCGGCTGCTTCGATCATCGACAGGGCGATACGATCCTTGACACTGCTGCCCGGGTTCATGAATTCTAACTTTAAATAAACATCTGCCATATCATCTGTTGTTAGACGATTTAGCTTTACAACAGGGGTTTGACCAATTAAGTCTGTAACCGATTGTGCTACCCTAACCATTCGTCATCACTCCTAAAACCGAGTATTTTTATTGGATTAATTGTATCAATTTTAAAAATCGCCTGTCAATTTATGTGCACTATTAAGATGATACGCATATAAGCAGTTTTTCATGAGATGAATTGTATTTAACGTGGATATATTTTGATTTACGGTAAAATTACATTTAAAAAATGACTCAAAAGCAAATCATCACTTTTGAGTCATTCCTTTATCTATTAATTTTTAGCTTGTTCCAGCAATTCTTGAAGCTCTTCTTTTGAAAAAGTATACTTGGCATTACAAAAGTGGCAATGCGTTTCTGCTTTTCCGTCTTCTTCGATAATTTCTTTAATTTCTTGCTCTCCTAAACTTACGATCGCTTGTCCAAAACGTTCGTGTGAACATTTGCATTGGAACTTCACAGGAGATTTTTCAAGAATTTTCACTTGATCTTCACTTAATAGTTCAAAAAGAATTTCTTCAGGAGTCATTCCTTTTTCGATTAAGCGTGAAATGGGTGGAATTTCTTTAATTCGCTGTTCTAAAAGATCAACAATCAAATCTGACGCATTTGGCAGTACTTGAATAATAAAACCGCCTGCAGCTTTTATAGAATTGTCCGGATTAACGAGTACACCAACTCCTACTGCAGATGGAACTTGTTCTGAAGAGGCAAAGTAATACGTGAAATCTTCACCTAATTCACCGGAAACTAAAGGCACTTGTCCTGTGAACTTTTCACGCATACCGATGTCTTTAACGACTGATAAAAATCCGTTCTTTCCAACAGCTCGCGCTACATCCAGCTTGCCTTTACTGTTCAGCTCAAAATGAGTTTGCGGGTTTGTTACATAACCGCGCGTCTCCCCTTTTGTATTGCTGTCCACTAGAATGATACCGATCGGCCCGCCGCCTTCAATCTTAACGGTAATGCTGTTGTCTTCGCCTTTAAGCATCATCCCCATCATCGTGGAGGCAGTCATTGCTCTTCCTAATGCCGCAGAAGCTGTCGGCCACGTCTCATGCCTTTTTTGCGCTTCACTAACCATCTCAGTTGAAGAAATTGCATAAGCACGAATCTGTCCATCAAATGCTAGAGCTTTTATTAAATAGTCGTTCATATTAACTCATCCTTTAGCCGTTCTTGTTTTTATCGTAGATCAATAGAAGACCTTTAAGTGTTAAAAAAGGATCCACATGGTCAATAAGCGTACATTCCGCTGCAATTAAACTCGCAAGACCGCCTGTCGCAATTACGGTTGGTTCTTCAGCAGATTGCTGCTTCATTCTTTTTACAATACCCTCAACCTGTCCCACATATCCATATAAAATGCCTGCCTGCATAGCATTTACTGTGTTTTTCCCGATTACACCTTCCGGCTTTGCAATTTCTATTCGCGGCAGTTTAGCGGCTTTTGTATATAGAGCTTCTGTCGATATATTAATACCTGGGGCAATAGCACCACCCATGTATTGTTTATGTTCATTAATAAAACAGTATGTTGTAGCTGTTCCAAAATCAACGATAATAAGCGGTGAATCATATTCATGAATCGCCGCAACCGCATTGACGATCCGGTCCGCACCGACTTCTCTTGGATTTTCATACTTGATGTTCAAGCCGGTTTTTATACCAGGACCGACAACTATTGGACGCTGTCCAAAATATTTAACACACATCCGCTCTAAAGCAAACATGATTGGAGGCACTACGGAAGAAATAATAATTCCTTCAATCTCTTCTTTATGGATATTTACATGTTTAAACAAATCCAATATGAGCATACCATATTCGTCTTCTGTCTTTTCACGTGAAGTATGGATTCTCCAATGATGTTTTAATTCATAATTTTCATATAGACCTAAAACAATATTCGTATTCCCTACGTCGAACACAAAAATCATAAGTAATGTCCTCGCTTCTAATCTTAAGTTTCTCTAATAGTTTATACACAAAACGATACAGAGTAAAGCAATGAGGAATCAGCATTAAAAAAAGGCTGTTTTCGCAATAATTGTTGCTCTTGAAAGTGGCTAAGCTCCGCCGCAGGATGCTCGCTTTCCGCGATCCTTTGCAGAAGCAGCTAAATACGAGCCGTCTCAGAACTTTTTTGTAATATTATTCGGTAAAAAATCAATCTGAAGTGAATTTATTACTTAATCATGCTTATTTAAGAAGCTTGGCGCGTGCCAAGGATCATTTTAGGAAGTTGTTCATTCATTGAAAGTCATCCCGCGAAAATTTGGATATATCCGCGAGTCGACACCATTCGGGACGGTTCGCAGCCTTTAATGCTCCAGGAGCTCGCTTTCCCCGTGGCATGCGACAGGCTATCTCAGGACCCTTGTAAAAACAAAAAGGACACCTCAATATTTTGAGGCATCCTTTAAAATGATTAGTCTTGTTTTGGTTCCTCATCGTCCTTCTTGTTAAGTGTAACTTTAACATCATCAGAAGGATTAGAGATCGTTTTTCTTTCTGGAAGTGATCCAGTTTTAACAAGCTCCTTGATTTGAGCTTCATCAAGAGTTTCAACCGTTAATAGTGTTTGAGCGATGATTTCTAATTTAGAATTATGTTCAGTTAGAATCTGACGGCAGCGCTCGTAAGATTCTTTAATAATGCGTTGAACTTCTAGATCGATTTCATGCGCGATCGCATCACTATAGTTTTGTTCATTGTTGAAATCTCTTCCAAGGAATACTTGACCGCCTTGAGATGATCCAAATTGCATCGGACCAAGACGTTCACTCATACCAAACTCTGTTACCATACGACGGGCAATGCCTGTCGCACGCTGGAAGTCATTATGAGCACCAGTACTTACTTCGTTGAACGTAATCTCTTCAGCAACACGGCCTCCAAGAAGTCCAACGATCTTATCAAGCAATTCTGGTTTTGTCATGAAATATCGGTCTTCTTTAGGAAGCATAACTGTGTAGCCGCCAGCTTGACCACGCGGGACAACCGTTACTTTATGAACAGTGTCTGCACCTTCAAGCACTAAACCGATTACAGTATGACCCGCTTCATGATAAGCGACAATATTCTTTTCTTTTTCAGAGATAACACGGCTCTTCTTAGCCGGACCAGCAATGACACGGTCAATTGCTTCATCAATGTCATCCATATCAATTTTCTTTTTGTTTGTACGAGCCGCAACCAATGCAGCTTCGTTCAACAAGTTTTCTAAATCAGCACCAGAGAATCCCGGTGTACGCATAGCAATCGTTTTTAAATCGACATCAAGAGCAAGCGGCTTATTGCGGGCATGTACTTGAAGTACTTCTTCACGGCCTTTTACATCTGGTCGGTTAACCGGAATTTGACGGTCAAAACGTCCTGGACGAAGAAGGGCCGGGTCAAGTATGTCAGCACGGTTAGTAGCGGCAATTATGATAATTCCTTCATTCGCTCCAAAACCGTCCATCTCAACAAGCAATTGGTTCAGCGTTTGTTCACGCTCATCATGTCCGCCGCCTAAACCAGCACCACGCTGACGTCCAACGGCATCAATTTCATCGATAAAAATGATACACGGAGCATTCTTCTTAGCATTTTCAAATAAATCACGTACACGTGATGCACCGACACCGACGAACATCTCAACGAAATCAGAACCTGAAATCGAGAAGAAAGGAACGCCAGCTTCACCTGCTACTGCACGAGCAAGCAATGTCTTACCTGTACCCGGAGGTCCTACTAATAGAACACCCTTAGGGATACGTGCACCCAATGCAGAATACTTGCGGGGATCTTTCAAGAACTCAACGACTTCTACAAGTTCTTGCTTTTCTTCATCTGCACCGGCTACATCTTTAAATGTAACTTTTTTCTTCTCTTCGTTATAAAGTTTCGCCTTGCTTTTCCCAAAGTTCATAACACGGCTTCCGCCGCCTTGAGCTTGATTTAACAAGAAGAAAAATAAAATAAAGATAATTACAAACGGGATAATCGATGTAAAGAATGTTACCCAGCCGCTCGTCTGTTCTTGCTGTTTAAATTCAACGTGCGAGCTTTTTGCAAGACTCTTAATTTCATCTAGCGTATTTCCAGTAAGCGGTGCATTCGTTTGGAAGACTTCTCCTTCAGCAGCACCTTTCAGTTTTCCTCGAACAACGTAAACGCCGCCCTCAGGCTGATAAACAATACTTTCAACTTTGTCAGCCTGGATGTAGCTAGTCAGCTGATCATAGCGAATTTCTTTCACTTCATTATTGTTACCGTTAAAGAAACTAACGACACCAACAACTACTAAAAAGATGAGTAAATAAAATATAGTATTACGGAAGATGCGATTCATTCCTTACCTCCTTAGGCGAACAATCAAATCGTATACAGTTCTGCTATTCTTTTGTTTCGTAAATCTCTGGTTTTAATACACCAATGTAAGGCAAGTTGCGGTATTTCTCGATATAATCCAATCCGTAACCGACAACAAAAGCATCGGGTACGATAAAACCAGCTTTGTCAGGCTTAATATCGATTTTTCTTCCTGTAGGTTTATCTAACAGTGTTACGATTTTAACTGATTTTGCTTTTCTTGCTTTAAACAATTGAACCAAATAACTAAGTGTCAATCCACTGTCGATAATATCTTCTACAATGATGATGTCTCGTCCTTCTAAAGTAGTATCTAAATCTTTTACGATTTTTACTTGTCCTGAAGAAACGGTAGAAGTTCCATAGCTGGATACAGCCATCAAATCAATTTCAAGATGGATATCCATACGTTTGATAAGATCGGCCATAAAAGGAAGTGCTCCTTTTAGAACTCCTATTACCAGCGGGAAACGATCCTTATATTCTTCAGACAGCTCACTTCCAAGTTCTTTAATCTTGTTTTGAATCGCTTCTTCAGATATAAGCGTTTCTAAAATTTCATCATGCATGTTTAACAAGCCTCCTAGACGTCATGGCGATTTTTTTGAAAGCGTAAGATTACCCACTGTTCAGAATGATTTTTGTGATTGCTTTTTGCGGCTATTAGTCCGGGAAGCCAAATAATGGTGCCGTTTGAATCCACTACGACGGGCCAAACTTTCCGTTCTTCTAGGGCCACTTTAGCATCAATAAAAATATCTTTTAATTTCCGTGTACCAACGCCGGCAATCGCCATCCGGTCACCTGGTCTGCGGGTTCGAACTCTTAATGGGAGACTTACATCATTCTTAGAAAACACAAAAACATCTTTTCCTCTGATTAAATCGGGTTTCTTCTCTGTAATTTCAGCAGATAAGCTGCCATTCGGCAGTTCTACACAACCTGGGAATTCAAAAGAAAAGTCATAAATGAATTCTTCTTTTGCTTTTACCGTCTCAAAACTTAAGCGACATCTGTCATAAGATCGACTTACAAAAAGTCCTGACGGAAAATGCAAAACACCGGATGGCTGCTCACTTTCGAGCAAACTTCGAAAGTTTTCCTTATGTACAGAGGAAAGAGATGAAGGAATTTTTTTATACAGATAGTTCAATATTAGTGTAATCCCTCTTTTTTGTAAAGGAATAGGCATTTTGTTAAACGAGCTTACAGATAACTCTATTTTCCCCTCTGTTTTCGTTATTAAAACCTTTTCAATCGCTATTTTGGTCTGTTCGATTAAATACGTTTCATCTTCCGAAATAGTTTCACTTAAATACTGAAATCTTTCATGAACATATGGATTTTCCTGCTTTAAAAAAGGAAGTACTTTTTTCCTGAAACGATTCCTTACGTATTTTTCACTATCATTGCTAGGATCAAATACAGGATGCAATTTTTCCACTTTACAATAATGCTCGATTTGAGCTCTTGTTATTCCTAAAAACGGGCGAATAATCTCACCATTCGAAAATGGCCGTTTAATAGGGATCCCCGCTAAACTGTACCCTTCACTTCCTCTTGTGATCCTCATGAGCATCGTCTCTACCTGATCATCACCATGGTGAGCTAATGCAAGGGCATCTCCATTGTGTTTTTTCATAACCTCGTCAAAAAAACGGTACCTGCATGTCCTAGCAGCTGATTGGGCGGACAATTGATGTTCCTTTTGATAAACGGCGACATCTCCGCGGCTGCCCTCAAACAAAATTTCTCTTTCCAAACAGAATTGTTCAACTATTTTTAATTCATTTTCGGACTCTTCACCTCTAAGCATATGATTGAATGAGGCTGCAATGACAGAAATATTGTAGTATGCTGACCGCTTCCATAAGAAGTGAAGCAGTGCCAGTGAGTCCGGACCACCAGACACACCTACAACGACTGTTTTTGCGGATGAGAGAAGCCGGTGCTTTTTAATAAACTGCTCCACTTCCTGCAACTTAATCCGCTCCTTCGTTCTAATTCTCCATCAAATCATATCAAAGAATCCATTCAACTTACACCATTACATCGTTTGTCCGAGCATATAGAACAAATAAACAACAAACACAAAAGTAAATACAAGAAAGGTTTCCGCTAAAAAGCTTTTTTTCTTTTTCTTTTGAGACTGTCTTGTAGCTGGTTTTTGTATATTCGATGTTTTCAGTTGATTCTGAGCTGTTTTGTTCTGATCTTTTGTATTTAATAACACGACTAGCTCATTTCTCATTTCTTCCGCATACCTGTATTTTCCGTTAAGTGCTTTTTCCAATACAAGACTGTATTTTTTCAGCATTGGACTGGATGCTATTTTTTCGTGCAGCTGTTTATCTGGATCACTTCGTTTTGTAAAACGTGCAGGATAAGCAATATTGATCATTACCATCGCGGCTGAAAATAAGTCATAGGAAGGTTCGGCTTTTCTGGAGCCTTTCCCCCAATATCCCCGATCAAAAAATTCTGTATATTCCTTGATAGATCGGTCCATCAATGTTGTTCCTCCAACGTCGATCCAGCGTATGCGGTATGGAGGTCCTGTTACGAGGAGATTGTCAGGTTTCAAATCACCAAAAGCCCATCCCGCCTGATGCAAGGTATGCAGATCCGTTAAAAGCTGAACAAGCAAAATACCCGGCCATTCCAGAGACTTCCCTTTCATAAAGTCGAAAAGAGTCTCTCCTTTTAAATATTCCATTGCATAAAAAGGATAGGTTGCTTTTCTGGTCTGCCAGTCGTCAACTTCGACCAAAGAAGGTCCAAGGACTTTCCCCTGGACCTTAGAAAACCGCTTCAAAACATTTACTTCAGATGTAATCGACATCTGATCATGACCGATTTTTAATGCAGCCAAACCATTCTTATGCTCAACAAGATAAACAGCACCTGTAGCCCCATATCCTAAGCGCCGCCGTACGCGGTATACCGAATGGTTCCACTTGCCCCGAATTTCTTCTCCGACTGTTAAATTACATACTGGACTCGTGCTCATATCCATCGGCATCATTGGATAAGAATCTCCTTTTCGAGGATCGCTTTTGCTGGAAAACTGATATTCCCTCTTTAATAGCAGGGCCTGTCGGCGTAATTCCTCCAAGTGTTATCTTTGAAAAGATTTTTCCGATTGAATCCATCTTGGAAGACCAGCTTAATAGTTCCTCCACTTCTTTTTTCTTACCTGGAAAAGCAAATATCGAAAACTCATTATCACCAATTCTTGAATTTAGAGAAATAGAAAGATCCAGCAATGATTCTTGCACCGTCATCATCTTATCTTCCATACTTCCAGAAGCATCTATTAAAATCAAAACCTCTAGATTCATTGTTTCCTGCATTTCATCTACAACTTCCATAACTTCCCCGCGTTTATCTGGAGGGAGATCATCCATGGATGACTTACTTCCTAAAATTTGCTGCAGTTCTGCGTTGACGACTCCTTTAATGGTCTGGGTCATCGCCTTTTGGGTAACCATCTTTACCGTTTGTGAGAGCTGTGTTGCATAGACGATCTGGCTGATGCCGCCACCTGACATGGCAATGTCTTCTACTTCTTTTAACCCTTGTCTGTGGTATTCTGCCATATTCTCGTTTAATACACCGATTACGTTCACTGTAATGCCTTGCTCATGGGCGAGTGCTGCCATCGCAATTGGATCTTCACCTTGGTTTGAACAGCCATCCGTGATTAATAGAATCTGTCTTAACGTACCTTTATTCCTCATTTAAAGTCCCCTCTCAGCACAATTTTTAACTATTATCATCTTCGTCAATTTAGAAAGGGTTTATACAGGAAAACAAATTCAGGAATAAACGGCAAAAGAGGCACTCTTTTTTTGCAAAAGAAATGCCTCTTACTCTCCTAAACTATTTAGTTTTTATGCCTGAGCTTTTTTACCCTGAAATTTCACTTTTGGCTGATTCGGTATCGTCGCCCATTTTGGTATATTTTTTTCGATCTTCGTTACGGCAACTGTCATATCGTCGCCAATAATATTATTTCCGGTGCGAATAACCTCTTCCATTAGAAGATCCGCTATTTCCTGTGGATCATCAGTGTGCAGTTCTCTGATTTTTCGCTTCATCCACGCATCCAGATTTTCAACATGTCGAGGGGCTTCATAAATCCCGTCACTCATCATGATGATAATGTCTCCCGCTTTTAACTGTTCATCTACAACTTCTACGTCAAAGTCCTGAATGATTCCCATCGGCAGATTGCTGGCTTCAACAGTACGTACTTGATCCCCCCTTTTGATAAAACTTGGCGTAGAACCAATTTTCAGGAATTTAGCAGATGCATCTTGAAGATCAATCATGGCAAGATCCAAAGTTGAGAAGATTTCATCTGTTGTTCGCAATGACAAAACAGAATTAATCGATTTTATCGCCACTTCTTCTTCAATCCCGGACTGAAGGATTTTTTGAAGCAATTGCAGGGTTTCATTGCTTTCTAAAAATGCACGCTCTCCGTTCCCCATTCCGTCGGCAATAGCTACTGCAAACTTGCCTGAACCAATTTCCATAGTAGAATGGCTATCACCCGAAAGCCATGCTCCCCCTTTTGCAGCTGAGGCCATTCCGGTTTCTACTACATACTCTCTTGCTGAATGAAACGTAATATGACAAAATCCAGTTGCATAATGCGCACAATCTTCATACGTCACTAAAATAGTTTCTTCGAGAATATCTGAAAGGATCGGAGCGATTAATTTTTCAGCAATCCCCGATTCACCGCAATACGGAATGGTCATTTCAATATCAACATTTGAAGTTTCTAAACTATAAATATCTACATGTCCAACTTCAATCCCCGCCTGGAAAAGAGCATCTTTAATCTGTTCTTCCTGCATTTGATGATTTTCTTGTTCACGCTGAATTTCTTTCGCAAAGTCCCCCATTACCTGGGATACGCCCATCAATTGGTCAGCAACTAGTCTGCGGCTTTCTTGAACTTGAATTTTTAATTTTTGACTCGCTTTATATTGTGATAATTCTTGTTTCATAAAGTCCGTAACTTTTTGCGGCTTGATACAATGTTTTTCCCAATCGCGCTTAAGCTGTCGATCCTTAATTTCTCCGTATTCTTCTTGCTCCACCATAATATTAGTCATCAGGTCATATGTGGTGTTGAAGTTCGCTGCCCAGCATTGTTCCTTTTTAAAGCAGGTTTGACATGTTTTTTCCGTAATATTACTTAAAAACATATCCACTTCACGGGAACTGTCCTCTTCGTTTAGGGTTGAACCCACAGATTGGAACGAATTTGATAACGCTTGAAATAACGTAGAGAAACGTTCCACTCTATTTGCGGTTACATCGCGTATTTTCTTTAAATATTGCTGCTGATGCATAGAATGTTCTCTTGTACCTGGCACATATTTTGAAATATTGCTGATCGCTGTTTTAGGGGTTAATAGAAAAAGCAGAATAGCAAAACCGGATTCCATAAGAGTTGAAAGGATTTCGCTCCTTCCTTCCCCATATAATCCAATTAAAACAGTACCGATCACTAAGCCTAAACTGACTCCGAAACGTCTTCCTTCTTTTAGAAGACCACCGAGTAAACCTGAAAGCGCAAGCAAACTCATTTGGGACAAGCTAGCCACTTGAGCCAGACTGAGTATCATCCCTGTTACTACACCGACAGTAGATCCAATTGCCGCTCCGCCTACAAATGCAAATAACAAAACGAGGTAACGGGAAACGACATGTTCAACCGAAACATCCTGAATATGCCACCCAATCGTACCTGTCATGACAGAAGCGAGCAAAATCATCAGACAAACAATTTCTTCATTTTTCAAAGACTGAGGAATTCTTTTGTATGTCAAAAGAGGTATGCTTTGTAAGAAAATTAATGTTAATACGAGGCTTAAACCGCCTTCTACAAGAGCGAGCATCGTATCGACTCGTTCTAATCCACCTTCACCAAACATGGAAAATACAGTACGTGTGGCTACACTGGATCCTAATACGAGCAGAGGCAAACTTGAAATTTTGTTTTTTGTGAATAAACTGCTGCCTCTTTGCAAGCAGGCATATACGAGCAAGGCACATAAGAAGAACAGAGCATTTATAGGCTGGTGGGTCATCGCACCTGCTAAAATAGCAAATACGGCAATGCCTGTCCGTTCCTTTCGTAAAACAAACACACTGGCAACAAACGGTAAAGCAAATGGTGACATCTCAGCCAAAATCATAGCTCGTCCTAACAAAAAGCCAATTCCAAACAACAGCATTCTCCAATTAAAAATGCTCTGGTTCAAAAGCTGAAGTCCCTTTTTACTCGTTTGATAAACCGCCTGCTGCCCTTTCTCTACCCATACCATTCCTCTAATCGGTTCGAGCACTTCTTGTTCTACCTTTTGCCACATCCTACACACCACCCGTTTCCAATTTGTGTAACTATTATAAACAGGTTTAGAACAAGGATTTTGTCAAAAGAACAAAGCTTTCTAAAAATAATTCTCGACGACCTTCTCCACCAATTCACGAAAGAAAATCAAAAGAGGACAGCATTCGTAGCAAAAAGAAAAATACTAGCTCTTTTTAAGCCGTTTTAAGGAGAATAATGGAGAAAAAAATATAGCATATTCAGAAATTCATAGATG
The DNA here is from genome assembly GCF_031582965.1 of Bacillus sp. NEB1478. Classification (NCBI taxonomy): domain Bacteria; kingdom Bacillati; phylum Bacillota; class Bacilli; order Caryophanales; family Bacillaceae; genus Bacillus; species Bacillus sp. NEB1478. The sequence continues at coordinate 3,854,020 of NZ_CP134049.1, forward strand.
AGGTAAATGAGGTGGTAAAACCGAAGTTTCGATTTCTTTTTATGCGATTTGGATGTGCAGATTTGTACAAAAGAGGTTTATGTGGCACGTGAGTAATTTATGTGGCTTCAGAAGCTGCTTTTATTGGATTCAAGTTGCATTTATATGGGTTCGGGTTCGTGTAACAGCTATAAGAACACGTACCGGAAACGGCTCAAATGAATGAAGAAAGAAGCTGTAACCAAGAGTCGATATTAAAACAAATTGGAATCAGTCCCTTTTACCATTGCTTTGTATGAATGCTTTGATTAAATAAAATTTAAACAACAAAAAAAGCATCTGATATCCAGACGCTTTAACATTTTAAGTATAGTGGTGACCCGTACGGGATTCGAACCCGTGTTACCGCCGTGAAAGGGCGGTGTCTTAACCGCTTGACCAACGGGCCAATGGGATATGTCAGAAAAAAATGGTAGCGGCGGAGGGAGTCGAACCCACGACCTCACGGGTATGAACCGTACGCTCTAGCCAGCTGAGCTACACCGCCATTTTGTAAAAGACACAAGTGTTATAATACAAGAATAATAGAAAGCTGTCAATCATTCTGCGAAAAATTTTTTATAAAATTTTTAATATGAAAACAAACAAAAAGCACCCTTCAGAATAAGGGTGCTAAAAATTTATAATCTATGGAAGAATGAGCATAAAAAATGCATCAATTATCCTCTTCGGCCGCCGCGGCCTCCTCTTTTTGATTCAGTACTACGTTTTAAAGTAGTGAGTCGGTCTTCACTATCCTTAAGAAACTTACTCAACTTATCATCAAAAGACAATGAAGGAGAGTGGTTGTTTCCACCTCGATTAGGACCTTTACGGGATTTGTTAAATCCGCCTCTGGAAGGTGCTGGTCTAGTAGAAGCAACATTTTCTTTTGCTTTTTTAATAGATAAACCAATCTTTCCATCCTTCTCGATGCTCATTACCTTAACTTCTACTTGATCACCAACTTTAAGAAACTCGTTGATGTCCTTTACGTAATTATCCGCAACTTCGCTAATATGCACAAGTCCTGTCGTACCCCCTGGAAGCTCAACGAACGCTCCAAAATGAGTAATTCCAGTAACTTTCCCTTGCAACTTGCTGCCTACTTCAATTGACATGCAAAAAATGCTCCTCCTTAAAAATCTCAAAGATATCAATACTTATTATACATTCGAAAAAATCTGCGTGTCAATAAACGTGTAATGCTTTATTCTGGAAGTTTAAAGATAGTTTCACCAGGCTTTGACATAAAAAAGTCGCGTCTGGCAATTTCTCCAATGTAATCTTTGTCATTTAGTTTATTCACTTCATCTTTAAGTTGTGCCTTTTCCTCTAGAAGAGCTTTATATTGTTCTTTAATTTCTTTTTGTTCTGTCTGCTTCTCATTTAAAAGGGAGAGTTGCTCGGCAATACCTGTAATAATTAAAAAAGCAAAAAAGGAAAATACGATAAAAGCCCCCGTTAAACGCCTATACAGCCCGCGTTTACGTTTAGCGATCACCTTTTCATGACGCTCTTTATTCTGGATGTATTGTGAGTGAATCTCTGTTATTTTTTTTCGGCCCATTTTTTCGCGCTTCCCCTCCTTTACTTCTTTTTTCCCTTCCAATTGCTGACTTTATTCTTCAAGGAATGAAAAAACCCTGCAAACTTTAAATATTTCTCCTTGAAATTATACCATTTTTGCTTCGGAATGAAACGCCATAGGAGATTCCCGATCCACTTAAAAGGGGAAAGAATAATTTTTAACAAAAGGAATACTGTTTTCCGCAAGATATTCAGTACATATAAAATAATGCCAGATAAGATTATAAACAACCATTTTATCGGCATAACAATCATAATGTTAATAAGCCGTGCAAGGAATTTAAAAAGAGACACAATGACAGAAACAATCCATTCCAAAAACCTCTTGTATAACCTATCAAATAACGCCCTATATGCTGCATACCCGCAAATTAATGCTATAAAAATATAAAAACGTATTTCTGCATGATTGACATGTAAAAGTACATAAAAAACCAACAAAGCCTGTACCAGCCAAAAAAGTAAATCATTTAAAAAATGAAACCAATGCCATTTCCGTTTCTCATGAATGAATCGTCCGTAGGTGTCTATCGCCATACCGATCCATATTCCCATGAGCACCATGGAAACCATCGTTTGAAACTGAACGGTCAAGGTCATTTGAATAGTTTGCTAAAGAAGCCTTTAGTCTTTTCTGTGCTTTGTTGGTCGAGGTATACAAGGTCAAATACTTTCCCCTCGATATTTACAACTCCGGATTCCACATCAAGGTTTTTCATTTTTAGGTTCATACCGCGAATCGCTAAAAAACCCATGGACGTCTCAAGCAAAAATTCTTCATTATCAAAGCTTTCAACTTGTTTAACCCCAGTGATTTCTAAACTTTTACGGCCAACCATTCTCACATCATGGTTAGGTGCAGCTGGCTTTTGATTATACGTATTGTAATCATATCGTTGGTCCATACAATCCCCTCCTCTATTCCATACAAATGTATGAAACAAGCAGAAGAAATAGAACAAGCTGTCAAGAAATGCTGAAATGACCTGTTAGCCCCGACAAGCACATAAACTCCTGACAACGGATACGCTTTTTGTATCCTAGGATGGAGAGAATGTGACCTCGAGGGGCTGGTCATTGAAGCTGGACACTATAAGCTAAACCACTCACAGAAAACGAAAAGAACCTGAAGAATTCAGGTTCTTTTCTCAGTCGTTTTCGATTCGGTTTTCTTCGAGAACGGTGTACATATTGTCAGCGTCCTCTTTTTTAGTCGTATCTTTAAGCTCGTTGATTTTAACTTTAACAAGCTTTTGGCCAAAACGAATCGCAAGTTCATCTCCAACTTTTACATCAGAAGACGCTTTTGCCTGCAGACCGTTTATTGTGATACGCCCTTGATCTGAGATTTCCTTCGCCACAGTTCTTCGTTTGATAAGGCGGGAAACCTTCAGAAACTTGTCCAAACGCATGCTTACTTAACAGCCTCTTTTAACTTATTTCCTGCTTTGAATGCTGGAACAGTTGCAGCTGGGATTTGAATTTCTTTTCCTGTTTGAGGGTTGCGGCCAGTACGGCTAGAACGCTCGCGAGTTTCAAAAGTTCCAAATCCAACAAACTGTACTTTGTCTCCATCTTTAAGAGCAGAAGTGATTTCTTCAATTACACCATTAACGACTGTTTCTACGTCTTTTTTTGTAAGACCTGACTTTTCTGAGATATTTGTTACCAATTCATTTTTGTTCATTTTTAATTACCTCCTAAAGTTTCTATCAAATAATTCGGTAGAAACCCTTTATAATTAAGGGTTTCATGATATTTCTCGAGAAAATATTCTCTATTTCTCACTATAATCCTTCTTCTATCAAAAAAAAATTATTTTGCCTCGTTCCAAAAACGGTCCATTTCTTCTAAAGAAACGTCATCAAATGAAAGATTTTTTGCTTTTAACGACGATTCTATATAGTTAAAACGTTTGTAGAACTTTCGGTTTGTTGCATTCAATGCTTCCTCAGGGTCTATTTTATAAAATCTCGCTAAATTAACGACAGAGAACAAGATGTCTCCTAATTCTTTTAGCTGCTCTTCTCCTTCAGCATCTTGAAATTCTTTTAACTCTTCCATAATCTTATCATAAACCGGTTCTATGTCTTCCCAGTCAAAACCAACTTTTGCCGCTTTTTTCTGGTATTGAAATGCTCTTTGCATAGCAGGCAACCCTGTAGGAACACCATCAAGCAACGACTCTCGCTCTAACTTCCCTTTTTCTTTCGCTTTAATCGCTTCCCAATTTGCAACGACTTCATCAGCATCCTCAGCCTTTACATCTCCAAAAACATGAGGATGGCGGCGTATCATCTTTTCGGTCAGTGCTTCTATCACATCTTCAATAGCAAAGAATCCTTCTTCTTCACCAATTTGAGCATGCAGCAGTATTTGGAGCATTACATCTCCCAGTTCTTCTGCTATGGCTTCATCATCTTCCTCGTCGATCGCATCTAATACTTCATATGCTTCTTCTATTAAATATTTTTTCAAAGTGACATGCGTCTGTTTTTGATCCCATGGACAGCCTCCTGGACCTCTTAATCTTGCAATTACGTTTTTCAAAAAAGAAAAATCGCGATACAACATGGATTCGTCTTTAACTGGCGGTACGTAAACAGCAGTTAAGTTGTTTAATGTGACTGCTTGGTCTAGTTCGTAAAGCGGAACTCTCGTTATCGATTCACCGGTACTTCCTGCTGCAGTTACGACTGTTACTTCATAATCATCAGGGTATTTTTCCATGAGCGTTAACTTCACTTCTGATGCGATAAACGCGTCATACACTTGTACAATTACAAGATGATGCCGAATTTGTATTTCATCTTTTTGCATAGCGGTTCCATCTACTATTTGGCATCCTTCAATGGGATCGATTTTCAGAGCAGTATACATTTCATCCAGAAAGCTTTTTCCGCCGGCAACACTTACCTCTACATTGTTTTCAGCTGCTTTATTTAAAAGTATTTGTACAGATTGCTCAGCCACAAGCGGATGGCCAGGTACTGCGTAAATAATATGATCATTTGTTTGTGCTGCTTGAAAAAGTACAGAAGCAATTTCTTCATAAACCGGTTCAAACCGATCGTGTTTTTCATAGATTTCATCAAAGAAAATAAAAGATTTCCCTTCTGCTGCGAGCTCTTCAATAGCAGGATGATCTTTTGTTCTTGTATATACCGTTTCTGTTTCCTTTATCAGCCGGTAGATCCCTAACGTCATTTGATCTAAGTTTCCGGCTCCAAGTCCTATAACTGTAATCTTCTTCATTTATGGTCTCCTTTTTTTAAGTCGGCTCATAATCTTTTTCACAATACTAACGGAATGAGACAATGACTCCCACTCCTTTTCAGAAAAAAATTTAAATTTCATCATACATAAAAAATAAACAATAGCTCCAACTATTGAAGAGCTTAATGCAAGAAACGATGCATTTTCTCTGCTGTTCATCTCCACAAAATACGTCTGAACCCCTAATAGCCACAGTTTAACTATAATAATCATGGCGATCACCGAGAAAAAGTAAGAAAGGATTGGAATATTACTTTCATTCCAAAAGTGTGTAACTTTTTGTAGTTTAATAAACTGAATAAGCGCTGCAATAAAAGTAGCAAACACCGTTGATGTTGCCGCACCAGGAGCACCCCAAAAAGGAATGAAAACAATGTTCCCAATGATTTTTACTAAGAAAGCGGCCAATATCGCGATTGCTGCATATCGCCCATACCCCATCCCCTGCAGCAAACCTGTAGACGTATATATAAGCGATACAAACAAAATAGAACCGCACAAAATGGCGAGTGCAAATGTTCCTTCAGCATTTTTGAACAGCATAACATTTAACGGTTTCATTATGCATATAAGACCTGCCGAGGCAGCCCCGCCAAAAATGATAGAAATTTTAACAGACAGTGATGTTAAAGATTTAATCTCCACATGCTGCTTCTTTTTCATGAGACTAGCGATTTCAGGCACAACTGCCAATGCAACCGAGGCCGCAGCAACTGTCCCTAATTGAAGAAGTGGCTGTCCTCTGTCGAAAACCCCTTTTATAAGCTTCGCGTCATAAGAATTTACTCCATGATCTATTAATAAGTTTACAAAAAGAAACGCATCCACCATTTGCATTAGCCCTAGTACTAAAGCACTTAACGAAAGATAAATACTGGTTTTCATCAATTCGGCACTATACAAAAATCGAAATTTCGCCTGAAAACTATAAGGAGGTGCAATCCCTTTTTTCCAAAACAAGAGTAAAAACAGACCCGATGCAGCAGACCCGAGTACTGAACCTGCTATTGCTCCTGCCCCCGTTGTATAGCTTGAATAATTGTTCATGACAAAGTAGTAAGATAAAAGCAATATGCCTGATACACGTATCGTCTGTTCAATCAGCTGTGATACTGCCGTCAGCTGCATGTCACCATATCCTTGATACATTCCCCTTAAATAAGCGGAGAGCGGAATGAACAAAAATAAAATCGAAATAACACGTATTGGCAAATAAAGCTGGGAATCTCCCATTAAGTCCGCTATGTATGTTGCAGAAAAAAACAGAAGCAGGAAAGAAATAACACCTAAGAAACAGGATGTCCAAAAAGATGTTTTTATAAGATGGTCATTAACCGTTTTTTCAGAAGCTATCATTTTAGATAACGCCATTGGAAAACCCGTAAATGCAACGGCTACCGCTATCGCATAAAAAGGATATGCTTGTTGAAATACATAAAAACCGAAATCTCCTGTCATATTTTGATAGGGAATTCGGTAGACAACACTTAATAATTTTACGACAAGGCCAGCTGCAGTAAGCAGCATCGCACCTTCCCATACAGAAGATGTTTTCGATTTCATGGTTTACCTCTAACTATCCATTGCTGGTGATTTTAATTTAAGAAAAGAATCTTTTAAAAGGCTGTTTTCGCAATCATGTTTTTGTAAGCAATTGATTTCCGTTTCAGGGCGCTCGCTTTCCGGGGGGGTTGCGGTGAGCCTCCTAAGCGCTTTGCACTTTCAGGAGTCTCACCTGTCCCACTATTCCCCCAGGAGTCTCGCACCTTGCACTTCAATCAACTAGTCATTGATGAAGATCAACAAGACAAACCAGAGCAACAATCTTTAAGAAAAGAGCCTTTAGAAAAGAGCTAACGAAAAAAACAAATATATTTCCCGGGACGACACGAGTCGACAGAAACAGCTTTTATTCTTGAATTCAAGGTATTATACCATAATTAAATTCCATGCTTACAAAGTTTCAAGGAACGGATTATATTACACATACGTAAGTACCGCAGAAGCAAAACCAACGACGAGATTCGATGCTTATCAATCAAATAGATGGTGATTTAGAAGCAAGAAGGTCGAGGAAGTGAGATTTTCGAGGAGCGGAATGTAGTTAACCCTACATGAGCACTGAGAAAACGAGAGTAACGACGAGATTCGCAGCTTATCCATCCAATAGTTGGTGATTTAGAAGCAAGAAGGTCGAGGAAGTGAAGTTTCGAGGAACGGATCGTATTACACATACGTGAGTACCGCAGAAACAAAACTGACAAAGAGATTCGCAGCTTATCTTTCAAATAGTTGGTGATTCAGAAGCAAGAAGGTCGAGGAAGTGAGATTTTCGAGGAGCGGAATGTAGTTAACCCTACATGAGCACCGAGAAAACGAGAGTGACGACGAGATTCGACGCTTATCAATCACCAATAACAAAAAAAAGAAGAGCAATTATGCCCTCCTCCATACTAGTGCTCCATCTGTCTTGCCAAAAATCCTGCTGCTGTTTCAGCAAGTTTTTGTTCCAAATCCGAAAGTTTTTTACCTTCTTTTCCGATCATGACAACAGCACCAATCGGATCTCCGCCTGCAATAATAGGTGCGATTACATGGGAAGTATTTTCTTTAATGCCGTCAATAAGCTCGGCTTCAGTTCCATTGGATTCCACCAATGTTTTACGGTCACTCATGGATGTTTCCACGACTTTTCCGATGCTTTTATTATGATAATCTTTTTTGGATCCGCCAGCTACCGCAATGTATGTATCACGGTCAGCAATAAGTACAACATGACCTGTACTGTCAGAAAGACTTTCTGCATATTCCTTTGCAAAATCTCCTAATTCATTGATTGGAGAATATTTTTTTAGAATGACTTCTCCATCTCTGTCTACAAAAATTTCAAGCGGGTCACCCTCACGAATTCGCAGCGTTCTGCGGATTTCTTTTGGAATAACAACGCGCCCCAGGTCATCAATACGTCGAACGATACCAGTCGCTTTCATATAAATAAAGCCCTCCATTTTCGGATGATGATAGTTCACTGATGTAACAACAAAATGGTTCCTTCCGAGAAAGAATGTTCCATTTTCTAGGTTTATTATTTGTTACATCTCCTGTTCTATTCACGATTAGGAGGGCTTAATAAATTTTATGGAGTATTTGTTGTCTTTTCTTTCCTTGCATGCTTCATTTCTTTTAGGAAAAGGTCAATTTGTTTTAGCAAATCCAGATCCTTTATCCGTTTTCGGGCAATAACGACTTTCATCACATTATTTTGCATGCCCAAATTGACGTGTCGCCCAATTTTATTGGCAATCTCAAACATTTTTGCACCATCGACTGATGCTGTTGATTTTTCATTGAGCAGCATGTTCACGTTATCCTGTTTCTGTTCAATAGATGTAATGCCTTCTTTTTTTGCACGCAATTTAATTCCAGCTACTAATAATAAGCTTTCTACTTCAACTGGGTAATCCCCGAAACGGTCAACAAATTCATCTTGCAGGTCTGAAATGTCTTTTAATGTTTTTGCTGCCCTTACATGCTTATACATTTCAATTTTTTGCTTTTCATCCGCAATATAGCCCGAAGGAATATAAGCATCTACTTCAATATTAAGCTCAACTTCTTCTTCCACTTCTTTTGGTTTTGTACCTTTACGTTCTTCAATCGCTTCTTCAAGCATTTGCGAATACAGATCAAAACCGACTGAATCAATAAAGCCATGCTGCTGGGCACCTAAAAGGTTACCAGCTCCGCGAATGGAAAGGTCTCTCATCGCAATTTTAAAACCAGACCCAAGTTCTGTAAATTCTTTGATCGCCTGCAGACGTTTTTCTGCTACCTCTGTCAAAACTTTATCTCTTTGATACGTAAAGTATGCATAAGCAACCCGATTCGAACGTCCAACACGCCCCCTAAGCTGATAAAGCTGTGACAAGCCCATTTTATCTGCATCATTCACGATTAAAGTATTCACATTCGGAATATCAACACCGGTTTCAATGATCGTTGTAGATACTAATACGTCGTAATTACCTTCTAAAAACTCGATCATTACCGTTTCAAGTTCATTTTCTCCCATTTGACCATGTGCATAAGCTACACGGCAATCCGGTACAAGCATAGAGATTTGTTCGGCCATTCGTTCGATAGAGTCTACACGGTTATAGAGGAAATAAACTTGACCTCCACGCCCCATCTCTCTTTCTATCGCTTCACGAACAAGAGAACCATTGTATTCCATTACATACGTTTGAACAGGGAAGCGGTTTTCAGGCGGTGTCTCAATAACCGACAAATCTCTTACACCAAGCATCGACATATGCAGCGTACGCGGAATAGGAGTTGCGGTTAGGGTCAGTACATCTACGTTTGATTTCAGCGTTTTAATTTTCTCTTTATGTGTTACACCAAAACGCTGTTCTTCATCAATAATCAATAAACCAAGGTCTTTGTACTGGACATCTTTTGATAAAAGTCTATGAGTTCCGATCGCAATGTCCACTGTTCCTGTACCTAAACCTTTAATGACCTCATTCTGTTCTTTTTTCGTCCGAAAGCGGCTTAAGCTGCCAATCGTAATAGGGAACTCAGAAAACCGTTCACGGAACGTCTCGTAATGCTGTTGAGCCAGAATAGTGGTCGGAACAAGGAAAGCCACTTGTTTGCCATCCATAATCGCTTTAAAAGCAGCACGTATTGCTACTTCGGTTTTTCCGTACCCTACATCACCGCACAATAAGCGATCCATCGGTCGGACGCTTTCCATATCTTTTTTAATCTCATCAATGGTACGAAGCTGATCATCTGTTTCTTGATATGGAAAACTGCTTTCAAACTCGCCTTGTTCTGCACCATCTTCTGTAAACGCGTAACCTTTGCTTGCTTGGCGTTCTGCATAAAGCTTAATTAAATCATCTGCAATATCTTGAACAGAAGATTGAACTCTGCTTTTTACTTTTTTCCAATCGCTTCCGCCTAGCGAGTAAATCTTAGGTTCTTTCCCTTCAGAGCCCACATACTTTTGAACTTGGTCAATCTGTTCAACTGGAACGTAAAGTTTATCGTTACCGGAATATTTAATATGCAGGTAATCTTTGTGGACCCCTTTTATTTCGAGAGTTTCGATCCCTAAGTATTTTCCGATACCATGATTAACATGAACGACATAATCTCCGACTTTTAACTCTGAATAACTTTTAATCCGCTCGGCATTAGTCATACGCTGCTTCCTAGCAGGACGTTTAGCTTTTTTCGTAAATACTTCTTCTTCCGTAATGACAGCCAGCTTTTGCTTAACAGATTCGAATCCGCTCGCTAAATCTCCAATAATAATCTGAGCTATTTTAGGCTGTATTTCTTTGTCACTGTCAATTATGGCAGCATCCAGTTCATAATCTGAGAGCACTCTTTCCAGTCTATTAGCCCGTTCTTTATTTAAAGCAATAAATACAATTGAGAATCCAAGCTTTTTCCATCGATCCAACTCGCCTTTTAATACATTCATCTGCCCATGGAAATTTTGCATGCTTTTACACTCTACATTTATTATGTTTTGCGGCTGAGTATGAGGTACATGCCTTAAAAACAAGGACAAGTAAATAACATGAAAGCTTTTTTTATCTCCAAAAAGCATATTTAAATCAGGAGAAATCTGCAGGTCCTGGACGAGTTCCCCATGCTCAAGAAGCGCTGTCTGCCATTCAGCTTCCTCTTTATCCAGCTGCTGGCTCGTTTCTTGAATACGCCCGATTTCATCCATAATAATTAAGGAATCTGAAGAAATATATTGCAGCAAGCTCGCGGGCTTGTCATAAAATAGCGACGCGTACTTATACATACTCTGAAATTTTTGTTTTTCACGCAGCTGTCCGACCTCATAGCTTATATTCTCGACTAATAATTCCTTTAAAGAATCATCTTTCAGTTTCTTCAAAGTTGAAGCTAATTTCATTTCAATTTGGTTGGCAGATTGCTCATAATGCTCATTAAATAAAATTAATTCTTCAGCGGGCGTAATAGCAATCTCTTTTACTTTATCTTTGGATCGCTGTGTTTCGGCTTCAAAGTACCGAATGGAATCCACTTCTGTATCAAAAAGTTCAATTCGCAAAGGATCTTTTTCTGTCAGCGGAAAGATATCAATAATTCCGCCTCTTACACTGAATTCCCCTGGAGATTGGACCATTGAAGTTCTTTCATACCCCATCGCTACAAGTTTATTTAAAATTTGATCTGAATCCAGCTCTTCCCCAAGGCGAAAAGATAAACTAGCTTTCTTCCATACCTCTTCTGGCGGCAGGAATCTTCTTAAACCTGCGATTGGAGTAATAATAACCCCTTTTGAACCTGAATATAAAAAATTTAGTGTCTCGATTCTTTGACTTTTCAGTTCAGGGCTCGATATCGCCATTTCTGAAGAAAGCAAGTCATTGACCGGATATAAATAGACCTTTTCTTCACCTAGAAGAGAAGCTAAATCTTCATACAATTTTTGAGCTTGAAACAAATTATGTGTGATAACTAGCTGTGGTTTTCCAGTAGTTTCATGCAGACTGCTGATAAGCATCGTACGGGCAGAACCCGAAAGACCTGCAACAAGCTGTTCTTTCAGTCCGGCATTAATACCGTCAAGTATGGATTGATAGTCTTCTCCCTGACTAAAATATTTTTTTAAACCTAACAAAGCTTCCTCCCCCTTACAAGGCCGTTCGTTGCTGTATATTGTGATAAAAAAACAGAAAAAGGCTTTGGTCCTCGCATGCCAGGCCAAAGCAACACCTTATTGAATAAATGATTTTAATGTGTGGAGCTCAGGATAACGTTCTAATGTTTCCTGACAATCCTCACAAACAATTGTGACTTCTATATCTCCATTCTCTTTATAGGAGAGTAATTCCTGCCGTTCTTCCACACTTAAAGCTTCAAATCCAAGCTGAGAAACATTTACAGTATGGTGATCAATTGTGCCGACATGTGTGCTGCAATGCCTGCACCGATAATGAATGGCCATGCCATGTCCCCTTTCGGTTAACAGTATACTAACCATTATGAGCGGAACACGTATAATCTATTCTTATCCGTTAAACTTATTCATAACTTTATCGAATGATGTATGAATAAAAGCATGGCATGCCTTAATTGCACGATCCACTCCGTCCGTTACTTCAACCTGCTCTTCTTTAGAGAAGCGATTCAGCACAAAATCAGGAACAGCCTGTCCGTTTGTAGGACGTCCAATCCCAAATCTGATGCGTTTGAACTCTTGTGTACCAAGATGGGCAATCATTGACTTAATTCCATTATGCCCGCCTGCGCTGCCTTTTGTTCTCAGTCTTAACTTACCCGGTAAAGTATCTAAATCATCATAAACCACTAACATGTCTTCTTCAGGAATCTGAAAGTAATCCATGAACGGTCCAACACATTCACCTGAAACATTCATATAAGTTAGTGGTTTTAACAGAAAGATTTTCTCCCCATCAACGATACCTGTCCCGTATAATCCTTTAAACTTAGATTGCTGCATTTCAATGTTTAGAGATTCGGCAAGCCTGTCAATGACTTCAAATCCAATATTATGACGGGTTCCATCAAACCGAGGTCCTGGATTCCCGAGTCCAATAAACAATTTCAACTTATGTTCACCTTACCTTTAAATATCTTAAGAACATTATACATGAAATCATTTAATCATAAAGAAAACTTGGCTGACGCCAAGTCTTTTCCGTCAGCCTTAGTTGCACTTATACTATTGACTTTGACTTGATGCTGCCTCGAACATCACTCTGTTAACAAGTTATACTTTCTGATAGTAGAAAAAAAACGCAGCTGTATAAGCTGCGTTTTATCCATTTATTCGTCTTTCTTTTCTTCTTGACTATCTTGTGCAACAGATTCAGATGACTCAGGTGCATCTCCAGCCTCATCCGCTTCCTCTGTTTCCTCATCAGTTTCTTCATCTTGAAGTTTTGGAGGTACTACACTTACGATTACTTCATCTTCTTCATGAAGAATCTCGTATTTCTTACCAGTCGGCAGATCCTTTACTGTTAAAGAATCTCCAATTTCCAGTGAGTCGACAGCTACTTCAAGCTGTTCCGGGAAATCAGCAGGCAATGCCTTAACTGAAACTTCAGCTAGGACACGCTGCAAGATTCCGCCTTCCTTAACTCCTGCAGAATCGCCTGTCAGAACAACAGGTACCTCTGCTTCTGTTTCTTTATTTAAATCTAACGCAATAAAGTCAATGTGTGTAATTGCATCTTTTAATGGATGTACTTGCATCTCCTGTACCATGACAGAATAATTCTTTCCACCCACTTTTAATTTGAGAACGCCATTTTTACCGACTTCTCTATATGCTTTAATAAATTCAGGTTCATCAACTGATAAGGAGACTGACTCTGTTCCATAGCCATAAAGGTTTGCCGGAACGTGCCCTTTACTTCTTAATTCAGTTAAAAATGAGCGTTTATCTGTATTACGTTTTTCGACTGTTAAATTAGTTGCCACTTCTAGTTCCACCTTTCCTATTTCGGGTCTCTATTAAGGATTACCCGAAGTGGTCGGTTTTAAAACTTGAAGTTCACAATCGCTTTTTTTATGTTAGTAAAAGGCTGTTTTCGTAAACTTTGTTGCTCTTGAATGTGGTTGATTTCCGTTCCAGGCTACTCGCTTTCCGCAGGGCGTGCGGTGAGTCCCACAGGACAAGGAAAAGCAACAGCCGCGATACATCGCACGAAGAAAATGTGCTTTTCATTTTAGAGGAGTCTTGTACCTTCCCCTCCTACAAACTTGTCGATGAAGATAACGTACAAAAAGCGTCAAAAGCAACAAACTTTTAGAAAAAGTTTGTTGCTTTTGACAAGTTACTATTCGATATAAAGCTGATTTCTCCGCTCAGAGTGCTGCTCCAGTAAAATTCTCGCACTTTTTGCTGCATTAACTTTTTATCGTTTTTTAAATCTTAATCAAACAACTTAGAAACTGACAGTTGTTCGTGTACACGGATGATTGCCTCACCAAGTAATGGTGCTACTGAAAGCTGCGTCACTTTGTCAATTTTCTTTTCTTCCGGAAGAACAATCGTGTTTGTAACGACTAATTCTTTAATTTGAGAATTTTGGATGCGATCCATTGCCGGTCCAGAAAGAACAGGGTGTGTACAGCATGCATAAACTTCTTTAGCTCCATTCTCAACTAAAGCATTAGCAGCTAAAGTGATTGTACCCGCTGTGTCGATAATATCGTCGATAAGGATGGCTGTCTTTCCTTCAATATTACCTACAATGTTCATGACTTCTGAAACATTCGGACGAGGACGTCGCTTATCAATAATAGCGATCGGCGCCTTTAAGCGGTCTGCCATTTTACGCGCTCTCGTTACACCACCATGGTCAGGAGAAACGATAACGATATCATCCAATTCTTTATTTGCAAAATAGTTAGCTAATATAGGTACACCTAAAAGTTGGTCTACCGGGATATCAAAGAAGCCTTGAATCTGAGGTGCATGTAGATCAATTGCTATTACGCGTGTAGCCCCTGCTGTTTCCAGTAGGTTAGCAACAAGTTTAGCCGTGATTGGTTCACGAGCTCGTGCTTTACGATCTTGTCTCGCGTATCCATAGTAGGGCATAACAACATTAATCGTTTTTGCAGATGCACGTTTTAGTGCATCGATCATAATTAAAAGTTCCATTAAGTGCTGATTAACAGGGTCGCTCGTGGATTGAATAACATATACTTCACATCCGCGAATACTTTCTTCAATATTAATCTGAATTTCCCCGTCACTAAATTTCGTTACAGAGCTTTCTCCTAGTTCAATACCGATGTGCTGAGCAATCTCTTTTGATAATTCTTTGTTTGAATTTAATGTGAAAACTTTTAATGTAGGATCTACATACGTACTCATTGATGGATTCATCCTTCCCCACTCTTAATATTTATTGGTTTTGTTTTTCATTAAGCTTCTGAACATAGTTCTCTTTAACCGTTTGACGGGCTCTTGCAATAGATAATGATTCAGCCGGAACATTCTCGGTAATTGTAGAACCTGCTGCGACATAAGCGTTCTTGCCAACCGTAACAGGAGCTACGAGGTTAGAATTACACCCAATGAAGGCACCATCTTCTACTTTTGTGAGGAACTTGTTTTTTCCATCGTAATTCACAGTTATGGATCCACAGCCCAAGTTCACATCTTTTCCAATCTCAGCATCACCGATATAACTTAAATGAGACGCCTTACTGCCTGTGCTCATAACAGATTTCTTAATTTCAACAAAGTTTCCAATCTTAACATTGTTCTCTAAAATAGATTTTGGACGGATATGAGCAAACGGACCAACTGCCGTGTCATTACCCACTTCACTATCGTGGACAACAGATTGACGAATCGTGTTTCCACTGCCAATCACACTGTCTTTAATTTCAGAATGCGGACCAATGATGTTCTCCTCACCAATCTTTACATTTCCTAAAATAACAGTGCCTGGATAAATCACTGTATCAATTCCGATTTCTGCATCATCAGAAATGTACGTTTGCTCTGGATCGATCAATGTTACGCCATTTCTCATATGACGTTCATTAATACGCTTTTTCATTATGCCTTCTGCTTGAGAAAGAGCTACGCGATCATTTACACCTAAAGTTTCGTTAAAATCAGGCGTTGTATAAGCTGCAATTACTTCCCCAGCATTCTGAAGGATTTCAATAACGTCCGGCAAATAATACTCACCCTGAACATTATCATTGTTCACTTGTTTTAACGCTTCAAAAAGTGCTTTATTATCAAAACAGTAAGTTCCTGTGTTGATTTCATTCACTTTGCGTTCTTCTTCTGACGCGTCTTTATGCTCAACATTACGCGCAACAGTCCCTTGACTGTTGCGGATAATTCGGCCGTATCCCGTTGGATCTTCCGGCTTAGCAGTAAGGATTGTTGCCTTAGCACCTGTAGTCTGATGTTCTGCGATTAGCTTTTCCATTGTTTCAGACTTGATTAAAGGAGTATCACCACAAACAACCAAAGTGATTCCTTCTTCATTTGCTAATACTTTATCTGCTTGCATAACAGCATGTGCTGTACCGAGCTGCTCTTCTTGCAGAACATACTCGATTTGATCGCTGCCTAATTGATCTTGAACTTTTTCAGCTCCATGACCGACAACTACAACCATTTTCTCCATCTCTAGAGAATTAACCTGATCCACAACATGCTGAACCATAGGCTTTCCGCATACAGAATGTAATACTTTATATAATTTGGATTTCATTCTTGTTCCTTGACCTGCAGCAAGAATGACCGCATAACGTTTTGTCATAGTGAACCTCCATCCATTTTCCTATTTCTAAACATACCATTACGAATATATCTTAAAAGAGTGGGTATTTCAAGGAGTGGAAGAGGATTGTCAATGGATTGATAAAAAGTCGGGAAATTTTCTAGTATTGTGGAGAACGCTTTTATAAAAAAAGACAAATAAAAAAGAACCTAATCATTGTAGTTGACCAGGTCCTCGATTCTTATAAGGAATTAAGAAGCTCCTGCTTCTTCTAAAGCAGACTCCATTTCTCCCATACGGTGATATTCTGTTAATACCGCATTTTGAATCTTCTCACGAGTAGTTGAAGTGATTGGATGCGCGATATCACGGAACTCTCCATCTGGTGTTCGTTTGCTTGGCATAGCCACGAACATTCCATTATTGCCATCAATTACACGAATATCATGAATAACAAATTCATGATCGATTGTAATGGAGGCAATCGCTTTCATACGGCCTTCTGTATTAACACGGCGTAATCTAACGTCTGTTACTTCCACTTACAAACACCACCTTTTTCCAATAATAAGAACGTAATACTACAATTCTGCAACATTTTACAAATTCCTTCTTTGAATAATAAAAATTTTTAAAAAATTTAAAATAGAGGTTTACATTATGAAATATCGGTTTTTAATATTCATAGTTAAACAGATCCAGGCAAAAAAAATAAGCCCCTTTAAAGGAGCTTATTCTACAACTGCAATCACTTCAATTTCAACTTTTGCATCTTTTGGCAAACGAGCCACTTCTACACATGAGCGCGCTGGTTTGTGTTCAGAGAAATACTTTCCGTATACATCATTAATATCTGCAAATTCATTCATATCTTTAATAAATACTGTAGCCTTAATCACCTTATTTAGTGATGAGCCCGCTTCTTCTAAAACAGCTTCTAAATTGCGGAACACTTGATGAGTCTGCTCTTTTACATCACCTTCAAGCATCACACCATCTTTTGTAAGCGGAATCTGACCTGAACTAAAAAATAAATTATTTAATACGATCCCTTGAGAGTATGGACCAATTGCTGCAGGTGCTTCTGAAGTATGAACTTTTTTCATTATGCATTCCCTCCATTAAAAAAATAATTTCCTTTTTCAACTTCAATTCGATTCTCTTTTTCATTCACTTTGGCTAAGCGGGCAATAGAAACGTAATCATCTACTAAGCGCTCTGATACTTCTTCTGCTTCAACAAGAACTCCAATCCCTTCAATATGGGCCTGAAATTCTTCAATTAAACTGATCATGCCTTTGATCGTTCCGCCGGCTTTCATGAAGTCATCAATAATGAGCACGCGCGCGCCTTGTTTGATGCTTCTTCTGGCAAGGGCCATCGTTTGGATCCGTTTAGTTGATCCAGAAACGTAATTAATGCTTACGGTGGAGCCTTCTGTTACCCTGCTATTGCTTCTTACCACAACTACTGGAACATTTAAATAACTTGCTACCGCATAAGCAAGCGGTATTCCTTTCGTCGCGATCGTCATGACTACATCAATCTTTCGCGATGAAAAAATGGAGGAGAATAAACGACCGACTTGGTTAACCAATCTCGGGTTGCCGATAATATCTGTTACGTACAGATATCCTCCGGGCAAAATGCGACTTGGATCTTCTAAAAGCTGAATCAGTTCACTCACTGTCGTTTCAGCTTCTGCTTGATCGATGCCTGGAATATATTTAACTCCGCCTGCTGCACCGGGCACAGTTTGAACCTGCCCTAATCCATGCTGTTCAAAATGATCTTTAATAATCGCTAAGTCTTCACTAATAGAAGATTTTGCGGATTCATACCGTTCAACGAAATAAGACAAAGGAATGAGCTGATGGGGATGGTGAAGTAGATAGGCTGTTAAATCTACCATTCTTCCGCTTCTTTTTAATTTCATAATATCCTCCAAAACCGAATGTTTGAAGATAATATAACATTTTTATACGGATTTTATCAATCATTCCCCTAAAAGGCGAACCGCATAAACTTCATGACAAAATCCTCTGAGTCCGTTATAAACTCTTTGAAGCCTTGATTCATGCTGAAATAATCCAAATACAGTCGGACCACTTCCGCTCATTAATACAGCATCAGCCCCTAGCCTCATCATCTGTTCTTTTATATGCTTCACTTCCGGGTACATTGGAAGGGTAACCGATTCTAGAACGTTTCCTAACAAGTTGCAGATTTGCTCATAGTCCTTCCCTTCAATAGCACGAACCATTCCGTCCACGTCAGGATGCTTAATGTTTTTCAGCTTTAAGTTTCGATATACTTCCCCTGTCGAAACTCCGATTGGAGGCTTTGCTAACAAAACCCAGCAAGGTGGCGGTGATGGTATATGCTGAATCTTCTCTCCGCGTCCAGTGGCTAATGCTGTTCCACCATACACGCAGAAAGACACATCAGAGCCGATCTTTGCTCCAAGTTCTGCAATTTCGTCTACTGAAAGCCCTAAATCCCATAGCTCATTAAGTCCTTTTAAGGTAGCAGCAGCATCACTGCTTCCTCCCGCTAAACCTGCAGCGACAGGAATATGTTTTGATATATGTATAAAAACACCTTTTTTTACGCCAAACGTTTCTTTTAGAAGTTTAGCTGCCTGGTAAGCCAAATTTCTTTCGTCAAGTGGTACAAATCCGCCAGAACTCTCAATTTTGATTTCATTTGTTTCTAATAAAGTCAGTTCGATCCGGTCTGCCAGATCAACCGTTGTCATGACCATAGCAACTTCATGAAAACCATCGTCTCTTTTTCTTAACGCATCTAGAGACAGATTAATTTTTGCCGGAGCTTTAATGGATACTTTATTATTCGTCATCTTTATCCCTGCCTAAAAAATCTTACACAATTTTGATATTTTTAATAGTAACACAGTATGATGCGTTATATGTAATGAAAATCAAACATAGAGGAAAACCGAAGAGCTGTCTCCACTCTCCGGTTTCAATATCGCATACTTACTTATTTCGATTGCTTAAGCCTTGCTCAGCTATCTCCAGTGCGCGTTTCACCATATTCCCTGCATCTTTTGAAGAAATGCCTCCCCAGCCTTCACGCTGAACAGTATCATAAAAACCAAGTTCTTTTGCAATTTCTGTTTTTAAAGCTTCCGACATCATTGGTTTTTTCTGGCTCATGATGAAACCCCCTTTTATTATGCGATACAGAATAGTATCTCCAGAAAAGGGGGTTTAGTTTCTTCAACTTTTATATATGTATATTTTAATTTTAACTGTTTTCGTTAATTGCTATTAAAAAAGGGTAAAAAAATAGCAGTAAAGAGTTCTTACTGCCCGATTGCTGCTTGTGTATCTTCTAAGAATGTAAGTTCTACTGTTTCTGTGAGTACATCCGCGTAACTATAAGAAACACGTTCGAAAGCGTTGGTGTCCTGATCTAATTTGATAATAAAAACCGCTGGGTATGTTTCTTCAAGCGTTCCAAGTCGTTCGATCGTTTTGCGCCGTCCGCCGTTAGCCCGTAAAGAAAGTCTTCTACCCACGTTAGACTCTAAAGAGCGTCTAATGTCAACAATTGTTTTACCCATTTAGGCTCCACCTCACTTAGACAAATTATAACACAAATCGTGTTTATTTGTCAAAATAAAATTTTTATTATAGCAAGCAAAGTAATTTCGTGTCAATGACTTATTATCCTTTTTTTACTTTTTTTAGTATGACTCAACTTTTATTTTTTATGTATAAAAAGAAAGAAAAGAGAAAAAACCCCGGCAACCCGGAGTTTTATGGCTTTGTTTTTATAGGCATTCCTGTTCTGAGAAATCCTTTTGATTCGACACCACCTAAACCTTCTTTTCCGGTAAGTGTGTTTCTCAAAACATCCATAACGTTCACTCTGTCCATAAATGAGGTTAAACTAATTTTCGACACAATGTATACAGGATCAAGCGCGTGAATATTAATCCGGGCTGGCGAACTCGCAAAGTTTGATCCTACTTTGATCAGCGACTCAAAATGGGATTGGCATGCACCGGCAAATATCATTAGATGATCAAGGTTTGTATACTTTCTTCTAACTTCCCGAACAGTTCTAATAAAATATTTAGTATGTCGATAAGCATTTACATCCGAAATGTCGCCCTTTGACTTCAAATAAGCATCATGACCTGTGATAACGAGTATATCCGGTCTGACTTCATCTACAAGTGCTGGAACTTTATCAGGCATTTCTGTTTCTTTCATATGAATCCCATACACAGGAACGCCGAGCTTTTTATATAGTTCCAAACATTTATTTAAATAAAGCGGGTCTCCATCAATGTGAAGGACTCTGCCTGGCAATTCAAAGTATGATTGATCATATTGATACCCGTTTGTTGAAAGGTACTCCCTTTTTTGTCTAAGTAAGTAATAATCTTGCCTAAAAAGCTTTAATGATGATTCTTCTTTCTCTTTTACAACTTGGCGGTGTTCAGACATGTGCTTATCATCTACAACAAATAAATCATTAATAGGAGCATCCGCCCATAACCTGAGTTCTTCTCCCGCTAGTTCTGCGATTGTTCGATCTTCACTAAAACCAACTATTCGAAAAAGCAAATCTCTTTTGTAAGAATTCCTGCTTACAATGGATCCAATCTCTAGTTTCATTTTACTCCCCCTATTTGGAGTAACAAGCTCCTCTGCTCAGAATGTTCCTTTTATATGAGTATGTTAGGGCAGGGGGAATAATGAGGTTTATTTTACCAGCGGCAAAAGTGCATCTGCCAATTTACCGAATTCTTCAATTGTTAACGTTTCTCCGCGGCGTTTTGGATCAATTCCTACCTGATCTAAAATCACTTGCAGCTCTTCTTTCTTTTCTTTTGAAACAAGCTGGCTAACCAAGTTGTTCCAAAGGGTTTTTCTTCTTTGTGCAAAAGATGAACGTACTACTTCAAAGAAAAAATTCTCATCTTTTACTTTAACAGCCGGTTCTTTTCGGATTGTTAATTTAATGACTGAGGAATCAACATTTGGTGCAGGTACAAAAACCGTTTTAGGTACCTTTATCATCGTTTCGGCGGTCGCGTAGTATTGAATAGCAATCGACAGCGAATTATAATCCTTAGTCCCTGGTGATGCAGCAAGGCGGTCGGCTACTTCCTTTTGGATCATACAGACGATTCCGCGTATAGGAAGCTTATCTTGCAGCAATTTCATAATGATTGGAGTCGTTACATAATAAGGAAGGTTCGCCACGACCATTAAGTCTTGCCCCTCTTCAAAATGCTCTGAAATCACTTTATGAATATCTGCCTTCAGAACATCTGAATGAATCACATCAACATGCGGATATGGCGCTAATGTTTCTTCTAAAATCGGCAATAGCCGCTGATCAATCTCAAAAGCTACTGCCTTTTTTGCAGACCTTGCAATAAATTCCGTTAATGCACCGATTCCCGGTCCGATTTCTATAACGCCAGAGTTCTCTGTAAGTTCTGCTGCATTCACTATATTATTTAAGATGTTGCGATCAATTAAAAAGTTTTGCCCTAAGCTTTTCTTAAATGTAAAGCCATGCTTTTCTAATATGGCTTTCGTTGATTGGGGAGTTGAAATATCTTTTCTCATGCCCGTCCTATTCCTCCTCATAACTATAAAGCGCTTCTAATGCCTGCTGAAATTCTTCGCGTGTAACACGAAACATATTTAAACGTTTGTGTAATTGTTTTGCATTCATATAACCGATCCGCAGCTTTTTACCAATTAATTCACGCCTGCGTTTCGAATCTGGTCCGCCCGTTAAACCGGCTGCAATTAAATCCTCCCACGGGATTGTATCGATTTCTTCTCCGGTCATTTCTTCTCTTACGTGAGATAAAGCTTCTATAATCGCCTCATTTGTGGCGTGTTCAACTCCCACACCTTTATCACCTTTGGCAATCGCATCTTCCTTTGCTAAGTAAGCATGCTTACAGCCCGGAACAAATTCAGAAACGATTTGACGAATTCTTTTGCCTGGATAATCAGGATCTGTAAATACAATGACTCCGCGGCGTTCATAAGCTATTTTTATTCTATTCAGTGTATCCTGGCTGATTTCAGAACCATTTGTTTCTATTGTATCTGCCACAACTGCCCGTTTAATGGCTAATGTGTCACACTTACCTTCAACCACTATAATTTCTTTTATTTTTTTCATGATTTCCTCCAAAACGGTGAAACCTTTTTCAGTTTAATTGCGTCTAATGGGTAGAACGAAAAAATAATCTTTTACTAGTATAACCCAGGCGTCAAGAAAGTCTAGATTCACATATGTAATTCACCGTTTTAACAGCTTATTCGTAGTTTTAAAAGCTAACCTGCCGGGAAAACTATAGTACAAAGAGATTCGCCGTTTATCATTCCAATCATTTGTTGATTTAGAAACGAGCAATTCTTGCACGAAGACAGCGAGTTGCGACGAGTAACCGCAGGAGCAGCAAGAAGGTCGAGGAAGTGAAGTTTCGAGGAGCGCATGCGTATTATACATACGTGAGCACCGCAGAAACAAAACTGACAAAGAGATTCGACGCTTATCAATCAACAAAAAGGCACAGGGAAATTACCCCGTGCCTAAATATCAACTATTGTTATATCTATTATATTAATTGATAATTCGTATTCTTATCGTTTTCCTGCCCCAGCTTTCCGCTTGAGATTGAGATGAAAAGAACACATCAATTCTATTGCCTTTAATCGCTCCCCCAGTATCTGAAGCAATTGCATAACCATAGCCCTCAACATAAACTTTTGAGCCAAGAGGAATCACATTAGGATCCACCGCAATTACTTTTGCTCCTGGATTTGATTTTAAATTAAAGCCTGTTGCTGTTACACCAGAACAACCTGAGCAATTAGCAGTATAGGCAGTACTTGTTACTACTAGCTCTCTGCCTCCTGATTTGCTTGGTGCTTTACTACGTGAAACAACTGGCTGCGGTTTTGGTTTAGCTTTTGTACCAATCGCAACAATTTTATCTTTGCTATCAGCTAACGTTTTTGTCGTTACGAGTTTTCGGGAAACTTCTTTTCCGTTTTCCTTAACAACTTCGAAACTTTTTTCCACTTTGCCTTTTTCGCCTTCTTGTACGACACTCTGTTTCCCTTGTGTTAATCCGCTATCTTTGCGGTTAACTGTAGCAAACGGTGTTTCTTCTTCCACTACATCGGTGACCTTTTCTACTCTGATGACGTCAACCTGCGTTTTACCAGTGATTTTCTCTGTTTTTGCAGGCGATACTTTGTCTAATTCACCTAATGATACCTTTTGTTGCTTCAAAAGGTCAGCGACGGTAGTCGAAGTGGTCCATACTTGCTGTGATTTGCCACCAACAACAAGATTAACCGGAAATGCTGATTCAATCTCAACTTTCGAGTGATCTTGAATTTTAGCAGTAAGACCTGGCTTAATAACATCGTGATTATTTAGTGTTAACTGCTGTTCTTTTACAAACTGTTCAACAGTTTTTGCTGTCGTCCAAACAGGTTTCTTTTTCCCGTTTACATTCAAGACAACTTTGTTTGCCTTAACATAATCTATCTTCATGTTGTCTTTCACCTTGGCATTGAGCCCCGGCCTGACTATATCATGCTGATTTGGTTTTATGTGATATTCGCTTAGAAGTTCTCTTACAGTGTCTGCATGAGTATCCACTTCCGTCTTCTTACCGTTCAGCATAAGTGCTACTTCCGACTTTGTAGATGCATAACCTACGAATCCAGTCGTAACTGCTAAAACAAGAAGAGCGGCTAAAGAAAGAGTAAGTTTCTTTCTGGTAAAACTCGAGAACAAAGCAATAATGTTTTTGTACATCAGTTTTCCTCCCCTACAAGCAATGCATTATAAATATCTTTTTTCTCTCTGTCAAATCACCCTCCCTTTCGTCATTAATTGACCCAAGGCTAATTATGAACGGATAAGAAGGAAAAAGGGAAGAAAAAGAGTTTGACAAATTTCCTGTCCCTTTTGTCATATTTTGAAAGATCCTTGCGATATTCTTCACGTATTGCTAGTATCCGACAACATCCCTTATCGAGAAATGTTAAAAATTTTAAAAGCATTGTCGGAAGTTTCTTTGATGATGTCCTCAAGTGGAAGATCTTTTAGTTCGGCCAATGTTTGAGCGACGTATTTTACATAAGATGGTTCGTTTCTTTTTCCTCTCAAAGGATGAGGACTTAAGTAAGGACAATCCGTTTCAATCAAAAGCCGATCCATAGGAATATCCTTCGCAACTTCCTTAGGCTTCTTGGCATTTTTAAACGTAACAGGTCCACCAAAGCTTATGTAGAAATTCATTTCCATACATTGACGGGCAACTTCTATGCTTCCGCTGTAGCAGTGCATAATACCGCCAACTTCATGAGCATTTTCTTCCCTTAAGATATCAACAACATCTTGTGTTGCTTCCCTGTTATGAATAACAATCGGGAGCTTCACTTTTTTGGCAAGCCGAATCTGGCGCCGGAACACTTCTTTTTGAACATCTGCTGGAGACTTTTCCCAATGATAATCAAGACCCATTTCCCCAAGTGCGACTACCTTTGGATGTGCAGCAAGTTCTTCGATCCATGCCAAATCTTCATCGGTCATGTCAATCGCATCAACTGGGTGCCAGCCGACGCAAGCATAAATGAAATCATATTGTTCTGCCAGGTTCATCGCTCCACGTATCGTTTCACGATCAAAACCAACAACGACAATATGTGTTACACCTTCATCCAATGCTCTTTGAATGACTTCTTGCCGATCTTCATCAAACTGTATTGCATTTATGTGTGCGTGTGTATCAAACATAGTGTACAATCCTTTCAACTTTACAAATCTTATCACATTTACCATTCAATTGGGTAACAACAGTATTACAATATAATTACATCATAGGCATAAAGACCTATTTTGTTTTCATAATTGCTAAATAATTCTAGTCTTTTGAACTAAAAAAACAGGGATATGCTCCCTGCTTTTCATTATTTATTTAACTTTTGAACCATTTGGCAGAGAAGGATCAACCGTCGCTAGTGTTAATTGTCCTTCGGATGAACCAGCTAAAATCATTCCTTGAGAAAGTTCACCGCGTAATTTAACAGGTTTTAAATTCGTAACACAGATTACTTTTTGGCCCACAAGATCTTCTGGCTTATAATATTGCGCAATTCCAGAAACGACCTGTCGTTTTTCATAACCTAAATCCAATTGAAGTTTTAATAATTTATCCGCTTTCTTGACGGGTTCAGCATCTATAACTGTTGCAACTCTTAAATCAACCTTCATAAAATCATCAATCGAGATTTCAGGTTTTTCATCAGCGGCAGGAGCTGCTTCTTCTTTCTTAGCTTCTGACTTCTGCTCTTCTGGAGCTGCAGCAGTGCTTCCCATTGAATCTTTTATAAATTGAACCTCTACTTCTGTTTCAAGTCGGGGGAAAATGGGGTCTCCCTTAGCCACAGATGTATCAGCAGGAATCACACCAAATTCTTTTAAGGAATCCCATTCCGTTAAGCTTGCATTTGATAAGCCTAACTGACCCCAGATTTTTGCTGGTGTTTCTGTCATAAACGGCTGAATCAGCACAGATACAATACGAATAGATTCTGCCAGGTGATACATGACACTTGCCAGTTCTCCTTTTTTCGATTCATCTTTAGCCAGAACCCAAGGCTGTGTTTCATCGATGTATTTATTCGTACGGCTGACAAGCTGCCAGATCGTAGAAAGAGCAATAGAAAACTCTAGCTTTTCCATAGCCTCTTCGGTTTTTCTCACTGTCTCTGTAGCAAAGTCCTCCAATGTACCGTCAAATTCAGTTACTCTGCCTTCATAAGGAGGAATCTTCCCATCAAAATACTTGCCGATCATTGCAATTGTACGGTTTAACAGGTTACCTAGATCATTCGCCAGATCTGCATTTACTCTGTCAACAAAGCTTTCCGGAGTAAATACGCCATCTGAGCCAAAAGGAACTTCACGAAGCAAATAGTAGCGTAATGGATCTAATCCATATCGATCGATAAGTACATTCGGATCAACCACATTGCCCTTAGATTTCGACATTTTTCCATCTTTCATTAATAACCAGCCGTGAGCAATAACTTGTTTTGGCAACGGGAGTCCTAATGCCATAAGCATAATTGGCCAATAAATCGTATGGAAACGTACAATTTCTTTACTCATTAAATGTACATCAGCCGGCCAGTATTTTTTGAACTTCTCATCATTCTCACTGCCATAACCTAATGCAGTAATATAGTTAGAAAGTGCATCAATCCATACATAGATTACATGCTTTGGATTCCCCGGTACTTTCACGCCCCAGTCAAATGAAGTACGAGAAACGGCTAAATCTTCTAAACCTGGTTTAATAAAGTTGTTGATCATTTCACGCTTACGAGATTCAGGATAGATGAAGGAAGGATTTTCTTCATAATAAGAAAGCAGACGATCCGCATACTTACTCATCCGGAAAAAGTAGCTCTCTTCTTTTACTTTTTTGACCTCACGTCCGCAATCAGGACACTTTCCGTCCTCTAGCTGTCTTTCCGTAAAGAAAGATTCGCAGTCTGTGCAATACCAGCCTTCATATTCACTTAAGTAAATATCATCTTGATCAAGCAGCTGCTGAAAAATCTTTTCAACAGAGTTTTTATGACGCTCATCTGTTGTACGGATGTAATCATCATAAGAAATGTTCATCTTTTTCCATAACGCTTTAATATCATCTACAATTCCGTCTACATATGTTTGCGGGTGAAGACCTTGTTCATTTGCTTTTTTCTGGATTTTTTCTCCGTGTTCATCTGTTCCTGTTAAGTACATAACGTCAAAACCTCTTAGACGTTTATATCTTGCCATCGCATCTCCTGCAGTAGTCGTGTATGCGTGACCGATATGAAGCTTTCCGCTTGGATAATAAATCGGTGTTGTAATGTAGAATGTTGGTTTTGCCATGATTGCATCCTCCTCAAGGTATTCTCTTTATAGGAAAAAAAGCCCCTCATTTTAGGGACCATTTGTCTTTTAAATAATTAGAAAAAAATAACACTTACGGTAAATGTATCTTTTTTACAAAAACTATAAAAAACTGTTTACATTAGGACATAAAAGTAAAAAAGCAAGCGAAAGATTTCTATGTAAATACTTTCATTATTCTCTTTTCTTCCTTCAAAATATACCTAATGCATTGAAAGTGTGTCAAGGTAAACAGGCTTAAGGTTGAAAGGAATAATTGAATAGTATTTTTTGTTGTTAGTTTTGTCGAAATTTGACGATTCATCTCATTCCCATTTTCCAGTAATATTTTTTCATCTTTTACACTTTTTTGAATTTTTTATGACAATATATGAATAATTCTTCCATTATCATGTTTTGGAAGTATTATTAAAAGGGTATATAACATAGAATTCAACTGGTAAAGCTCTAAAAAATGTTTAAGTCAAAACTATTGACGGCAATTGGAAATCTTGGTAAGATGTACTCGTAAGATTTTGTCGAATTCTGACGATTTAGATTTAGATAGATAGGGAAATATTTTTATATATTAGGAGGAGAAAATTTTATGAAATCTACAGGTATTGTACGTAAAGTTGACGAACTAGGACGCGTGGTAATTCCGATCGAACTTCGTCGTACTCTTGGAATTGCAGAAAAAGATGCTCTAGAAATCTATGTGGATGACGATCGTATCATCCTTAAAAAATACAAGCCAAACATGACTTGTGCAGTAACTGGTGAAGTTTCTGATGACAACTACACTGTTGCCGGCGGAAAAATCATCCTTAGCCGTGAAGGTGCTAAAGAAGTTATGGACGAACTTCAAAAGCAATTACAAACTGCAAAGTAAACCATTAAATAATTAGAGCCTTCGCTTAGAAGGCTCTTTTCTTTTGTTTAATGCTCTTTTTAAAAGATTTACGAAAACAGCCTTGGTTTAAGGAGCACTACAAGCCGTGATATTCTTGATAAACATCTCTCTTTGGAACATTACGATCAGTAGCTGCTAATTTAATGGCATCTTTCGGTTTTTCACCTTGATTTATATAATGTTCAACATGATCTGAAATCGACAATGCTTCCCACCATGATTCAGTATCATCATCTTTAAAATCTCGATTGCCGCTGCCTTCAACGACCAGGCAGAATTCTCCTCTAATTTCAGCATCACCTTGGTTTAGATACTCCGAAACTTCTTTTAGTGTGCCTCTTGTAATTTCTTCAAACTTTTTCGTCAGTTCACGAACGACTGCTATTTTGCGGTTTTCCAATACTTCATTCATGGCCTTTAATGTTTCTTTTAAACGATGAGGTGCTTCATAAAACAATAAAGTGGAAGGAAATCGTTTTAGTCTTTCTAGCTCTTCCTTCTTTTCTTTCTTGCCTCTCGGTAAAAAACCGTAAAAGGTAAAAAGTTCTGTATCTAATCCGGAAGCAACGAGAGCTGGCAATGCTGCATTCGCACCCGGAAGAGGAATAACCGGAATTTTTTCTTCTACACATTGAACCACAAGTTCGTACCCTGGATCTGAAATCCCCGGCATCCCGGCATCTGTTACTAATGCGATTTGTTTACCTTCTTTTAGACTCTCTAGTAACTTCATTCCGCTTTGCATTTTGTTATGATCATGATAACTCGTCAATGGAGTGCTGATTTCAAAGTGGTTGCATAACTTTTTTGTTTGTCTCGTATCCTCAGCAGCGATTAAATCCGATTCTTTTAACAATCGAACGGCACGGAACGTCATATCCTCCAAGTTTCCAATCGGAGTTGGAACGAGGTACAGTGCACCTTCTCCATTTTCATTATGGAAGCTCTTTTGTTGCCACATATGAAACACTTCCCTCATTAATTATTCTCTCTTTTGCAGATCTGTTCAGTTTTTTTATCGCAAATTCTGCTTTCATCGCTTCTGTTTTTGTTGGGAAAGACTCCTGATACACAAGCCGAAAAGGTCCTCTTCCTCTTGTATATTTCGCACCTTTTCCATCCTCATGTTTACGCAGGCGCTGAGTAATTTCATTCGTATAGCCTGTATAGTATGTACCATCTTTGCATTCTAGAATATAGACAAAATGATTGTCCTCATGATTCACCATAGAACATCCTCTTTAACTCAGACGTATATTCACCATCGTTTCCGTAAACAGTTAGAGGCGGCATAATGTGCAGATCAGGCTTGCCGTTCTTTAAACCTTCTATTAAAAGCATGTTCGCTTCACTGCCTGATTTTGGATAAATTAGCTGCAGTTTTTTGGGCTCAAGTTGATATTGCCTCATATAAGCTAATATTTCCATAAGCCGATTCGGACGATGTACCATCGACACCTTTCCGCCTTGCTTTACGAGCTGACTGCTAACACGAATGACATCTTCTAATGAACAATGTATTTCATGCCTCGCTATAGCTAAATGTTCATTTAAATTATGGTCTATTTCATTCATTGAAGGAAAATAGGGCGGATTGCATGTTAAAGCGTCAAATGTTCCAAAACCATAGCGAGCTGGTGCCTCTTTTATATCTCCCAAATCCATCTGAACTTGTGTCGTTAATTCATTTAACGCTACGCTTCTCTTTGCCATACTATGCAGCTTTTCCTGTATCTCAACACCAGTAATTAGTGCATTTGACCGCTTGGTTAAAAGAAGCGCAACTGCACCATTTCCGCTGCAAAGATCGATTATCTTACCCCTTTTGATCGGAACCCAGGCGAAGCGACTCAGCAATACAGCATCCAATGAAAATGAAAAAACAGAAGGGCTTTGTATGATTTTCAAATCCTCATGCACCAAGTAGTCGACTCTTTCGTTCGGAAGGAGCTGTGTCACAGCAAAAACCCCTTTCTATAGAAAACTTGGCTGACGATAAGCTTTTTTGTCAGCCTTAGTTGCACTTATACTTTAGACGTAAGCATGTTACTACATCATCATCCATCAGGTTAACAAGTTATTATTTCTTAAAGGTGTAATAATAAAAAGCCTTCCCCTTAGGAAAGGCGTTTATTTCTTATTTAAAAATGAAAGACAGAACAAACAATCTCCCTCAGAACGGATACTTCCGTAGTGAAGGTTGCAAATGTGGAATCCTTCTTGGTAGAGACGAGCTAGGTTATCATAACCTTCGCCGATATCGGTTGATTCTTTTTTACCTTTAGAGGATGAAGTACTTGTTTTAGTACTTCTTTTTCCGTCGCGATTTAGTTTGTTTCTCAAGTTTTCATTTTCCATCATGAGATGGTGGTTTTCTTCGATTAATGCCGCTAAATGGGTTTTTAACTCCTCAAGCTGATTCGACAACTCTGTAATTTGTTCTTCCATTTGTACGACACGGGAAAATACACTCTTTTTTTCCAAGAATTCCACCTCTTTTACTCTGTGGCCTGACTGAATAGTTCCTCTTTTTTGCCTGCTAGCTCGTCCAATGTAAATTCTGTTGTTCTTTCCATTGAAGGTATGTTTACTTGTATCAACTTCTCAAGCAAGTTCAAGCCAACAACACGACCCACACCATGAGGCGTCATAATTTCCTCACCCACATCAGGCATTTCTTCTTTTGCTTCTTCGTAATAGTCATTTTCATACTTTAAACAGCACATTAAACGGCCGCAAAGACCGGATATTTTAGCTGGGTTTAATGATAGGTTCTGATCTTTTGCCATTTTGATCGAGACAGGTTCGAAGTCTCCCAAAAATGTAGAACAGCATAACATTCGCCCGCAAGGACCAATTCCGCCTAGCATTTTTGCTTCATCTCTGACACCAATTTGTCTGAGTTCGATTCTCGTTCTGAAGATTGAGGCTAGATCTTTTACAAGTTCACGGAAATCAATTCTTCCATCTGCAGTAAAATAGAAGATAATTTTGTTTCGATCAAATGTATATTCAACATCGACCAGCTTCATGTCCAGCTGGTGTTCAATGATTTTTTCCTCACAACTATTAAACGCTTCCTTAGCGGCTGCTTTATTTTCTTCTACAGACAATATATCCTTCTGTGTCGCGAGCCGAACGACTTTCTTTAAAGGAAGAACAACATCATTCTCCCCGACTAGTTTCTTATCGATAACTACCTTGCCATACTCTATTCCACGCGCTGTTTCAACAATGACGAACGCGTCTTTTTTCACTTCAAGGTCGCCGGGGTCGAAATAATATACTTTACCCGCCTTTTTAAAGCGGATTCCCACTACCTCATACAAGGTTTTATCCCTCCCGTAATCGTAAAACCAATTGCTCCATCACCATAAGTGGGCTCACATTGCTTCTGAGTCTAGCCTGAGCAGTCAGAATCGATTGCAATGCTTCTCCTGCCTTCCGCTGAGACGTTTGAAGCGCCTGCTGCTCTAATGCTTGAAGCTGATCGAAAAACACAACGTTTTCCGTCTTTGATAAATGTATAGATAAAAGATCCCGATACCAGATCAAAAGTAAGTTTAAAGCTAATCGCAACTGTTCTTTTTCTTTGAAAAAACTAAGATATTGATCTTGTAATACAACAAGACAATAATCAGGCCGCTGCCTTAGTTCCTCTGTTAATTGTATCACTTTGGCTCTAGCTTGTGCAAACCACTCTTCCCTACAAATTTCGAGCGCTTCTGCATAATCTGACGTAAGTGAAGAGGCTAATGCTGCGATCGGTTTTGGTATTTCTTCCTCAAGCAGTTTTTGTAAAATTCCTTCTGGAGCAAGGGGAGAGAACGATAATGTCTGAGCTCGGGAGCGGATCGTTTCGAGCAGATGATGTACCTGTTCCGTTAATAATACTGCGATCGTGTCCGACCCCGGTTCTTCCAAAAATTTCAGCAAACTATTTGCAGCCTGAACGGTCATTTTATCCGCATGCTCCACAATGTATACTTTTTTAGAAGATTCCATTCCGCTATAGGCAAATTCTTTTTGCAGGCTTCTGATTTGATCAATTTTTATGGACTGTCCATCAGGAGTGATGATATGAACATCAGGATGGTTGCCAGACGTTATCCTTTTACAGTTCGAACAATTTTCACACGGGTCTCCATCGATGGCGTTTTTGCACATAAAAGCTTTCGCCAATACTTTTGCAACAGCCATCTTGCCTGTCCCATGTGCCCCTTCAAAAATATATGCATGAGCGAGCCGCTGCTTTTTGATGCTATTCTTCAATTGTTTAACAACCCGAGGCTGTGTCATGCTAGTTTCTTCCCAGCTCACCATATATTCCACCTACTACGTATATAGATTCACTAATAACCCTTTAATTTCACCTATCTTATCTAAAAGATGAATGGATTCTTTCTCCTGGCTCAACACCATTTCCGTTACTTGAATCAATCCTTCATCTACTTCCTTAACAAGTTTAAGCGTTCTTGATCTTCCTTGTTCGTTCCAGCTCTTGTTTTGCTTTAATTGCATTCCAAAGTCAACGGCTTCTTTTACAAAGCGCTGGACTAAGTTTTTATAAAGCTGCAGATCACGAACAGTTTGTGATTGAAGCAGTCTTTTTCCTTGTGCTTCAATATCCCCCAGAAGCCGGGTCAACTGTTCTGACTGGAGTTTGTCACTTTGTTTAGACATCGTTTCTCCAAACGAAATAGATGGTTTTTTGTCTGCTTTCCCATCATTATGTTTCGTATCGAGAACAGGTCTTATATCTTGACCAATTTTCATAATTACCCCTCAATTAGACGTTTGATTGTATTAAAATTGCTGAAAACTTTCAACAGGCAGTACAAAAACTGTAGCTCCGCCAACTTCTACTTCAACAGGATAAGGAACATATGCATCTGCATTTCCGCCCATCGGAGAAACTGGCGCAACCATTTGATTGCGGCTTTTGCAATTTTCACGAATAATGTCCATGACATCCTCTATCTGAGCATCTTCCACTCCAATCATAAACGTTGTGTTTCCGGCTTTTAGAAATCCACCTGTTGTAGCGAGCTTTGTTGCACGATAATCCTTTTCAACAAGTGCATCTTGTAGTCGGCTGCTATCTTTATCTTGAACAACGGCTATAATCATTTTCATGGCAAATGCCTCCCTTTACTTTTCCTTATGATTCGCTAAAAGTATCTCTAAATCCTTTACGATTTCAAGAAACACAGTATCTGGATCTTGTTCTCCATTAATGCGGACAATTCGTTCTGTATTGTTTGAAAAGATATGCTTGAATCCTTCTCTTACTCGATCATGATAGGCGAATTCTTTTTGTTCGATGCGGTCAAGATTGCCATCTCCATAACGTGCTCTCATTCTTTCTCTGCCTACTTGAGGTGAAACATCAACAAAATAACTTCGATCCGGCACTAATCCGCTAGTAGCGATGTTGTTCACTTGTAACACACGCTCTTCCCCTACACCAAGGCCAAATCCTTGATAAGCAAGTGAAGCATCAACAAACCGGTCACATAAAACTACTTTCCCCTGCTCTAAAGCCGGGATGATCTTTTCGTGAACATGCTGGGCTCTTGAAGCTGCATACAATAACACTTCGGTTAGATCATGCATCTCTTTGTGCTCAGGATCTAAAATCAGTCCGCGAATCTTATCACTGATCCTTGTACCGCCTGGTTCACGTGTTTGGATAAAATCAATCTTTTGTTTTGCCAGATATTCAGCAACCTTTGAAACTTGTGTTGTTTTTCCTGATCCATCCGGACCTTCTAGCGTAATAAATAAACCATTCAATGCTCTTGCTCCTTAATTAATATCAAATACATACATCTCTTGTTTCTCAGTTGTCCCCTGAAACTTGGCACCTTTTTCTTTCAAAGAAAAATAAAGACGAATGCTCTCCGATGTTATTTTTTCCCCTTTAACAATCAATGGAATACCAGGAGGATATGGTATGACGGCAATGGCTGCTATATACCCGGCTGCATCCTCGATGAGTATTTTCTTTGCACGCAATTTTTTCATTTGTGTATAAGTAAGCTCTAACATACTGACAGAAGGAAAAGCAGTCGGGATATTTTCCACTGATTCTTTATTTTTATAGACCTTAAGCTGATCTGCTAGGATATAAAAAACTTTCTTTAACTCAGATAACGAATCCATCATGCCAAGAGGAAGCACTAACAGTACATTCCGTTCATCTGCCAATTCAGGATAAATGCCTTCTTTTTCAAATAGACTTTGCAGTTTATATCCTGATATTTCCCTGTCTGACTGAATCGTAACCTTTAATGGATCTGTTACATATCCTTTTGGATTCTTTACGACTTGAAGATGTGGCAATGAATCTATAAATTCCTTAAATGTCTGTGACTGGTTTATGATGCTTGTTACGTCTTCTTCCGATAGATTCTCCAGATAAAGACGGCTTAAGTCGAGCGAAGCCATCAAGAGATAAGAAGGTGAACTCGATTGAACCATCTGCAGGGCATGTGATAACCGATATTCATCGATTCTGTCACTATTTACGTGTAGGAACGCACCCATTGTTAAAGCTGGTAGAGTTTTATGTGCAGATTGCACTGCAGCATCTGCCCCTTGTTGTATCGCCATCTTCGGCATATCCTTTAACCCAAAATGTGCCCCATGTGCCTCGTCCACTAAAACAATTCCACCATGACCATGAATAGCATCTGCAATCCCAGTTATATCTTGCTGCAATCCATAGTAAGTTGGGTTTGTGAGAATGATTCCCTTTGATTCAGGGAATTTCGTTAAAGCGTCGTTTACCGTATCAATGGTAATCCCTAGTGGATAACCACCCTCTACATCCATTTCCGGTGATAAGAAAACTGGTGTAACTCCTGCAAGTTCAAGACCGTTAAGAACAGATTTATGGCTGTTTCGCTGAACGAATACTACATCACCTTGTTCAAACGAAGACAAGATCATCGCAAGATTCCCTGATGTGCTGCCTCCAACCAGTAAATAGCTCTTGTTCACTTCATAAAAAGAAGCTAGAAGTTCCTGCGCTTCTTTTATCACTCCTTCTGGATGATGAAGATCGTCCAGACCAGTTAGTTCTGTCGCATCAAGAGGTAAAACCGTTTTAAAAAAAGCAGCTCCCGATTTCTCAAATATCTTTCCATTTTTATGACCCGGAACATGAAAAGACCATTTATTTTTCTTTGTATGATGAACTAACGCTTCGAATAGCGGTGCATTTTTCATATATAAAAATTCCTTTATCTAATACGTATGTAATGTCCTTACACATACTTCATTCTAACATATGTTCTAAGCTCAAAGAATTTTAAGACACAAAAAAACAGGCTGTTTTAGCCTGCATTTTAGGAAGACGCATTTACCAATTTTAGTTTTCTTAACTGAGATAAATAATGTTTATAGTAATCATCATTTGTTTTTGCAGTGAGTATTTTTTGTTCACATTCCTGGCAAATAAATTGATGAAGAATGTGTAAGCCTTGGTTCCTATTTTCTTCGCAGACCATGCACGTTTCCCCGTATTGTCGTGTCATTTTCATTCTTCCACCTCCATAATGCCATTGTTGCCAGAATTGTTTATCGATATACATTAATTCAAAATATTTGAAGTTTCTTTTAAAATGTATGAAACTCTGGCTCTTGTTGTGTCTGTCTTTATGTTAATCGAAAAAATAAACCAAGTATGCGCCACTTATATAACCTTTTACCCCAGTGGGACAAGGCTTTAAACAGCTTAATGTTCTATAAACTGCATATTGAATTATTATTACAATATTTAAAAATAATGGACAATAATGTTAGAATATTTAGAAAATATGTAGTTAATAAAGAAAATTGCATTAATCTTAATACGCTTACAGTAGCAAGATGCCCGCACTGCAGGGCATTAGCCAATGGCTGCAAAGAAAGCTGTGACACTTAATACACGTGACCGGTTATATGAGGTTTTTATCAGAAACAGGGACATACCTGTCAGCTCTGTATGTTATACTAAATACAAACCTTTGAAACTTAACTTTTTACATTACCTGTTCCAGTGCCCTGCTCGATTGTTTATTGAGCAGGGCTTTTTCTATTGCGTTTTTAAAAAAAGACAACAAAAAAACAGGCTCTATTCAGAACCTGTTTTATAATTCATTTAGAATTATGCTTTTTGAACGTTAGCAGCTTGAGCTCCACGAGCACCTTGCTCAACGTCGAAAGTTACTTTTTGACCTTCGTCTAAAGATTTGAATCCGTCAGTTTGGATCGCTGAGAAATGTACGAATACATCGTCACCATTTTCGCGCTCGATAAATCCAAAACCTTTTTCTGCGTTAAACCATTTTACTGTACCTTGTTCCATGTTTGTTGCCTCCTAGTGCGTTACCACACAAATGTTTTACTATCCTTGCCCAAAGTGATTCTCAAGAGTGAAAATCGAATCTCATACTATCGTTTACACCGAACAAAAATAATTTATATTCATCATAACAGTTAAGAGAACTTAATGCAAATCCGCACCTGTAATAAACTATAAAAGTGCAGCCGATTTATTGAAAATGGCGTAGCGAATTTTGCTGAATAATGTCGGTTCGTGGTTAAATCAAAATTAATGTATATATAATGAAATTTTTCGTAGATATATGGCCGATTACCGTGGAATTATTGGCGATTACCGTGGAATTATGGAATGACGGGGGCTTTTAATGGTTTGTGAAGAAGTATTTTTACAAGGTTGGAAGATGGAATGATCCATCTTCTTCCTTTTTAATCTTGTTTTTGGCAATTTTTTAGTTTTTTTTATTCTTGTAATTAAAATGAACATAAATTTGTGTAACTAATTACAACGGATTTGTTGTGATATTTGAAATTAAAAATAAAAAATCTCAGTCTAGTGAACGGAGAACGGAGATTTTTCTTCTGCTTATTTTCAATTTCTTTTTCAACTAACGCACCAGGTTAGCTCAATAGCAAATGAATTACAGCTCCTTATTTCTCCCAAAGTTCGACAAGTCGACCTTCTGGATCTTCAATCCAAATAAACTTCCCAAATTCACTAATCTCTTTTTTCTTTGCAAGAGGTACACCAATATGTTCAAGATGCTTAATAGTTTCGTTTAGATTATGTACTTCGAAATTTAACATCACTTGTTGTTCTGTTGGAAAATAACTGTCATCCTCGGTAAAGAAAGAAAAGATAGTCTCATTTCCTAATTCGGATTTTATCACAGTCCCATTCCAATTTTCTATTTCAATCTTCAACACTTCACTGTACCATTTTTTTATAACTTCAAGATTCTTAGTTCTCCAAAATATTCCTCCAAAGCCTTTTATCATCATATCTAACTCCTGTCTGTCATCAAATTTTTAGCTATCCGATTAGATATTCGAGATTTAAATTTAAGTTCCTTTTTCAACTGTGATGTTCAATATTTTAAGTTTATTTTTCATCACCATCTTCCTCATTAAACTTTCTTAATGGAAACCTGCTGATTTGCAGCGATAATGACTTTGGCTAGGAATGGTGGAGCAGATTTGAAGCGAGTTTGATGCGGATTTGAAGCGGATTTGATGCGAATTTTGTTGAATCATGTCGGTTCGTGGTTAAATCCAAATTTACGTGGATATAATGGTGTTTTTCGTGGAAATATGGCCGCTAACCGTGGAATTATTGGCGATTACCGTGGAATTATGGAGTGTCGGGGGCTTTTAGGAGTTGTTAAAGAGGTGTTTTTATAAGGTTGGAAGATGGAAGTGTCCATCTTCTTCCTTTTTGGTCTTATTTTTTAACGTTTTTTAGCTTTTTTGACCGAAATCTTACTTTTTAAATAGAAAAAGAAGAGGGATGACGATTCGTCTTCTTCCTTTTTTAACTTTTTAGCTCTGAATAGGATATTCCCACAATTAGCTTTGACAATCTCACACTTTTTGGATTGAAACCCACAGTTTTTCATGAGATACTCGCGAACCAACATCAATCGACAAAAAAAGTAGGTGGATCTTGGCTATCTTCTACCATTTTAAAAACAAAAAAGAAGATGGATTTTCATCCATCTTCCTCATTTGCTCAGCGACGTCCTACTCTAACAGGGGGAGACCCCCAACTACCATCGGCGCTGAAGAGCTTAACTTCCGTGTTCGGTATGGGAACGGGTGTGACCTCTTCGCCATCATCACTGAACCTATCATGACGTTAACCATGATTTATTGGGTTTGAGAGTATGTTCTCTCAAAACTAGATACGACGTTTCCAAACGTTATGCTTTTTTAAGGATAAGCCCTCGACCGATTAGTATCTGTCAGCTCCACGTGTCGCCACGCTTCCACACCAGACCTATCAACCTCATCATCTCTAAGGGGTCTTACTCACTTGACGTGATGGGAAATCTCATCTTGAGGGGGGCTTCATGCTTAGATGCTTTCAGCACTTATCCCGTCCACACGTAGCTACCCAGCTATGCCCCTGGCGGAACAACTGGTACACCAGCGGTGTGTCCATCCCGGTCCTCTCGTACTAAGGACAGCTCCTCTCAAATTTCCTGCGCCCGCGACGGATAGGGACCGAACTGTCTCACGACGTTCTGAACCCAGCTCGCGTACCGCTTTAATGGGCGAACAGCCCAACCCTTGGGACCTACTTCAGCCCCAGGATGCGATGAGCCGACATCGAGGTGCCAAACCTCCCCGTCGATGTGGACTCTTGGGGGAGATAAGCCTGTTATCCCCAGGGTAGCTTTTATCCGTTGAGCGATGGCCCTTCCATGCGGAACCACCGGATCACTAAGCCCGACTTTCGTCCCTGCTCGACTTGTAGGTCTCGCAGTCAAGCTCCCTTGTGCCTTTACACTCTGCGAATGATTTCCAACCATTCTGAGGGAACCTTTGGGCGCCTCCGTTACTGTTTAGGAGGCGACCGCCCCAGTCAAACTGCCCACCTGACACTGTCTCTGAACCGGATCACGGTTCTAGGTTAGAATTTCAATACAGCCAGGGTAGTATCCCACCGACGCCTCCACCGAAGCTGGCGCTCCGGCTTCTCAGGCTCCTACCTATCCTGTACAAGCTGTACCAAAATCCAATATCAAGTTGCAGTAAAGCTCCATGGGGTCTTTCCGTCCTGTCGCGGGTAACCTGCATCTTCACAGGTACTATAATTTCACCGGGTCTCTCGTTGAGACAGTATCCAAGTCGTTACACCTTTCGTGCGGGTCGGAACTTACCCGACAAGGAATTTCGCTACCTTAGGACCGTTATAGTTACGGCCGCCGTTTACTGGGGCTTCAATTCAGAGCTTCTCCTAAAAGGATAACCCCTCCTCTTAACCTTCCAGCACCGGGCAGGTGTCAGCCCCTATACTTCACCTTGCGGTTTCGCAGAGACCTGTGTTTTTGCTAAACAGTCGCTTGGATCTATTCACTGCGGCTCTCTCGGGCGATAAACCCTATCAGAGCACCCCTTCTCCCGAAGTTACGGGGTCATTTTGCCGAGTTCCTTAACGAGAGTTCTCCCGATCATCTTAGGATTCTCTCCTCGCCTACCTGTGTCGGTTTGCGGTACGGGCACATCTTTCCTCACTAGAGGCTTTTCTTGGCAGTGTAGGATCAGGGACTTCGGTACTAAATTTCCCTCGCCATCACAGCTCAGCCTTCACGTTGGACGGATTTGCCTATCCAACAGCCTAACTGCTTAGACGCACTATTCCATCAGTGCGCTCACCCTACCTTACTGCGTCCCCCCATCGTTCAAACGGAAAGGAAGTGGTACAGGAATATCAACCTGTTATCCATCGCCTACGCTTTTCAGCCTCGGCTTAGGCCCCGACTAACCCTGAGCGGACGAGCCTTCCTCAGGAAACCTTAGGCTTTCGATGGACAAGATTCTCACTTGTCTTTCGCTACTCATACCGGCATTCTCACTTCAAAGCGCTCCACCAGTCCTTCCGGTCTGACTTCGCTGCACTTCGAACGCTCCCCTACCCCTGTACCATACGGTACAAGCCATAGCTTCGGTGATACGTTTAGCCCCGTT
The DNA here is from genome assembly GCF_031582965.1 of Bacillus sp. NEB1478. Lineage (NCBI taxonomy): Bacteria > Bacillati > Bacillota > Bacilli > Caryophanales > Bacillaceae > Bacillus > Bacillus sp. NEB1478. Next base: position 3,894,094 of record NZ_CP134049.1, read on the forward strand.
ACATTTTCGGCGCAGAGTCACTCGACCAGTGAGCTATTACGCACTCTTTAAATGGTGGCTGCTTCTAAGCCAACATCCTGGTTGTCTGGGCAACTCCACATCCTTTGCCACTTAACGTATACTTTGGGACCTTAGCTGATGGTCTGGGCTGTTTCCCTTTTGACTACGGATCTTATCACTCGCAGTCTGACTCCCGCGGATAATTCTCTGGCATTCGGAGTTTGACTGAATTCGGTAACCCTGTGGGGGCCCCTAGTCCAATCAGTGCTCTACCTCCAGGAATCTTGCCGCGAGGCTAGCCCTAAAGCTATTTCGGGGAGAACCAGCTATCTCCGTGTTCGATTGGCATTTCACCCCTACCCACACCTCATCCCCGCACTTTTCAACGTGCGTGGGTTCGGGCCTCCATTCAGTGTTACCTGAACTTCACCCTGGACATGGGTAGATCACACGGTTTCGGGTCTACGACCACGTACTATGTCGCCCTATTCAGACTCGCTTTCGCTGCGGCTCCGTCTATTCAACTTAACCTTGCACGGGATCGTAACTCGCCGGTTCATTCTACAAAAGGCACGCCGTCACCCGTTAATGGGCTCCGACTACTTGTAGGCACACGGTTTCAGGATCTATTTCACTCCCCTTCCGGGGTGCTTTTCACCTTTCCCTCACGGTACTGGTTCACTATCGGTCACTAGGGAGTATTTAGCCTTGGGAGATGGTCCTCCCGGATTCCGACGGGGTTTCACGTGTCCCGCCGTACTCAGGATCCACTCTGGAGGGAACGAAGTTTCAGCTACAGGGCTGTTACCTTCTTCGGCTGGCCTTTCCAGACCACTTCACCTACCTCGTTCCTTTGTAACTCCGTATAGAGTGTCCTACAACCCCAGAGGGCAAGCCCTCTGGTTTGGGCTGATTCCGTTTCGCTCGCCGCTACTCAGGAAATCGCATTTGCTTTCTCTTCCTCCGGGTACTTAGATGTTTCAGTTCCCCGGGTCTGCCTTCTCATACCCTATGTATTCAGATATGGATACCATCCCATTACGGATGGTGGGTTCCCCCATTCGGAAATCCCCGGATCAATGCTTACTTACAGCTCCCCGAGGCATATCGGTGTTCGTCCCGTCCTTCTTCGGCTCCTAGTGCCAAGGCATCCACCGTGCGCCCTTTCTAGCTTAACCTTATATTGATGTTTGATAAGCATCGAATCTCTTCGTTGACTTCGTCTTTCTGGTGCTCATGTATCGAAATACACTCCGCTCCTTCAAGACTTTGTCGCCTCGATCTTCTCACTTCTGAAACATCAAACAGTTCTTGCTTGGCGCAGATAAATAATATATATCTGCCTTGCATATTGTTTGGATGTCGATATCTAGTTTTCAAAGAACATAGTTAAAATAACCTTTCCGATCTTTAAGAACGAAAAAATGTTATTTAGTTGAGAGTTTTGAGTTCTCTCAAAACTGAACAAAAGAAGAATAGGCGTACTTACGAAACAGACTAGCTGTCTCATAATCTCCATAGAAAGGAGGTGATCCAGCCGCACCTTCCGATACGGCTACCTTGTTACGACTTCACCCCAATCATCTGTCCCACCTTCGGCGGCTGGCTCCCAAAAGGGTTACCCCACCGACTTCGGGTGTTACAAACTCTCGTGGTGTGACGGGCGGTGTGTACAAGGCCCGGGAACGTATTCACCGCGGCATGCTGATCCGCGATTACTAGCAATTCCGGCTTCATGTAGGCGAGTTGCAGCCTACAATCCGAACTGAGAGTGGCTTTTTGGGATTGGCTTGGCCTCGCGGCTTCGCAACCCTTTGTACCACCCATTGTAGCACGTGTGTAGCCCAGGTCATAAGGGGCATGATGATTTGACGTCATCCCCACCTTCCTCCGGTTTGTCACCGGCAGTCACCTTAGAGTGCCCAACTGAATGCTGGCAACTAAGGTCAAGGGTTGCGCTCGTTGCGGGACTTAACCCAACATCTCACGACACGAGCTGACGACAACCATGCACCACCTGTCACTCTGTCCCCCGAAGGGGAAAGCTCTATCTCTAGAGTGGTCAGAGGATGTCAAGACCTGGTAAGGTTCTTCGCGTTGCTTCGAATTAAACCACATGCTCCACTGCTTGTGCGGGCCCCCGTCAATTCCTTTGAGTTTCAACCTTGCGGTCGTACTCCCCAGGCGGAGTGCTTAATGTGTTAACTTCAGCACTGAGGGTGGAACCCCCCAACACCTAGCACTCATCGTTTACGGCGTGGACTACCAGGGTATCTAATCCTGTTTGCTCCCCACGCTTTCGCGCCTCAGCGTCAGTTACAGGCCAAAAAGCCGCCTTCGCCACTGGTGTTCCTCCACATCTCTACGCATTTCACCGCTACACGTGGAATTCCACTTTTCTCTCCTGCACTCAAGTCTCCCAGTTTCCAATGACCCTCCACGGTTGAGCCGTGGGCTTTCACATCAGACTTAAGAGACCGCCTGCGCGCGCTTTACGCCCAATAATTCCGGATAACGCTTGCCACCTACGTATTACCGCGGCTGCTGGCACGTAGTTAGCCGTGGCTTTCTGGTTAGGTACCGTCAAGGTACGAGCAGTTACTCTCGTACTTGTTCTTCTCTAACAACAGAGCTTTACGACCCGAAGGCCTTCATCGCTCACGCGGCGTTGCTCGGTCAGGCTTTCGCCCATTGCCGAAGATTCCCTACTGCTGCCTCCCGTAGGAGTCTGGGCCGTGTCTCAGTCCCAGTGTGGCCGATCACCCTCTCAGGTCGGCTACGCATCGTCGCCTTGGTGAGCCGTTACCTCACCAACTAGCTAATGCGCCGCGGGCTCATCTGTAAGTGTCAGCCGAAACCGACTTTCAAAAAGAAGAAATGCTTCTTCTCTTGTTATCCGGTATTAGCCCCGGTTTCCCGGAGTTATCCCCGTCTTACAGGCAGATTACCCACGTGTTACTCACCCGTCCGCCGCTAAATCAGAGGAGCAAGCTCCTCATCATTCGCTCGACTTGCATGTATTAGGCACGCCGCCAGCGTTCATCCTGAGCCAGGATCAAACTCTCCATAAAAGTGTTTGTCTTGCTCGTTTTTAAAACTGACGGAATTAATTTAATTCCTTACCTATTTCTTTTGTTCAGTTTTCAAAGAACTTGTTTTTCAATGCCGCTTGTCTTAGCGACTTAAATAATATATCACGCGTCGTTTTAAGTGTCAATCGTTATTTCGAAATATTTTGCTGAACATAGAAAAAAGGTCCAAAGGCTTATTAATACTGCAGCCTTTAGACCTTATGACTATCCCTTAATTAAGTATAAAGAATTCTATCGCTACCAAAGATGCTATTCCCGGCAGACCCGCTACTCCTGATATTAAAGCGGTAAACGTATTGATCGGAATGTGGATGTCGTAGGAATTCCCAATAGCATTTAATAAGAAAAGCAATAGTGCTCCTATACAAAAACGGGTTACTGCAAATCCGATCCACTTTATCGGTCTCATTGGAGCACCTACAAGTAATAAGATAAAAATAATGGTTCCTAGTATTGCAATAACAGTGATAGGCTCCATATAAAAATAATACCTCCCTGCAATCAACCAGTTTTCTTATTAGTATTGTATGGGAGTTGTCCAAAAAAAAGACCAGCAGCTATTTTAATCTGCTAGTCGTTACATTTCTTTTTTTTGCTTCTTTTAATAAGAAGAAGTATTTCGATTCTGCTAATTGGAGTTTAAAAAGAACTTCTTCTGATGGTTCAACACTTCGTTCTACAATTGTTTTTTGATGCATCCAATCAGACTTTAATTCATCAAGACTTTGGAGCAACTGTTGATCTCCGGACCGCTTCAAGCGCCCTTTACGGGAAAAAAACATGTAGCAAACCCCTTTTGTTAAATTTCTCTTCTTCCTTCAAGCGCCTTAGAAAGCGTTACTTCATCCGCATATTCTAAGTCTCCGCCTACAGGAAGTCCGTGAGCGATACGGGTAATTTTAATACCGGTCGGTTTTAAAAGCCGTGCGATATACATCGCAGTTGCTTCCCCTTCAATATTAGGGTCTGTCGCCATAATAACCTCTTGAACGCCTTCATCACTTAATCGTTTTAAGAGTTCGGCAATTTTTATGTCTTCTGGTCCTACTCCGTCCATTGGAGATATCGCTCCATGAAGGACATGATAAAGACCTCGATATTCTTTCATTTTTTCCATGGCGATGACGTCTTTTGAATCATGAACAACACAAAGGGTCGAACGATCTCGGCTGGAATCATCACAGATCATACAAGGATCACGGTCAGTAATATGAAAGCAGTTGGAACAATAGATAAGCTGACGTTTTGCATTTACTAATGCACGGCCAAAATCCAATACGTCATCTTCTTTCATCTCCAATACGAAAAATGCCAGGCGAACCGCCGTTTTCGGTCCGATGCCCGGCAATTTCATAAAGCTTTCGATCAGTTTAGATATCGGTTCGGGATAATGCATGGATTACTTCCTAGAATAAACCAGGAACATTTAGCCCTTTAGTGAATTTGCCCATATCTTGTGAAACCAACTCGTCTACTTTTTTAAGTGCATCGTTCGTAGCCGCTAAAACAAGATCTTGGAGCATATCAATATCGTCTGGGTCTACAACTTCCTCTTTAATTACAATATCAATGATTTCCTTGTGGCCGTTAGCTTTAACAGTTACCATACCGCCGCCTGCTGTACCTTCGATCACTTTATCTTTTAATTCCTCTTGTGCTTTTGCCATATCACGCTGCATTTTTTGCATTTGTTTCATCATATTGTTCATATTGCCTTTCATCATCTTACAATTCCTCCTTATTCGTTTTCGTTTTCTTCTTTTATCTCGATTAATTCATCGCCAACCAGCTTGATTGCTTCTGCGATCAGAGGATCTTCTTCCTTTTGTGCTTCTTCAGAAGAAGGCTGACCTTGCTGTTGTTCTTTAATGAATTCAGCTCTTATTTTTTGCCAGTCCGTATTTAATATGGACAGCATTGATAGGTTCTTTCCTATTGTACTATAAACTGCTTCTTCTACATAGCTTCTGTTGTTTTCTTGTGAAGCCATCTGGCGGTGAATTTCATGCTGAAAAGAAAGCAGAAATACTTGATCTGAACAGGCAGCAGGCTCTGCTCCTGACAGAAGGGCGTAGGCGCTGACTTTTTCTGAACGGATTTTATCCAGAATTTCGCCCCACATTCCTTTCAGTTCCACAAGGTTTGGTTTCTTTGCTTTTTTGAGCATCTCTTTAACTTGAGCGTTAGATGCTCCCCCGCCTCGAATGACTCTTTTTTCTTTTGGCTGTTCTTGGTCCGTTTGAGAAGAAGAGCTTTGCTGGCTATAACCGCCTTGTTTCATTTTAGAGATTTCTTGTTCCAGCTGTTCGATTCTTTGTAAAAGAGGCTCTGCAGATGTGCTATCCTGTTTAACAGAAACCGCTTCTTGTTTTTGATAGCAAATCTTGATGAACGTTGTTTCTAAAAAGATTCTTGGGTGATTTGTCCATTTCATTTCTTGCTGTGCCTGATTCAGCTGGCTGATAATCGAATAAATACTTTCCGTTTCGGTTGAATTAGCCAATTTATCAAACGTTTCATCGGTTGCGACTCTTTCGAGCAGTTCTTCGAGTTGAGGAGCCGCTTTGTACAGAAGCATGTCACGGTAATAATAAATCAGATCACCTAAAAACCTGACAGGATCTTTTCCTTCTTGTAAAAGGTTTGAAGTAATGGTTAATGCTTTAGATACATCTCTTTCTACAAACGCTTCTGCCATGTCTGAAAGATGTTTTTGAGAAGCAGATCCAGTTACCGAAAGAACATCTTCTACTCTTACTCTGTCATCGCTGTATGAAATAGCCTGATCTAGCAGGCTAAGGGCATCACGCATACCACCTTCTGCAGCGCGTGCTAATAATTGCAAAGCTTCATCTTCTACTTCTGTGCCGTTCGCATCCACGATTTCTTTCATTCGGCCGATCATTGAATTCGATGAAATCCGTTTAAAATCAAACCGTTGGCAGCGAGACACAATGGTCGCAGGAATCTTATGTGATTCAGTTGTAGCTAAAATAAATATGACATGACTTGGCGGTTCTTCGAGTGTTTTTAACAGTGCGTTAAATGCTCCGGTTGAAAGCATATGTACTTCATCAATGATATAGACTTTGTACTTTACCGATGATGGAGCAAATTTCACTTTATCGCGAATGTCACGAATGTCATCTACACCTGTATTAGAAGCCGCATCGATTTCCAGTACATCGGATATTGTTCCATTTGTGATGCCGCGGCACGCATCACACTCATTACACGGCTCAGAAACTGGAGCATTCTCGCAGTTCACGGCTTTTGCAATGATTTTTGCCGCACTTGTTTTTCCCGTTCCTCGTGGTCCTGAAAACAGGTAGGCATGGGAAAGCTTGTCCTGCATCAGGGCATTTTGTATCGTTTTGGTGATATGTTCTTGCCCGACCATATCTCTGAAGCTCTGTGGTCTCCATACACGGTAGAGTGCCTGATAACTCATCCCTTTGCCTCCCTTTACTCACAATTTCATCCTTCTTTATTATACTTAAACATTACAAAAAACTCACCCTTTAGAAAAGGATGAGTTATTGTTTATTATATAAGAATGCCGCGCACCTCTCTTTGGAGTAGTCAACCTATGCGTACAAACGCAGTTAGCTCAGCCCAGGTTGCCCCACGGCACACGAAGGAGTCCACTTACTGCTGCTTCCTTCCGGACCTGACAGGGTTCATGGGTCTCCGTTGCGCAGGACCAGGACCTCAACACCACTTACGTCCGTCAGACCATACGTTGAACTAACCGAGGAGAGGAGTTCAGCCTCGCTACAGCGGATTGCGAGTACAGGGCACCGCTACCTCCCCACCTAGCGCGACAAAGTGTATAACAATGTTAGAAGCACAATCAAATGTGCAAAATTTAGTATACTATGCTCTTCCTAAAAAAGCAACCGTTCAAGCCTTAATCTGTCGTTTTCCCCGCTTCCTTTTCCTTCCTTTTCCTGCTGCGTAAATCTCTAAAAAATCCTGAGAGAATCTCTTTGCACGCATCTTCTTTAATTCCAGAAATGACTTCACATTGATGGTTAAAACGATCTTCTTGCAACAAATTCATTAATGTTCCAGCACATCCGCCTTTTGGATCTTTTGCGCCATAAACAACCCTCTGCACTCTCGAAAGTACAATCGCTCCTGCACACATCGCACAAGGTTCAAGTGTGACATAAAGAGTTGTCCCTTCCAGCCTCCATGCACCGGTTGCTTTACAAGCTTCATCAATCGCGAGAATTTCCGCATGAGCAATGGCTCTTTTCTCCACTTCCCGCAGGTTGTGCGCTTTTGCAATCACTTGATCGTCTTTTACTAAAACGGCACCGATCGGAACTTCACCAATATCGGCTGCTTTTTGTGCTTCTTTTAACGCTAATTCCATATAAAACTGATCTTTTTCAAATTGGTCCATAATTTCCGCTCCAAAGTTATTGATGATAGAGATTATACAAAAGGTTTTGTTAATAATAAAGGAAGGTATGGTTTTATAAAAAGAAGGAAGTGGGGTCTTATGACAAATCCTCAAAACAAAATCCCTGTCGCTATGCTTATTATAGACGTAATTAATGACTTTAAATTTGAAGAAGCTCCCTTATTACTAAAAACTTCTGCGTTCATCGCCGATAAAATTAAAGATTTAAAAATAAGATGCAAAGAAAAAGGAATTCCAGTCATCTATGTAAATGATAATTTTGGACAATGGCAATCAGACAAACAAAAATTAGTTGAATACTGTTCTAAACAAGCGGGAAGTCATTTAGTAAAAACACTGATTCCGAATGATGACGATTATTTTGTCGTTAAACCTAAGCACTCAGGATTCTTTTCCACTCCGTTGTCTTCATTATTAAATGAGCTCGGGGTCGAAACTTTAATTTTATCCGGTATTGCCGGAAACATTTGTGTACTGTTTACAGCTAATGATGCCTATATGAGAGATTATTCACTTTATACACCATCAGATTGCATCGCATCAAATATCGATGAAGATAACGAACGAGCTTTGATTTTAATGGAAAAAACGTTAACAGCGACGATCAGTCCAAGCCATAAATTAGACTTGTCAGCTATTATAGAAAAAACAAAAGAAAACAAGCAAAGAACAATATATTAACTATCCACCTTTTCCAATCCTATGCTACAATATTCTTTGTCTGTAATTTTTCGTTTTGTTAAATGAAAGGGAGGAAAAGGGAAGATGAATTCAACCCCCTTTATCGCAGTAGAAGGGCCGATTGGCGTAGGGAAAACATCACTTGCAAAAGCTATAGCGGAGCACTATGAATTTCAATTATTAAAGGAAATTGTAGAAGAAAATCCTTTTCTCGGAAAATTTTACGACAACATTGACGAGTGGAGTTTTCAAACCGAGATGTTTTTTCTTTGCAACAGGTATAAGCAGCTTGAAGAGATTCAAGATCAATATTTATCTAAACAGATTCCTGTTGTTTCCGATTACCATATTTTCAAGAACCGTATTTTTGCAGGACGTACATTAAAGGACCGTCATCATCATAAATACATGCAATGTTTCGATATTTTAACGGAAGATATGCCTGTTCCAAATATGATTATTTATATGAACGCAAGCCTTGATACATTGTTAAAGCGTGTTAAACAGCGTGGAAGGTTTATCGAACAAAACATGGATCCTGCATACTTAGAACAGCTTGCTGCTGATTATGATACATTCATGTCCGCATTTAAGAAACAGCATCCGGAAATACCTGTGCTGACTTTTAACGGAGATGACATTGATTTTGTTGCGTATGAAACGGATAAAGAGAAAATCTTTTCCTTAATAGATGCAACTTTGAAAAAAGGAGAAGTTGCAAAATGAACAATAAGCAATTCGGCATACCGAACGATGCTGTAATTACTGTTGCAGGGATGGTTGGTGCCGGTAAGTCAACATTGACAAATGCTCTTGCAAAAAAATTAAACTTTCGCACCTCTATGGAGAAAGTAGACAATAATCCATACTTAGAAAATTTCTATCATGATTTTAAAAGATGGAGTTTTCATCTTCAAATCTTCTTTTTAGCAGAACGTTTTAAAGAACAAAAAAGAATGTTTGATTACGGCGGCGGTTTTGTACAAGACCGTTCCATTTATGAAGACACAGGGATCTTTGCACGTATGCATTATGACAAAGAAAACATGTCAGAGGTGGATTATGATACATATACCCGCCTATTTGAAGCCATGGTGATGACACCTTACTTCCCTCAGCCAGACTGCTTAATCTATCTAGAAGGCACATTGGATGACATCTTGGGACGCATTCAACAAAGAGGACGCAAGATGGAACAGGAAACACCTGTATCCTATTGGGAAGAAATGTATGACCGCTATGAAAAATGGATTGCATCCTTTAATTCATGTCCTGTGCTCAGAGTGAATATTAACGATTATGATCTTCGTAATAATCCTGAATCGATCAACCATATCGTTGAAAAAATTGCACAAAAAATTGAAGCGAAACGAGAAGTTCGCTTATGATAAAAAGCCCCGGTAATCACTTTAAGTGAACCGGGGCTTTTCTTATTTTTTCATCCATTCAGGTTTGCCGAAACCTTTGAACTCTTTATCAATTTCTTCTTCAAATTCTTTTGACTCAACGACTTCTTTTAAATCTTTTGCAAACTGTGATTTAACATCTTTCGTGTTAACAACAACTCGGTTCCGATAAAGATCTGGCATCTTTTCAAGCTGAATGGCATCAAGCAGATCCATTTTTGCTGCCAGTGCAAAGTTTCCTGGAACAGCAGCGATATCCGCACTTTGGACTGCTCGTGGAAGCTGTGCTGCTTCTAATGGTTTGAAGTTAAGTTTTTTCGGATTATCTTTTACATCCTTTTCAGATGCTGTCAGCTGGTTGACATTATCTTTTATTGTAATAAGACCTGCATCTTGAAGCATGATCAATGTACGAGCAAGATTTACTGGGTCATTTGGAATCGCCAGCGTGCTTCCCTCTTTAATAACGTCCAGGGATTTAAATTTGTCAGAATACAACCCCATAGGTGCAGTTGGAACGATAATGACCTCAGATAGTTTCAAGTTCTTTTCTTTAGCAAAGTTCTCCATATACACTTTGTGCTGAAAAAGGTTCGCATCCAAATCTCCTTTTGATAATGCAAGGTTTGGCTGAATGTAATCACTAAACTCAACGACTTTTACTTTATAACCCTTTTTCTCAAGTGATGGTTTGATCGCTTTATTAACCATATCTGAATAAGGTCCTGCAGTTGCTCCAATCGTGATTTGCTTTTCCTTTGAATCGGTTGAGGAACAAGCTGTTAACGCTAAAAAGAATAGTGCAGTCAGTATTGTGAATATTAATTTTTTCATAAATGGTTTCTCCTCTTTATCTTTTATTTACTTTACGTGCTAATTGATCACCAAGAAGCTGGAGCAATTGAACGATTATGATTAATAACAAAACTGTCGTGATCATTATCGTATTGTCATAACGGTAGTAGCCGAATCGAATGGCAAAGTCCCCGATCCCGCCGCCGCCAACGATACCAGCCATTGCTGAGTAACCGATTAAACTGATGGCTGTAATCGTGATGGCTTGAACAATGCCAGGCTTTGCTTCAGGCAGCATCACCTCTCGTATAATCATCCACGGTGAAGCACCTACTGCAATGGCTGCTTCAATCACGCCTTTATCTACTTCACGTAAAGAAGCTTCGATTAGCCGAGCGAAAAAAGGAATGGCAGCTACTGACAACGACACGGAAGCTGCTTTTGGTCCTATCGTTGTTCCAGTAATTAATTGGGTGAGCGGGAGCAGTGCTACAAGCAAGATGATAAATGGAACAGAACGAATCAAGTTAACAAGCAATCCCGCTGCATGTTTAATGTACAAGTTCTCAAACAGCAAACCTCGATCGGTTACGAATAGTATGATGCCTAACGGAAGTCCGGCTAATAACGATATACTTAATGAGATCGCGACCATATATGTCGTCTCAAAAAAAGCCTTATTTAAATCTGGGAGTATTGAAGTTATTGAATCAAGCAGCATTTTTCACCACCTCCAAGCTATCTAATTTGGTCGTAATGTAGGAAATGGCTTTCTCTATTTCTGATGCATCACCGATCAGTTCCATAATGAAGATGCCCAGAGGCGTTTCTTGGATATACTCGATTTTGCCATGCAGAATATTTCCTTTGAGTTTAAAGTTTTGAAACAGTTCAGAAACGACTGCTTCTTCTGCGACTGCTCCTTTGAAATGAATTTTGATAACAACTCCTCTTCTGCCTGCTAAAAGTTGTTCAGGTAAATTCATTTGCAGCACACTTCCAATGAAAGTTTTAGTCAGCTCTTCTTTTGGATGAGCAAATATATCGTATACGTCTCCAAGTTCGATAATCTCTCCACCCTGCATGACTGCCATTCGGTGACAAATCTCTTTAACTACTTCCATCTCATGAGTAATAAGTACAATCGTTATACCGAGCTTTTTGTTGATTGACTTTAAAAGATTTAAAATTGATTTTGTCGTACTTGGATCGAGCGCAGATGTAGCTTCATCACATAGCAAAACTTTTGGATCATTCGCGAGTGCCCTTGCGATTCCAACACGCTGCTTTTGTCCACCGCTTAACTGTGAGGGGTACTGGTCACTCTGGTTCTCCAAGCCGACAAGTTTTAACAGCTCTAATGTCTTTTGCTTAATTTCTTCCTTTGGTTTATTTGCAGCTTTTAGAGCAAATGCAACATTTTCAGAAACTGTCTTCGCACTTACTAAATGAAAATGCTGAAAGATCATTCCTATCTTTAACCGCTCTTTTCGAAGGCTTTTTTTATCTAAGCTAGTAATAGATATCCCATCAATTAAAATCTCGCCTGAAGTTGGTTTCTCCAATAAATTCAAACAGCGCAGAAGTGAACTCTTACCGGCACCGCTGTATCCTACTATTCCAAAAATTTCGCCTTTTTGGACAGTTAATGAGACATTCTTTACTCCAACAATCTCTCTTCCTTTAGCCGAATAAATTTTTGTTACGTTACGAACCTCTATCATCTGTTCTCCCCCTTTAAACATAAAGAAACCCTCTTCACAACTGGAAGAGGGCGAATATACATGCAATCGACTTATCTTCCAGAATGACACGCATTCTGCAGGAAGTAGCACCGTTCCCATTATGGAGGTTGCTGGACGTCATAGGGCCTGATCCCTCGGTCTCTCTTAATAAGTGTTGAATATTCAATTAATTAATTGTCATCATACTACCATCTTGAAAGTTCTGTCAATATAATTTTTTAGTCCTTTAAAGTGTAAACGCTTACATTTACTACTGTGAAATTGACGGCTAGATGCGAGGAACAGATTCTATTTTGATAAATGAATGCTATTGAAATAATACACCTCCGATTACTCGGTGCAACTCGGAGTACTGACGAAAAGATTCGCCGCTTATCATTCCAATCATTTGTTCATTTAGAAGCAAGAAGGTCAAGGAAGCAAAGTTGCGAGGAACAGAGCGTATTAAAAAATACGTGAGTACCACAGAAACACAGCTGACAAAGAGATTCACAGCTTATCATTCCAATCATTTGTTCATTTAGAAGCAAGAAGGTTGAGGAAGTGAAGTTGCGAGGAACAGAACGTATTAAAAAATACGTGAGTACCACAGAAACACAGCTGACAAAGAGATTCACCGCTTATCATTCCAATCATTTGTTCATTTAGAAGCAAGAAGGTTGAGGAAGTGAAGTTGCGAGGAACAGAACGTATTAAAATACGTGAGTACCGCAGAAACAAGACTGACAAAAAGATTCTCCGCTTATCAATGAACAAATAACAAAAAACCCACTCAATCAATATGATCAAGTGGGTTGAATATGTATATGGAGGAGGTAGAGGGATTCGAACCCCCGCGGGTCGTTAAACCCCTGTCGGTTTTCAAGACCGATCCCTTCAGCCGGACTTGGGTATACCTCCGTGTGACTGACAAGAACTATATTAACATGATTCACTTTTTAGTGTCAACATTTTTCATAAAAAAAAGAGAGGGGAATTCCTCTCTTTTTCATTTACTTCAATACCTCTTTATTGCCCATGTATGGACGCAGTACTTCAGGAATGATAACAGAACCATCTTCCTGCTGGTAGTTCTCTAAAATAGCGGCAACTGTACGGCCTATAGCTAATCCAGAACCGTTCAATGTATGAACCAATTCAGGTTTGCCTTTAGCTTCTCTGCGGAAACGAATTTGTGCACGGCGTGCTTGGAAGTCTTCAAAATTTGAACAAGAAGAAATTTCACGGTAAGCACCATAGCTTGGAATGTATACTTCAATGTCATATTTTTTTGCAGCTGTAAAGCCTAAATCAGCAGTACACATGCTTAGAACACGATATGGAAGATTTAATAACTGAAGAACCTTTTCAGCATGACCTGTAAGTTTTTCTAGCTCTTCATAAGAATCTTCCGGCTTTACAAAACGAACAAGCTCTACTTTGTTAAACTGATGCTGACGAATCAATCCACGTGTGTCACGGCCAGCAGATCCAGCTTCAGAACGGAAACATGCGCTGTACGCAGCATATGCAATCGGCAATTCATCAACGGTTAGAATTTCATCACGGTGCATGTTTGTTACTGGCACCTCAGCCGTTGGAATCAAGAAGTAATCTTCTTCACGGATTTTAAACGCATCTTCTTCAAACTTTGGAAGCTGACCAGTGCCTGTCATGCTCTGACGGTTCACTAAATATGGAGGAAGTACTTCCGTATATCCATGTTCATCTTCGTGTAAATCCATCATAAAATTGATGAGTGCTCTTTCTAGTCTTGCTCCTAGCCCTTTATAAAAGGCAAAGCGGCTTCCAGTTACCTTTGCAGCACGCTCAAAATCTACGATGCCAAGGTCTGTAGCAATATCCCAATGTGCTTTTGGTTCAAAAGCGAACTCAGGTACTTCTCCCCAGTGGCGGACAGGTACGTTATCGTCTTCTGTTTCACCAATCGGTACACTCTCATGCGGAATGTTTGGAAGAGTAAGCATGATTGTATTCAGATCTTCTTCTACTTGTCGAAGTTCATCATCGATTGTTTTAATTTTATCGCCTACCTCACGCATCTCAACAATAAGATGGTCAGCATCTTTCTTTTCACGTTTAAATTCTGCGACTTGTTTAGATACTTCATTACGTTTAGATTTCAACTTTTCTGATTCACCGATCAGTTCACGACGACGACTATCTAATGCTTCAAATTGATCTAACCCAGACAAGTCTTCCCCGCGTGCAGCCAGTTTTGTTTTCACTTCTTCAAAATTGGCACGAACAAATTTTAAATCTAACATGTTCTTTTCCTCCTTTTAGTTATAAAAAATCAAAAAACTCCCGCCCTCTATTTCTAAAAAAATTAGAAATAGGGACGAGAGTTAACCCGCGTTGCCACCCTGATTGCAATAGAACAATTGCCCATTGCCGGCTTAATTATAAAACGTAACGGTTCTTCACCGGAAAAGCTTACTTCAATTTCGGCTCTTCACTCGAGGATGGATTCACAAAATGCCTGTATCGGTTTTCACCAGCCACCGACTCTCTAAAACAAAGCTGATTTTGCTACTAGTTCCTGTCATTGATTTTTTATTATGATTTTATAGTAATGTACAGCATTTTCTTATTTTATGCAACTACTTCTTTAGAGGATTGTACCATATCTACAAAAAATTGATGTAAACGGTAATCATCCGTAAGTTCCGGATGAAAAGCTGCACACAAGAATTGTCCTTGCTTCGCTGCTACAATCCGCTCATTATGCTTTGAAAGGATTTCCACTTCAGGACCAACCTCGACGATAAATGGCGCTCTAATGAATACACCTGTATAAGCTTCTCCAACGCCATGTATCATTAGATCAGCTTCAAAGCTGTCTACTTGGCGGCCAAAAGCATTTCTTTCAACCGTCATATCGATCAACTCTAAGTGAGCTGTATCTTGACCTTGAATTCTTTTCGCCATTAAGATTAAACCGGCACATGTACCAAAAACAGGCTTTTGTTCCGCAAAATCTTTTAAAGGCTGAAGAAAACCGTATTTATCAATCAAGCGTCTCATTGCTGTACTCTCGCCGCCTGGCATAACAAGACCATCAAGATCAGCTAATTCTTCAACGCGCTTTACGGCTACTGCTTCTGCACCGCATGCTTCGATAGCGTGGATATGCTCTCGTACCGCACCTTGTAAAGCTAATACTCCGATTTTTAGCATGAAATTACCAGCCTCGCTCCTGCATGCGCTCACCTGGAGCTAATGTAGAGATATCGATACCTTTCATTGCGATACCAAGATTTTTAGAAACTTCAGCGATCAGCTTGTAATCTTGGTAGTGAGTAGTTGCTTCAACAATCGCGCGGGCAAATTTTTCTGGGTTGTCAGATTTGAAAATACCTGATCCAACGAATACGCCGTCAGCTCCAAGCTGCATCATTAACGCTGCATCTGCCGGTGTAGCTACTCCGCCTGCTGCGAAGTTAACTACAGGAAGCTTTCCTGCTTTTTTAATTTGTAGAAGAACTTCAAATGGAGCACCTAAGTTCTTTGCTTCCGTCATCAACTCATCTTCACTCATAGCAACAACTTTACGAATTTGACCTTGAATCATACGCATGTGGCGGACTGCTTCAACAATGTTCCCTGTTCCCGGCTCACCTTTAGTTCGAAGCATTGAAGCTCCTTCACCGATACGGCGTGATGCTTCACCAAGGTCACGCGCTCCGCACACAAACGGTACTGTATAATCGCTTTTATTCAAATGGAAAACTTCATCAGCTGGTGTTAATACTTCACTTTCGTCGATATAGTCAACACCCATAGCTTCAAGTACGCGTGCTTCAACAATATGTCCAATACGCGCTTTTGCCATTACAGGAATAGACACCGCATTTAGAACTTCTTCTACGATTGTAGGATCAGCCATTCTAGCTACTCCACCTGCTGCACGGATATCTGACGGTACGCGCTCAAGTGCCATTACTGCTACTGCACCAGATGCTTCAGCAATACGCGCTTGCTCTGCATTGATAACGTCCATGATGACGCCGCCTTTTTGCATTTCCGCCATTCCTCGTTTTACACGTTCAGTTCCTGTTTTTAACATGCTTTGCTACCCCCTGAGTATATGTTGTATTTTCGATAATTCGATATTTTTACAATAAAATATAGTATTCTCATCTATTTTAACGCAAATCATAAAAAGCGCAAGACCACATCATTTTCTAGAAAAAATGCCCTTTAGCTTTCGCTAAAGAGCATAATAAGCCATGATTTAGAATAAACCTTTAACCATGTCTACAGTACCAGACCATATTCCAGCAAAAAAGCCTCCTACTCCACGCATACCGAGTACAAACCAATTTGCTTTATCAACTGCTTCTTTCGTAATGACTTCTGTTTTTCCTTTTGTATCATTATCCAGCAAGTAACCGTAGTCCTCACCTTTGCCTTTATAATCAATTTTCACATGGCCAACAACTTCACCTTTTTTAATAGGTGCAGTTAATTTACCATCTTCATTTAACTTTTTCTTATCTACTACAAATTCTGGTTTGTAGTTCTCTTTTTCACCGCGTTTGATCACAAGAGAAAGAGGGTCTTTCGTTGCGATTTTTACTTCTTTTTCTTTCCCTTTTACAACAGGAATCGTTTTCTCGCCTTTTATTTGATAATTAGCCGGAAGAATATCCGCTTTTTCAAAATTTGCAAATCCATAGTCAAATAATTTTTTTGTTTCTTCAAAGCGTGCTTCGTAACTGTTTGTTTTCATAACAACAGAAATAAGGCGTGTTCCGTTTCTTTTGATTGTCCCCGTAAAAGAAAACCCAGCCAAATCAGTAGATCCTGTTTTTAATCCGTCTACCCCTTCATAACCATATACAAGGGTAGGAAGCATCCAGTTCCAGTTTGGCATATTTGTTTTATCATCAGTACCATCACGGAAAACTGCTTTTGGAATACTGGTTGTTTTCAGTACTTCTGGATAATCATTGATTAAACGGAAAGCAAGAATTGCTACTGAACGGGCACTCATCATATTCTCTTCAGAAGGTCCGCCAGTTGAATCGAAGCCTTTTAAATCTTTGTTGTTTAATCCTGTAGAATTTACAAAATGATAATCTTTTAAACCTAATTCTTTTCCTTTTGCGTTCATTTTCTTAACGAACTCAGCTTCAGAACCTGCTACGAGTTCTGCTAATGCAATAGTTGCACCGTTTGCAGAATAAATAGCCATCGCTTGATATAATTCACGAACATTGTATTGTTCGTCTATTCTTAATGGAACGTTAGAAAGTGCTCGATCTTGAGAGATTTTATGAGCATATTCAGAGATACGCGTTTTTTGATCCCAAGAAATCTTGTCCTTTTTAATCGCTTCTAACAATAAGTATTCGGTCATCATCTTACTCATACTTGCTGGTGCGAGCATCTTATCTTCATTTTTCTGATATAGAATTTTACCCGTTTCACCATCGACCAAAATAGCAGATTCAGCTTTCACATCTAAAGATGGTGCTGCACTTGCTGTTTTAGAAAAACCTACCATGCTCGTTGTAAAAAATGACAATACGAGCGTCAACACTAACAATTGTTTTACCTTGCTGTTCAAAAAACTGCACCTCCAAACCCATTTAACACAAAAATTATTGTATCATACACTTTTTCAAAAAAATAGACAGAGGTTGCCCCTCTGTCTTAAAAATGTGCCTTTAGACCGAATAATTTGGTGCTTCTTTAGTAATTTGTACTTGATGCGGATGGCTTTCACGAAGACCGGCACCCGTAATTTTAACAAATTTAGAATCATTTTGAAGATCATCGATTGTTGCTGTACCGCAATAACCCATACCAGAACGGATACCTCCAACTAGCTGATAAATCGTATCTGCAAGGGGTCCTTTGTACGGCACGCGTCCCTCAATTCCTTCTGGAACAAGCTTCTTATTATTTTCCTGGAAATATCGGTCGCTGCTTCCACGTTCCATCGCTCCAACAGAACCCATCCCGCGATAAACTTTGAACTGGCGTCCTTGGAAGATTTCACGCTCTCCTGGGCTTTCAGAAACACCAGCAAGCATGCTTCCTAACATGACAGCATGTCCGCCTGCTGCAAGAGCTTTAACAATATCACCGGAATATTTAATACCGCCATCTGCAATGATCGGTACTCCGTATTTCTTAGCTTCTGTTGCACAATCATATACAGCAGTCACTTGTGGAACTCCTACACCGGCAACTACACGTGTAGTACAAATAGATCCAGGTCCAATTCCAACCTTAACAACACTGGCACCAGCTTCTATTAAATCACGCGTAGCTTCTGGAGTAGCGACATTCCCTGCAATGATTGTTAATGCTGGGTAACTACTTCTTACTTCTTTTACTTTTTGAAGTACTCCTTCAGAATGACCATGTGCTGTATCTAGTACGATTGCATCTACACCAGCTTCAACAAGTTTTTCTACTCGCAATAATGCATCTTTTGTTACGCCTACAGCAGCTGCAACTAACAGTCTTCCTTGCTTATCTTTTGCGGAGTTCGGAAACTCAATTACTTTTTCAATATCTTTAATGGTAATTAATCCTTGAAGAATCCCATCTTCGTCAATAAGAGGCAGCTTCTCAATCTTATACTGCTGGAGTATTTTTTCTGCTTCTTTTAATGTCGTACCTACAGATGCTGTTACTAAATTATCCTTCGTCATTACATCTGAGATTTTAATGGAATAATCCTGAATAAAACGCATATCACGATTTGTTATAATTCCGACAAGTTTTTTGTTTTCATCAACAATTGGTACACCGCTGATCCGATACTTACCCATTAAATGTTCAGCATCAAAAACCTGGTGTTCAGGTCTTAAATAAAAAGGATCGGAAATGACACCACTCTCAGAACGTTTTACACGGTCTACCTGCTCTGCTTGCTCTTCAATAGACATATTTTTATGAATTACGCCCATACCGCCTTGACGCGCTATTGCGATCGCCATGCTAGCCTCTGTAACAGTATCCATTCCAGCACTCATGATCGGTATGTTCAATTGAACTGAATCAGATAACCTCGTCTTAACAGAAACCTCGTTAGGAAGAACTGCAGATTTAGCCGGTATCAATAATACATCATCAAACGTTAAACCTTCTTTAGCAAACTTATCTTGCCACATGCCATAACCACCCCTTCATTTTTATTATCCAGAAAAATATTATTTGTAGATTATCAACTGGGTAAACTAGTGTCAAGGAATACAGAATATGTTCGATTTTTCAAATAATTTCAATTTGAGGAGGAAAAACAGCCCGTGAAGAATCCACAAGACAATTGGTCTTACTTTGATATGTTTTTTTCTTCTCAAAAAACGCAGCATTATCTAGCTTACCAATATGAAAAGAGAAATATAAAAGACAGTAACGGGAAAAGCTTTGAAAATTGCTATAGCTTTATTTACTATCTGGAACATGGAAAGAAATATTATACGTTAGCTGATACAGCACCAACAGAAATTAAGCCCGTCTTACTGTTTTATGGAATGATCCAGTTAATGAAAGCCTGTATCTTAACCGTCGATCCTGATTACCCGGAATCCAGTTCGGTACTTGCACATGGTCTTTCTACAAGAAAGCGTAAAAAAAGAAGCTATGAATTTCTTCAGGATGAAGTAAAGGTGCAAAAAACTGGGTTGTTCAATCATTTTTGTGAAAAAATGTTCCACATGAAACACATTGAAGGTGAAAAATTTATAATGGATCATCTTTTTAGACTGCTGCCTGAACTGGGACCCTTATATAAACAAATGGATAATTCAGTTCACCATATAAAAATGTCTAAAGAAAATCACAATACTTATACCCTTTCAAACGAGGCTGCAGATCTTCTTCATATGACTGATGAAAGGTTTATTGAATACGTCAATCATTCATTTCACTCAAAACTAAACCTTCAAAATGACAGTGGAACATCCTTCCAATATATTATTAGGTTAAATCCTGATGTCTCGCCTTATCATTGTTTTCCTCTTAGCTATCACTTTGAAGAAGATACGTATTGTTTCCCGGTAGATCGTGAAATTTTGCAATTGCCGCTTTTAAATGAATTTATGGTCCATTATGTGATTCTCTATAATTTAAGCATGATCAGCAGATATGATACCGAATGGTGGAGCGAGTTATTCCACACTTATTCTTCAGACGAACTGCCCTATATCAATCAGTTTTTAAACATAACTGCACAGAAAATTCCCTATCTATTTGGCCATTGGCTTCATGCTAAAAATATACCTTAATCCTTCTTAACAGAAACCTGTCGGGTTGCAGTGTAATGACTTTGGCAGAGAATGGTGGAGCAAGTTTGATGCGAGTTTGAATGCGAATTTGAAGCGGATTTGAAGCGGATTTGATGCGAGTTTTGTTGAATCATGTCGGTTCGTGGTTAAATCCAAATTAACGTGGATATAATGGTGTTTTTCGTGGAAATATGCCCCCTGACCGTGGAATTATTGGCGATTACCGTGGAATTATGGAGTGAAGGGGGCTTTTAGGAGTTGTTAAAGAGATGTTTTTATAAGGTTGGAAGATGGAAGTGTCCATCTTCTTCCTTTTTGGTCTTATTTTTTAACGTTTTTTAGCTTTTTTGACCGGAATTTACTTATAAAAAGGAAAAAGAAGATGGATATCTTCAACCATCTTCCTCGTTTTGGTTCGCTTTTAAGCTCTTTGCCGCTTTAATCTCACAAATCCGTTTCAGAATCCCACACTTTTAAATCACAATCCCACAAATATGAGTTCGAAACCCACAGTTTTTCTTGCAATAGCCACGAATCGATATCTACGAATTCGATCCGGGGCTTTTCAAAACAAAAAAGAAGATGGATTTTCATCCATCTTCCTCATTTGCTCAGCGACGTCCTACTCTAACAGGGGGAGACCCCCAACTACCATCGGCGCTGAAGAGCTTAACTTCCGTGTTCGGTATGGGAACGGGTGTGACCTCTTCGCCATCATCACTGAACCAAAGTTTTTTGATAAGCGTCGAAACTCTTCGTCAGTTTCGTTCTTCCGGTACTCACGTATGTGTAATACGCTCCGTTCCTTCAAAACTTCACTTCCTCGACCTTCTCGCTTCTGAAAAAACTATTATTAAGTTGAGAGTATGTTCTCTCAAAACTAGATACGACTTTCCAAACGTTATGCTTTTTTAAGGATAAGCCCTCGACCGATTAGTATCTGTCAGCTCCACGTGTCGCCACGCTTCCACACCAGACCTATCAACCTCATCATCTCTAAGGGGTCTTACTCACTTGACGTGATGGGAAATCTCATCTTGAGGGGGGCTTCATGCTTAGATGCTTTCAGCACTTATCCCGTCCACACGTAGCTACCCAGCTATGCCCCTGGCGGAACAACTGGTACACCAGCGGTGTGTCCATCCCGGTCCTCTCGTACTAAGGACAGCTCCTCTCAAATTTCCTGCGCCCGCGACGGATAGGGACCGAACTGTCTCACGACGTTCTGAACCCAGCTCGCGTACCGCTTTAATGGGCGAACAGCCCAACCCTTGGGACCTACTTCAGCCCCAGGATGCGATGAGCCGACATCGAGGTGCCAAACCTCCCCGTCGATGTGGACTCTTGGGGGAGATAAGCCTGTTATCCCCAGGGTAGCTTTTATCCGTTGAGCGATGGCCCTTCCATGCGGAACCACCGGATCACTAAGCCCGACTTTCGTCCCTGCTCGACTTGTAGGTCTCGCAGTCAAGCTCCCTTGTGCCTTTACACTCTGCGAATGATTTCCAACCATTCTGAGGGAACCTTTGGGCGCCTCCGTTACTGTTTAGGAGGCGACCGCCCCAGTCAAACTGCCCACCTGACACTGTCTCTGAACCGGATCACGGTTCTAGGTTAGAATTTCAATACAGCCAGGGTAGTATCCCACCGACGCCTCCACCGAAGCTGGCGCTCCGGCTTCTCAGGCTCCTACCTATCCTGTACAAGCTGTACCAAAATCCAATATCAAGTTGCAGTAAAGCTCCATGGGGTCTTTCCGTCCTGTCGCGGGTAACCTGCATCTTCACAGGTACTATAATTTCACCGGGTCTCTCGTTGAGACAGTATCCAAGTCGTTACACCTTTCGTGCGGGTCGGAACTTACCCGACAAGGAATTTCGCTACCTTAGGACCGTTATAGTTACGGCCGCCGTTTACTGGGGCTTCAATTCAGAGCTTCTCCTAAAAGGATAACCCCTCCTCTTAACCTTCCAGCACCGGGCAGGTGTCAGCCCCTATACTTCACCTTGCGGTTTCGCAGAGACCTGTGTTTTTGCTAAACAGTCGCTTGGATCTATTCACTGCGGCTCTCTCGGGCGATAAACCCTATCAGAGCACCCCTTCTCCCGAAGTTACGGGGTCATTTTGCCGAGTTCCTTAACGAGAGTTCTCCCGATCATCTTAGGATTCTCTCCTCGCCTACCTGTGTCGGTTTGCGGTACGGGCACATCTTTCCTCACTAGAGGCTTTTCTTGGCAGTGTAGGATCAGGGACTTCGGTACTAAATTTCCCTCGCCATCACAGCTCAGCCTTCACGTTGGACGGATTTGCCTATCCAACAGCCTAACTGCTTAGACGCACTATTCCATCAGTGCGCTCACCCTACCTTACTGCGTCCCCCCATCGTTCAAACGGAAAGGAAGTGGTACAGGAATATCAACCTGTTATCCATCGCCTACGCTTTTCAGCCTCGGCTTAGGCCCCGACTAACCCTGAGCGGACGAGCCTTCCTCAGGAAACCTTAGGCTTTCGATGGACAAGATTCTCACTTGTCTTTCGCTACTCATACCGGCATTCTCACTTCAAAGCGCTCCACCAGTCCTTCCGGTCTGACTTCGCTGCACTTCGAACGCTCCCCTACCCCTGTACCATACGGTACAAGCCATAGCTTCGGTGATACGTTTAGCCCCGTTACATTTTCGGCGCAGAGTCACTCGACCAGTGAGCTATTACGCACTCTTTAAATGGTGGCTGCTTCTAAGCCAACATCCTGGTTGTCTGGGCAACTCCACATCCTTTGCCACTTAACGTATACTTTGGGACCTTAGCTGATGGTCTGGGCTGTTTCCCTTTTGACTACGGATCTTATCACTCGCAGTCTGACTCCCGCGGATAATTCTCTGGCATTCGGAGTTTGACTGAATTCGGTAACCCTGTGGGGGCCCCTAGTCCAATCAGTGCTCTACCTCCAGGAATCTTGCCGCGAGGCTAGCCCTAAAGCTATTTCGGGGAGAACCAGCTATCTCCGTGTTCGATTGGCATTTCACCCCTACCCACACCTCATCCCCGCACTTTTCAACGTGCGTGGGTTCGGGCCTCCATTCAGTGTTACCTGAACTTCACCCTGGACATGGGTAGATCACACGGTTTCGGGTCTACGACCACGTACTATGTCGCCCTATTCAGACTCGCTTTCGCTGCGGCTCCGTCTATTCAACTTAACCTTGCACGGGATCGTAACTCGCCGGTTCATTCTACAAAAGGCACGCCGTCACCCGTTAATGGGCTCCGACTACTTGTAGGCACACGGTTTCAGGATCTATTTCACTCCCCTTCCGGGGTGCTTTTCACCTTTCCCTCACGGTACTGGTTCACTATCGGTCACTAGGGAGTATTTAGCCTTGGGAGATGGTCCTCCCGGATTCCGACGGGGTTTCACGTGTCCCGCCGTACTCAGGATCCACTCTGGAGGGAACGAAGTTTCAGCTACAGGGCTGTTACCTTCTTCGGCTGGCCTTTCCAGACCACTTCACCTACCTCGTTCCTTTGTAACTCCGTATAGAGTGTCCTACAACCCCAGAGGGCAAGCCCTCTGGTTTGGGCTGATTCCGTTTCGCTCGCCGCTACTCAGGAAATCGCATTTGCTTTCTCTTCCTCCGGGTACTTAGATGTTTCAGTTCCCCGGGTCTGCCTTCTCATACCCTATGTATTCAGATATGGATACCATCCCATTACGGATGGTGGGTTCCCCCATTCGGAAATCCCCGGATCAATGCTTACTTACAGCTCCCCGAGGCATATCGGTGTTCGTCCCGTCCTTCTTCGGCTCCTAGTGCCAAGGCATCCACCGTGCGCCCTTTCTAGCTTAACCTTATAACTTACGATCAACTTCGAATTTCTTCGTTGACTTCGTTCTTTCCGGTGCTCATGTATCGAAATACACTCCGCTCCTCCAAAACTTTGTCGCCTCGAACTTCTCGTTTCTCGTAACTTAACTTAAAAAGTTATTGCTTGGCGCAGATAAATAATATATATCTGCCTTGCATATTGTTTGGATGTCGATATCTAGTTTTCAAAGAACATAGTTAAAATAACCTTTCCGATCTTTAAGAACGAAAAAATGTTATTTAGTTGAGAGTTTTGAGTTCTCTCAAAACTGAACAAAAGAAGAATAGGCGTACTTACGAAACAGTCTAAGCTGTCTCATAATCTCCATAGAAAGGAGGTGATCCAGCCGCACCTTCCGATACGGCTACCTTGTTACGACTTCACCCCAATCATCTGTCCCACCTTCGGCGGCTGGCTCCCAAAAGGGTTACCCCACCGACTTCGGGTGTTACAAACTCTCGTGGTGTGACGGGCGGTGTGTACAAGGCCCGGGAACGTATTCACCGCGGCATGCTGATCCGCGATTACTAGCAATTCCGGCTTCATGTAGGCGAGTTGCAGCCTACAATCCGAACTGAGAGTGGCTTTTTGGGATTGGCTTGGCCTCGCGGCTTCGCAACCCTTTGTACCACCCATTGTAGCACGTGTGTAGCCCAGGTCATAAGGGGCATGATGATTTGACGTCATCCCCACCTTCCTCCGGTTTGTCACCGGCAGTCACCTTAGAGTGCCCAACTGAATGCTGGCAACTAAGGTCAAGGGTTGCGCTCGTTGCGGGACTTAACCCAACATCTCACGACACGAGCTGACGACAACCATGCACCACCTGTCACTCTGTCCCCCGAAGGGGAAAGCTCTATCTCTAGAGTGGTCAGAGGATGTCAAGACCTGGTAAGGTTCTTCGCGTTGCTTCGAATTAAACCACATGCTCCACTGCTTGTGCGGGCCCCCGTCAATTCCTTTGAGTTTCAACCTTGCGGTCGTACTCCCCAGGCGGAGTGCTTAATGTGTTAACTTCAGCACTGAGGGTGGAACCCCCCAACACCTAGCACTCATCGTTTACGGCGTGGACTACCAGGGTATCTAATCCTGTTTGCTCCCCACGCTTTCGCGCCTCAGCGTCAGTTACAGGCCAAAAAGCCGCCTTCGCCACTGGTGTTCCTCCACATCTCTACGCATTTCACCGCTACACGTGGAATTCCACTTTTCTCTCCTGCACTCAAGTCTCCCAGTTTCCAATGACCCTCCACGGTTGAGCCGTGGGCTTTCACATCAGACTTAAGAGACCGCCTGCGCGCGCTTTACGCCCAATAATTCCGGATAACGCTTGCCACCTACGTATTACCGCGGCTGCTGGCACGTAGTTAGCCGTGGCTTTCTGGTTAGGTACCGTCAAGGTACGAGCAGTTACTCTCGTACTTGTTCTTCTCTAACAACAGAGCTTTACGACCCGAAGGCCTTCATCGCTCACGCGGCGTTGCTCGGTCAGGCTTTCGCCCATTGCCGAAGATTCCCTACTGCTGCCTCCCGTAGGAGTCTGGGCCGTGTCTCAGTCCCAGTGTGGCCGATCACCCTCTCAGGTCGGCTACGCATCGTCGCCTTGGTGAGCCGTTACCTCACCAACTAGCTAATGCGCCGCGGGCTCATCTGTAAGTGTCAGCCGAAACCGACTTTCAAAAAGAAGAAATGCTTCTTCTCTTGTTATCCGGTATTAGCCCCGGTTTCCCGGAGTTATCCCCGTCTTACAGGCAGATTACCCACGTGTTACTCACCCGTCCGCCGCTAAATCAGAGGAGCAAGCTCCTCATCATTCGCTCGACTTGCATGTATTAGGCACGCCGCCAGCGTTCATCCTGAGCCAGGATCAAACTCTCCATAAAAGTGTTTGTCTTGCTCGATTTTAAAACTGACGGAATTAATTTAATTCCTTACCTATTTCTTTTGTTCAGTTTTCAAAGAACTTGTTTGCCGCTCGTCTTAGCGACTTTAATAATATACCACGCTAAACCGTTAGAGTCAATAACTTTTAAAACTTTTTTAAAGTATAGTAAGTTACTAAACTAAAATGGTACGTGTGATTTCTGACATGCCGTCTTTAAGACAGCTTGATAAGTCTATCATGTATACATTCAGGATGCAACACTAAATTAAAAAAGCTTTCATCCTAAGATAAAAGCTCTTCGATATAGATATCATTTCTCGTTTTTAAAGCAAGGATTTCGCTATTGTTATCAAGTTTAATCATAGGTCGAGTTGGATGATTCTCTTCTATAAAAATGATTTCTCCAATCTCATTATTGGACAGTTTTACCTTGCTTCCTAATGTGAAGGTAGATAAACCAGAAATTAATGCACGGATGACTTGATGATTAAACTTGCCAAACTGATCCTTCATCATCATTTCCAAAACCTTAAATGGAGATTGTTTGCTACGATATGGCCGTTCTGATGTCATGGCTAAGTATACATCTGCTACGGCTAGTATTTTACTGAATGGATGCAGCTTGCTGCTTTGAACTTTTAGCGGGTATCCAGATCCGTCTTCTCTTTCATGATGCTGAAGTACACCAAGCAGCACGCCTTCTTTAATAGATGGGATCTTTTTCAACATGTTATAGCCGTTTATCGTATGTTTCTTAACCTCATCAAATTCGTTTGGTGAGAGTGCTCCGCCTTTCTTCAATAAACCTGGCTGTACTTTGGACATCCCGCAGTCAGATAGTACTCCAGCTAGGCCGATCTGGATACAATCACCACTCGTGTAATTGAGTTTTTTTGCTAAAAAAGTACTCAGGATTCCGACGGATACAGCATGATGGTATATGTAATCCTCACGTGTTGCATAATGGTGCAGCAGTAACATCTCTCTCGGATAGTTCGTGCCTTCTTGTAAAATGTTAAGCACAGATTGCCGCACTTCCAGCATATCGATGTTGCTGCCAGACTGCCAATTTGTAAAAAGCTGTTTATATCTTTTTACTGCTTGTAGGTACATCTCTGGAAAAGATAGTTTCTCTTCCGTTTTCACTTGTTTAATTGATGCTGTTTCTAATCCAGACATCGAAACCGCTTCTGAATTAGCTGTTTCTTTTTTGGATTGATATATTTGTCCCCTGGCTGAATCACTGACAACATCGATTTCCTCAATATTAAAACGCATCAATATACGAAGATAATCCTGATTTAAAATAGTATTCTTATTGACGATCGGCTCATTAGTCATCGAAAATACGTCTTGAACGAGCATATGACCCACTTTAACCTGACTCGTTTTGATCTTCATACAAAAGCCCCTTTTACTGGAAAATTCATATTTTCATTGTACTAATAAAAAAGAGGAAAATGTATACACATTTTCCTCTTTTAAAAAATTATTCGTTATTCTCTTCTGTATCTTCTTTTTCTACTGCTTCTTCAGATGATTCATCTTCAGGGGCTTCAACAGTTACGATTGGATCGCCATTTTCATCTAATAATTCTTCATCTGTTTCTTCTTCACGTTCAACTACAGCTACCGTAGCAACATGATTGCTTTCTTTCATAGTCATAAGTCTGACACCTTGTGTATTACGTCCCATTGTTGAGATGCCTGAGATATTCATTCTAATAATGATACCTTTAGCCGTAATAATCATGAGGTCTTCTTCGTCTGTTACCGTTTTAAGCGTAACTACCGGTCCGTTCTTATCTGTGATATTAACGGTTTTGATCCCTTTTCCGCCACGGGACTGTAAACGGTATTCGCTCATAGGAGTACGTTTTCCGTAACCATTTTCCGTAACAATTAAAATATCTTGAGTTTCATCCAGCACTTCCATACCGACTACCGCATCATCTTCACCGAGATTGATAGCTTTAACTCCGGTTGCTGTTCTACCCATTGATCGAACATCAGTTTCTTGGTAACGGATAGACATTCCTTGCTTCGTACCAACAATGATGTCTTTTGTTCCGTCCGTTAATCGAACACCCATCAGTTCATCGTCATCACGCAGGTTGATGGCAAACAAACCACCTTTACGGATGTTGCTGTAAGCAGATAACGCAGAACGTTTTGTAATTCCTTGTTTCGTCATAAAGTTAAGGAATAACTCGTCATTCTCCATATCTTCTACTGGAATAACTGCCGAGATCGTCTCTCCTTGTTCAATCTGCAGTAAGTTAATGATTGGGATTCCTTTTGCCGTTCTTCCGTATTCAGGAATCTCATAACCTTTTAATCGGTAAGCTTTTCCTTTATTCGTGAAGAACAAAATGTAATTATGTGTATTTGTAGTAAATAATTGTTCTACAAAATCATCTTCACTCGTACCCATTCCTTGAATCCCTTTACCGCCGCGTCGCTGCGAACGATAAGTAGAAATCGGAAGACGTTTGATATAACCTTTGTTTGTTAATGTAATAACGATATTAGAACGCGGAATTAAATCCTCGTCTTCAATGCTGTTGAAGCCTACAGAAATAGTTGTACGTCTTGGATTATCGTACTTTTCTTTAATTTCCGTAAGCTCAGTTCGAATAATTTCAAGAATTTTCTCTTCATCTGCTAGGATTGCTTTTAATTCATTGATAATAGCCACAAGTTCATTGTATTCATTTTCGATCTTGTCCCGCTCCAGGCCAGTTAGACGCTGCAAGCGCATATCTA
Organism: Bacillus sp. NEB1478; assembly: GCF_031582965.1. Classification (NCBI taxonomy): domain Bacteria; kingdom Bacillati; phylum Bacillota; class Bacilli; order Caryophanales; family Bacillaceae; genus Bacillus; species Bacillus sp. NEB1478. Next base: position 3,923,009 of record NZ_CP134049.1, read on the forward strand.
AGATAGCTTGTGCCTGCTCGTAGCTTAATTTAAAGTTCTCAATCAAACCTTCACGGGCAATATCTGTAGTACGCGATCCGCGAATTAAAGCAATTACCTGATCAAGATGATCAAGCGCAATACGAAGTCCTTCTAAAATATGTGCGCGAGCTTCAGCTTTTTTCAGATCAAACTCCGTACGGCGGCGAATGATAACTTGCTGATGCTTTAAATAATGGTACAAAAATTCTTTAATGTTTAAAATTTTCGGATGACCATCAACTAGTGCGAGCATATTAAGACCAAAGCTCGTTTGAAGAGCCGTTTGTTTATATAAATTATTTAAAATGACATTTGCGTTTGCATCTCTGCGGACTTCCATAACGATACGCATACCGTTACGGTCTGACTCATCACGAAGATCAGTGATTCCATCAATTTTTTTATCGCGGACAAGTTCTGCGATCTTTTCAATCAAACGTGCTTTATTGACTTGATAAGGAAGCTCCGAAACGATAATGACAGCTTTACCATTTGGCATTTCATCGATTTCAGCTTTTGCACGAATAATAATGGAGCCTCGGCCACTTTGGTAAGCTTTTCGAATTCCTTCACGGCCTAAAATTTCTCCAGAAGTAGGAAAATCGGGTCCAGGTATAATCTCCATCAATTCAGGAACCGTAATATCTGGGTTTTTACTTAGTTCAAGAACCCCATCAATGACTTCTCCAAGGTTATGCGGAGGAATATTTGTTGCCATACCAACAGCAATTCCTGAGGCACCATTTACAAGTAAGTTAGGAAAACGTGCTGGTAAAACAACAGGTTCTTGTTCAGATCCATCATAGTTGTCTTTATATCCGATTGTATCTTTGTTAATATCGCGAACCAATTCCATGGCGATTTTTGACATGCGCGCTTCTGTATAACGCATCGCTGCCGCAGCATCGCCATCTACAGATCCAAAGTTTCCGTGACCGTCAACAAGCATGTGGCGGTAATTGAAATCTTGTGCCATACGAACCATCGCTTCATAAACGGAGGAATCACCGTGTGGATGGTACTTACCAATTACTTCACCGACGATTCTCGCAGACTTTTTATACGCTTTATCGGCTGTCATTCCGAGGTCATTCATCGCGTATAATATACGTCTATGCACGGGCTTTAATCCATCACGTACATCAGGGAGTGCACGGCTGACGATAACACTCATCGCATAATCCATAAAAGAAGTACGCATTTCTATGCTGATATTTATTTCTTTAATCCGAGGGCGTTCCATTTCAGACATTCTTCCAACCTCCATAACCTCTTGCAAAACATAGGTTTTTCAGTCCAATGATACTCTTAAGAGTCAAAAGACATCTCTTTTTTAAACCAAGAAAAACAGGAGCGCTCCCTGTTTTTCTTTTACGTTTCAACATTTCATTATTGTCCAGCTTCAACGATCTGCCCCTCGAGGTCGTTTTCCTCCTTTCCTCGACACAAAAAGCGTGTCTGTGTACAGGAGGTTAAACGCTTGTCGGGGCAAATCGATCGTTTCAGCATTTCAAACTATATATCTAAGTTTTTCACGTACTGTGCGTTTTCTTGGATAAAGTCACGGCGTGGTTCAACTTTATCACCCATTAGGATATCGAACGTTTCATCAGCAGCCATTGCATCTTTCATCTCTACTTGAAGCAATGTACGTGTTTCAGGATCCATCGTTGTTTCCCATAGCTGAGTAGGATTCATCTCTCCTAGACCTTTATAGCGCTGAAGCGCGGGTTTTGGAGTTTGTGGAAGCTCACTAAGCAGCTTTTCAAGCTCTTTATCGTTATAAACGTATTCAACCCGTTTCCCTTGCTGAACTTTATATAGCGGCGGCTGCGCGATATAAATGTATCCATGTTCAATGATCGGACGCATGTAGCGGAAGAAGAATGTCAGAAGCAATGTACGAATATGTGCACCATCGACATCTGCATCGGTCATGATAATAACTTTATGATAACGAGCTTTTGTGATATCAAATTCATCGCCAATACCTGTACCAAGCGCTGTAATGATTGCTCGAACTTCATTGTTTGATAGAATCTTATCTAACCTTGCCTTTTCTACGTTGATGATTTTACCTCTTAATGGCAAGATCGCTTGGAAATGGCGGTCACGTCCTTGTTTTGCAGAACCACCGGCTGAGTCACCCTCAACCACATAGATTTCTGAAATGCTGGCGTCTTTAGAAGAACAGTCAGCCAATTTACCTGGCAGTGCTGAAACTTCTAATGCACTTTTGCGGCGCGTTAATTCACGAGCTTTTTTAGCAGCGACTCGAGCACGGAGCGCCATCATTCCTTTTTCAACGATTGCTTTTGCAACAATCGGATTTTCCATCATGAACGATGAAAAAGTTTCCGAGAAGATAGACTCCGTAATTTGTCTCGCTTCAGAGTTTCCAAGCTTCGTTTTTGTTTGTCCTTCAAACTGAGGATCCGGGTGCTTGATTGAAATGATCGCTGTTAAACCTTCACGCACATCTTCACCTGTAAGGTTTGTATCGTTGTCTTTAAACAAACTGTTTTTACGGCCATAATCGTTTATAACACGCGTAAGAGCTGTTTTAAAACCGGATTCATGTGTTCCGCCTTCGTGGGTATTAATGTTGTTTGCAAAAGAATAAATATTGCTTGCATAGCTATCATTGTATTGGAATGCGATTTCTACAGAAATCCCATCTTTTTCTCCTTCAACGAAGATCGGTTCTTCATGCAGTACTTCACGCGTACGGTTGATATGCTCAACGTATGATTTAATACCGCCTTCATAATGATATTCCTTCACTTCAGGCTCTTCACCGCGTTTGTCTTGAGCAATAATGCGCAAACCGCGGTTCAAATAAGCAAGTTCTCTTATACGATTTGAAAGAGTTGGGAAATCATATTCTAATGATTCTGTAAAAATTTCAGGGTCTGGCTTAAAGTGCGTAAGAGTACCTGTTTTGTCTGTTTCACCGATTACTTTCAGGTCTGCAGTCGGTACACCGCGCTCATATTTTTGATAATGCAGTTTGCCGTCACGTGATACTGTAACTTCCAGCATCGTGGATAGTGCATTTACAACGGATGCACCTACACCGTGCAGTCCACCGGAAACTTTGTATCCGCCGCCGCCAAATTTTCCTCCAGCATGGAGAACGGTCATAATAACTTCCAGTGCCGGTCTTCCCATCTTTTCGTGCATACCGACAGGAATACCACGGCCGTTATCTTCGACAGTAATACTATTGTCTTCTTCAATCGTTATGCGGATCGTGTCACAATAACCTGCCAACGCTTCATCGATTGAGTTATCTACGATTTCCCATACAAGATGGTGGAGTCCGCGTACGTTCGTAGCACCAATATACATACCAGGTCTTTTCCGAACGGCTTCAAGTCCTTCTAATACCTGGATATTACTTTCATCATATTGTGGTTGTAACTGTTGTTCAGTCGTCAATTGGTTCACCTTCATTCTGGTTTAAAAACGCTTTATTTATAAAACCTTTATTTTATATTCCAGCCATTTTCAAGTTCGAGGCGTTCAGAGGCTCTCTTTTTTAACGTTGATGCAGAAAGGGGGGATAAATAGATTGTTTTGTCAGTAATAATAACCGATTTAGGAGCATTGCCGCTTAAGTCTGTTAATGTCTGATTTTTCTCATGCTTTTTAAGAAACTCTTTCGCAAGTTCTGATACCTTTAAAGCATTCACATCTAAAATGGCCAATACATCTTTAGAATGAATGACTTCCTCATCTCCTAAATGTAAAAGCATATACCCTCACCTCATTTCAATCGCTCTATGGAGCCTGAATGAACTTGATATGTTGCGGCCTTGAACAATGTTTCATGATGAATGCCTTCTACACTGGTCGTCGTAACAAAGGTTTGAACTTTTCCTTGGATCGTGTTTAACAGATGAGATTGTCTGAAATCATCTAATTCGGAGAGAACATCATCCAGCAATAGTACGGGATATTCACCTACCTCGGAATGAATCAGATCGATCTCGGCTAACTTCAAAGAGAGTGCTGTCGTTCGTTGCTGTCCTTGGGATCCGAACGTTTGAACATCTTTTCCATTAACGGAAAATAACAAATCATCCCGGTGCGGTCCGAATAAGGTTGTTCCCCGCTCAATCTCTTTTTCTTTTATTTTACCAAATTTCTGTTGAAACGCTTCTATCATTTTCGACAAATCTGCTTCATCACATACCTCTATCGTAGGTTTATAATGAATTTTCAAGCTTTCCAGTCCTCTTGATATTCCATGGTGGATCGGTTCGGCCCATTTTTGCAGTTTATCCATATAAGTTAAACGCTTCAATGTGATACGTGCCGCTTTATCTATCATCTGCTCTGTTAAAATTTCAAGCATCGTCATGTTTTCCGTACTTTTATTCCGATACATGTCCCTTAACAAAGAATTTCGCTGAGACAGAATTTTTTGGTACACCGATAAGTCATTCAGATAAACAGCATTAACCTGCCCGATTTCCATGTCAATAAAACGACGACGCACCTGCGGACTGCCTTTTACAAGATTTAAATCCTCAGGTGCAAACATAACAACATTGAAGTGTCCAACGTAATCGGTTAGACGCCGTTGTTCAATGCGGCTGATTTTCGCTTTTTTTCCTTTTTGTGAAATAACAAGACTTAAATCAAAAGAGCTGTTTCTCTTTTTTATACTACCTTCTATTTTAGCATACTCTTCGTCCCAAGTTATTAACTCTTTATCTTTTGCCGTTCGATACGATCTAGCCATGGCCAAAACATAGATAGATTCCATGACATTTGTTTTCCCTTGTGCGTTTTCGCCAAGAAAGACATTGACCTTATTTTCAAAACTAAGGGACTGTTGTTTATAGTTGCGGTAGTTCCTCAGATGAAGCTGTTCAATATGCAAAGGGATACCCCCTATTCCGTTGTTACCTGAATCTCTCCTAAATCTGGAATGGACACGACATCACCCGCATATAATTTTTTACCTCGGCGTGTTTCATGTTCTCCGTTCACAAGAACTTCATGTTCAGCTAAATACCATTTTACCATGCCGCCGGATTGGATGACATCAGTTGTTTTCAATAGTTGCTGAAGGGTAATAAATTCTGATGTGATTTTAACATTTTGCATTTTTTTGCCTCCTAAAAAAATTTCATTATGTTCTAGTGTCCCCAAAAGCGATCTCTCTTAGAAAGAAAATAAAAGCTACCGGTCTTCCGGCAGCTTTATATTTAGTAAGTTCTTACCGGCAAGATTAATTGACGGATGGAATCTTCTCCTACAGGTTGAATTAAGAAAGGACGCATTGCCCCAGTAAAGAGGACGCTGATTTCAGAGCAGTCCATTACTTTCAGAGCTTCCATGACATATTTAGCATTAAAAGAGATTTTCAATTCTTCGCCTTCAATCTCTTCTGCAATGATATGTTCAAAAACTTTACCGATCTCAGGTGAGTTCGATGATATTTCAATGGTTTGGTTATCGAGTGATGCAAGTTTTACTACATTGTTTCTTCCTTCTCTAGCTAATAATGAAGCCCGGTCGATTGCTTGCAAGAATTCTTTTGTCTTTAAAACAAACGTTGTTTTGCTTTCTGAAGGAATCAACTTAGTTGTATCTGGATAATTCCCGTCTAATAAACGAGAGAATAATAAGATATTCTTCGCTTTAAATAGGATTTGGTTGTTTGTCACAACGATTTGTACTTTCTCAGCATTCTCATCAATAATCTTGGACAGTTCATTCAAACTTTTGCCCGGGATGACGACGTTTTGAAACGAAAGATCATTAGCATTAGAATCAATCGGCATTTTGCGCTGCGCCAGTCGGTGACTATCTGTTGCAATACAGTTTAACACTCCGTCTGATAACGTCCAGTTCACACCAGTAAGTATAGGGCGTGTTTCTGAGGTGGACACTGCAAAGACAGTTTGGCGAATCATTGTTTTAAGAAGATCACTTTGAATTTCAAAAACAAGATCTTCCTCAATTTGCGGTAGGTGAGGATATTCTTCAGGATCTAAGCCTAATAAACTAAATTCAGATGAACCTGAGCGAAGAGTTGTTTCAAAACGTTCCCCGACCTCAATTTCTACTGTATCATTCGGTAGTTTTTTTACGATTTCTGAAAAATAACGAGCAGGAAGAACAACGCTTCCTTCTTTTGATACTTCGATATGTACGTGATCGTCTTCTTCAACTGGGATAAGTCTTTCAATCGAAATATCAGAATCGCTACCAGTTAAATGTACACCATCAAATGTAACTTCCATTTTGATACCCGTTAGAATAGGAATTGTAGTTCTAGAAGATACAGCTTTCATGACATCTTGAACAGCTTCAATCAACTGGTTCAATTGAATCTTAACTTTCATTTTTTTTACCCCCTGTTATTTATTAAAATCTTTAAAAAAATAGTAGTAATAGTAATAGGCGCTGTGAATTTGTGGATAAGCCCAAAATACAAATATATAACAGCCTATCCACATGTGGACAGACTGTGTATAAATGCGTACAAGTTATTCACAGTATTCACCGGTAATCATTAGATTGATTTTAACTGATCATGTATCTCTTGTACTTTCTTTTGCAGCATATGATCTATAATAAGTAACTTGGAAATTTTTTCATGGGCATGGAGAACGGTAGTATGATCACGGCCGCCAAATTCTTCGCCAATTTTAGGAAGCGAATTATCTGTAAGCTCTCGAGATAAATACATAGCGATCTGTCTTGGGAAAGCAACTGTTTTCGTTCTCTTTTTAGCCGTAAAATCTTCTAGCTTTACATTATAATGCTTGCCAACAACTTCTTGTATATGATGAATAGTAAGAGTCCTCGGTTTGGCAGATGGGATGATGTCCCGCAATGCTTCTGCTGCTAAATCAGCATTCATATCTTGATTAATTAATGATGAATAAGCAACAACACGAATAAGTGCACCTTCAAGCTCACGAATGTTTGTATCGATTTGATTTGCGATATACAGCATTACTTCATTAGGTATATCGAGACCTTCTGCTTTCGCCTTCTTACGTAAAATCGCAATCCTCGTTTCTAAGTCCGGCGGTGTAATGTCGGTAATTAAACCCCATTCAAAACGTGAACGAAGTCTGTCTTCCAAGGTTGGTATTTCCTTTGGAGGACGGTCACTCGAGATTACGATTTGTTTACTTTCCTCATGAAGCGCATTAAATGTATGGAAAAATTCCTCTTGAGTTGATTCTTTTCCAGCGAGGAATTGAATATCATCTATTAAAAGCACGTCTATGCTGCGATACTTATTGCGAAATTCTACCGCTTTGTTATCACGGATAGAGTTAATAAACTCATTTGTAAATTTCTCTGATGATAAATAAACAACTTTTGCTCTTGGATTGTGCTCCAGTACATAATGTCCGATCGCATGCATTAAATGTGTTTTTCCTAAACCAACACCACCATAAATAAATAGCGGATTATATGCTTTAGCCGGCGCTTCTGCAACTGCTAGCGACGCAGCGTGAGCGAAACGGTTTCCTGAACCGATAACAAACCGGTCAAATGTATATTTCGGATTTAGCATACTTTGAGAAACTTCTTCATGCGGTTCTTTATGCGGTTTTGGAGCTTTCTTCATCGCTTGTTCTAAATCTAAGTCTAATTCTGCTTGATTTTGCGGAATGATGAACTTTACATCAAGTGCAGCACCCGTAACGTCCAATAATGTTTCAGAAATAATGCCAGCATATCTGGATTCTAGCCAGTCGCGGGCAAATTCATTCGGTGCTGTTATCACAAGCGTATCATTTTGCAATGCATGAGCTGTTGTAGATTTTAACCAGGTTTCAAAGCTTGGCTTACTGACTTTTGTTTCTATTGCAGCTAGCGCTTTGGACCATAGGTCATTTATATTTTCCAACCAATTT